>JANXVR010000076.1 GCA_025351565.1 Actinomycetes bacterium
CTGGGCACGATCGCCCGCCCCGAGGGCACAACCCAGGTCACCTACAACGGGATGCCGCTCTACACCTTCACCAGCGACAGCCCCGGCGCGGCCTCGGGTCAGGGCGTGAGCAACTTCTATGCGGTGACCGCCAGCGGCTCAAGTGGCCCCGCCCCCTCCGCGACCGCGAGCGGCAGCGGTCACTACGGCTACTAGCCCGGGCAACCATCACGGGAACGCAACGAACCGGGATGCCCGCACCCTGCCGACCTCGGTAGGCTAACGGCATGTCCTCAGGTCCACTGGGTCGGATCTCGCGCGTGCTCGTCGCGGCGACCGCCTCGCTGTCATTGGTGATCGGCGGGGTCACCGCCTACGGCCTGGCCGTCGTTCAGATCAACAACTCCAGGAACACCGACACCCACTTCGATCAAACGACGGCGAGCGGGACCCCCGACCCAGCCGTCGGGCCTTGCACGACGCAGGCGTGCAACTACCTCATCCTGGGCTCGGACTCCAGGACCGGCCTGAGCGCCGCCCAGCAATCGCAGTTCGGCACCAACTCGGCGATCGGTGGCTCGGCCCGCTCCGACGTCATCATGCTGGTGCACACACAGGTGGGGCAGAAGACGACCATCCTGTCGTTCCCCCGGGACCTCTGGGTGAACATCCCCGGTCACGGCCAGAACAAGATCAACGCCTCCTTCGAAGGCGGCATCAACGGCGGCGGACCCAAGCTGGTCGCGCAGACCGTCTATGCCCTCACCGGCCTGAAGATCACCCACTACCTCTACGTCGATCTCGCGGGGTTCCAGGGCGTGGTGGACACGCTGGGCGGCGTCGATATGTGCATCCCCGCCTACGACGTCAACACGCCCGGCAACCTGACGCAGGAGTCGGCAACCGGTGCTTCGACGCAGGTGTACTACGCCGCGCCCGGCCACATCGTCGACCCGAACACCGGGCTGGATCTCAAGCCCGGCTGCCAGCACCTGAGCGGTGTCCAGGCGTTGTCGTACGTTCGATCCAGGAGCTTGCCGTGCGACTTCATCCCGGACTTCGGCCGGATCGGGCGCCAGCAGGCCTTCCTCCGTGCGGTGCTCAACACCCTTCTCCAGCCGAGCCAGCTCCCCAGGTTGCCCGGCATGGTCCAACCCGTATTGTCCAGCCTGCGACGCGACTCCGGGCTGAAGATCGCCGACCTGGTCAAGCTCGTGGGCCAGCTCCAAGGGGTCAGCACGGGCGACGTGGTGTTCCGGGACGTGCCGGCCACGCCCGGGACGGCGCAGCCGTCGTGGTCGTCGATCCCGCTGGACATCCTGAACATGGACCCCTCGGCCCAGCAGCTCTTCGCGGCGCTCCGCAACGGGAAACCGCTCCCCGCCCAGACCGGCACGTCCTTCGGCGGCGGGGTCGCGGTCTCCGAGGCGAACATAGAACTCCCGGTCGTCGACCACTCGTCCGGCGGCACGGCGACCGGGGTCGAGACCATCCTGTCGCAGGCCGGGTTCAACGTGGCGCCGGGCATCGCGCAGTACCCGACGTTCGGGTCAAGCGTGAAGGGCACCGTGATCGCGTACGCGCCGGGTCACGGCGCGGAGGCGGCCGTCGTGCAGAAGTACTTCGGCAACGTGGCGCTGAAGCAGGTTCCGGCCTCAGAGCTGGGCGGTTACAACGTGGCGTTGTTCGTGACGAGCGCCTACAAGCCCGCGCCGGTCGGGACGGGGCAGAACGCCTCCGGATGTCCGCCGGCCCCCACACCGCACCCCTGACTGTCTAGCGATAGGCGCCTATCCTCGGGCGTGATCGTCGAACCGCGCTCCTCTCCTCATCGGATCCCCGGACGAGACGGGCATACCCCCTCGTGGATCGTGGTGCACACCACCGTTGGCTCGTTCCGTTCGGCGGCGTACTGGTTCGAGGACCCGCGCAGCGGCGTCAGCGCGCACTACCTGGTCGGACTCGACGGGCGCGTCGCCGTTTTCGTCGATGAACCCGACGCCGCCAACCACGCGGGACGGGTAGCGGAACCTACAGCCGCGATGGCGCGCGGAGCGGTGGCGGCCGGGGAGAGTCCCAACCTCACCAGCATCGGGTTCGAGCTGGTGGATGACGGCGATCCGGGCGGCGTCCGGCGGACCGATGTGCAGTACGCGAGCGTCGCCCGGCTAATCGCGCGCGCGAGCGAGCGCTGGGGGATCCCGGTCGACACCGACCACATCGTCGGCCATCGAGAGATCGCCGCGGACACCGGTTGTCCCGGCAACCTGGACATCGAGCGCATCCGAAGGGAAGCGCTCGCGTGGCTCGCAGGTGGCCCCGCCGACCGACCGATGATCGTGGGCCTACTGCCTGTTCGTGACGGAGAGGCGCTCCTCCCGCGGTGGCTGGATTCGGCCGCGGCCTGGTGCGAGGCGGTCGTTGCGCTGGACGACGGCTCAACCGACGGCACGCGCGCGCTCCTCGAAGCCTCCCCGATCGTGCGAACGGTGCTGACGAACCCACCCCGGCCTTCAGCCGAGGGATGGCACGACGGACGCAATCGGCGTCGTCTGCTGGAGGCCGCCGCCGCGCAGGCTCCGGACTGGATCGTCCAGGTCGACGCCGACGAACGCATCGAACCCGACGACGCCGCCGTACTCCGTGACTTCCTAGCTACGGACGCAGTGCCGGGCCTCGCCTACGGGTTGCTGCACCGCCGAGCGTGGGGGAACGACCAGATCGACCCCACCGCCAGTTGGGTCTACCGCGTGTTCGCGTGGGAACCGGGCCAGGAGCTTCCCGAGGCGCCGTTACATTTCCACCCGGTGCCGGTGAGCATCCCTCGCCAGGCATGGGTCCGCACGACCGTGGCCCTGCAGCACGTCGGTGCCGCGAGCCCTCAGCTGATCCGCGCTCGCGAACGCAAGTATCACGAGGCAGACCCGCGCGGGACGTACCCGGTCTCCTTCGGCGGGCTCAGTGCCCCCCCTCGGACCCTGGTACCGAAGCCCTCGAGGCCGAAGGATCTCCCGGCGCTGCTCTCGTCGGCAGGACTCGACGCGCTGACCGATGCTGCGGTTGGCGATCCGTCGGTGCGGCCTCTGCTCGTGGTGCTCCTGCCGGTTCGCAACGGCGAGGAAGATCTCCCCGGTTGGTTCGATAACGTCCGAGGGTTCGCCGACGCAGCGATCGCGCTGGACGATGGTTCGGATGATGGAACGCGGGCACTCCTGCAAACGGAACCGTTGGTTCACACGATGCTGGCCCACCCACCGCGACCCGGCGCAGCCGGCTGGGACGATGCGCGCAACCGGCAGGAGCTGCTGGACGCGGCGGCCGACCTGGCTCCGCGCTGGGTGCTCTTCCTCGATGCCGACGAGCGCCTCGACCCCCAAGACGCGGCCGCCCTCCGAGAACACCTCGCTTCCACCGATGCCGACCGAGACGCCGCGTACGGCTTCCTGGTGCACCGCATGACGGGCGAGGACGTGTTCGACCGCGATGACCTCTGGGTGTTCCGGGCGTTCGCATGGCGACCGGGACAGCTCCTGCCCGAGGCCCGGCTCCACCTGGTTCCGGTACCGGTGTCCATCCCGGCCAGCCATCGGCGAACGACCACGGTACGGATCCGTCACCTCGCGAGCCTGACCCAGGCGCGCCGCCACGCGCGTTCGCAGAAGTACCGCGAGGCCGATCCGGGGCATGAGTTCCAGGGCGACTACGACGGCCTGCTGGCGCCGCCCGGTCCGGCGCGCCCTTGGGTTCCGCGCCCCGCCGGCCTCTCCGTTCTTCCGCCCCCATCCGATCCTGCGGGGATCGACGCCCTCCGCGAAAACGAGTGCTTCGATCCCGACGCGCCGGTCCTCTCGGCGATCGTGATCGCGCGCGAGGACGCCGGCCGCATCGAACGCGTCGTGCGGTCCGTGGTCACGCAAGAAACGCACGCACCCTTCGAGACGATCGTCGTGGTGAGCGGTAGTCCGGGCACGGCCGAGGTGGTTCGCCGGTGCTTCCCCGATGTCACCCTGGTCGAACTCCCCGACGCCGTGCTGCCCGGAGCCGCGCGCAACGCCGGCCTCCAACTCGCCCGCGGCGACTTCGTCTCGTTCCCGGGTTCGCATATCGAACTGCCACAAGGGAGCCTCGCGGCACGGATCCGGGCGCACGAGCGCGGGTATCCGATGGTCACGGGTTCCACGCTCAACGGGACCCGTACGGCGGCCGGATGGGCGGCGTACTTCCTGGATCACTCGAGCGCTCTCCCAGGGCGTCCTTCAGGAGAACTGGAAGGCCCGCCGGTCCACTGTTCGTATGAGCGAGAGATCCTCTTGCGGGCCGGCGGCTTCCCCGGCGATCTGCGGGCGGGCGAAGATACGGTCGTGAATCACGCCCTCGCGCAGCGCGGCTATCAAGCGTTCCGCGCCGCCGACGTGATCATCGTGCACTCGAGTCCCTGCCGCACCACGCGGGCGATGGTGCGGCATCATCTTGAGCGCGGTCGCGGATTCGGTCGCATCCTGATCGATGCGACGCCAAGGGGGCAACGGGTGATCAGGCGTGAGGTCGTGGACAAGCATCTGTTCGGCTACCTCCCTCGGCGGATCGGCAGCACTACCAGGAACGTCGAGGCGTGGGGCGGACCCGAACTCGCAGCGGTCTATCGGCGCGTGTTGCCCCTGGTATGCCTCGGTGCGCTCTCCGCCTGGATGGGCACCTGGTTCGAACTCCTTCGCGGGGGGCGGCGACGCCGTGGAGCCACCTAGGTCACCGTGATCTTCTTCACCGGGGACCAGCCGCTGAGCTTCCCCGATGCGGTGTTGCGGGCACGCGCCCGGAACGCGTAGATCCCCGTTGTCGGCGGATCGTAGAGAGCCGCCCGGTCCGACGTCCCTGTGATCCATCTCTGCCAGAGGGAGTCCGATGGTCCCTTGCGCTGAACGTCGAACGAATACTCCGTCAGCCCGGAGATGTTGGACCAGCCGAGCGTGAACGAGGTGCCCAATGCGCCGCTGAGCGGGGACGCGACCATCGGGACCTTCACGACCCCGCTCATCAAGGGGTGAACGGTCTCGGTGCATCGGTAGCGGAACGTGCCCGAGAACGACATCTGCTGGTCATAGATGTTCCACGGCGTCTTCGGCCCTGAGTTGATGACCAGGGTGGGGTCGGTTGCGGTGTGCGTATACACACTGCCCTGGAACCCCCACTCGATCGTCTGACCGAACGACGTCGTTCGAAGCGGGGTGGGAGCGAAGGCGTCCTGAACGCCCACGTAGTAGTCGTAGGCGGCGGCCGCGACGGGATCAGCCTGCAGGAGATCGGCGTAAGCGATGGCGGCGGGTAGCGCAACGCCGAGCCCGATCAGCCGGCGAAGGAAGACCCGCCTCCCCATCTGACCGTCCAGGTACCGTCGAGCGAGCTGCTGACGTTCCACAGGTGACCTCCTTGCGAGCGCGGGGGGCGCGATCCACGCCAGTCTAGGCTAGTCGGCGGGCGGCGTGAACCCACGCAGACCCTACAGGTAGCCGGGCGCCGTGGAGGTGCCGGAGCCCGGGTCACCGGCCGCGCCCGCCATCGCGGGACTCACGCGGAACGGCAGACGTTCGGCCTCCGCGCCGTTCACGCGGAACGAGAACGCGTAGGTACCGGGCGCCGGGAACGTCAGGCCGTTCAGGTTCAGTGCCAACGGGACCTGGACGTCGCCGAGTTCGTCGTCGGGCTCCTGCGTCTGGAAGGTGGCGTTCAGCGCGAACTGTTCGTTCCCCGACGGATCCGCGAACAGCGCTACGGGCAGATCTTTGTCGTTGAGGAGAGACACCTCGAGGTTGTGTTCGCCCGCCTCGCCGGTCTCCACCGTGAGCAAGACCCCGATGCCCACCCGGTCGTGATGAGCCGGGAACCCGCCCGCCGTGATCCGATTCCACCCGGCCCCCAGGACGTAGAGCTTCCCGTCGACGGACTGGACCGAATCAGCGAGGAACGCGCGTACCTTCATCCCGACATCGTACCGGCGGGGTGGGACGCAGCGGGGCGGATATGCTCGCCGGACCCGACCGACCGGAGACCCTGTGGACATCAAAGCGCTGCAACGACCGCTCCGCGAAGCCTACGAAGCCGATCCGGCCTCCGCCCCGCTCACGCTCCGGGTTCGAAGCGCGCTGAGCGACCTAGCGGATCCGCTCCACTGTGCGGTGACCCCCGACTCCACCCCGGACGTCACGTGGCGTTCGGGAGCCCACCCGGCCGTGGGCGGTACCGGCGACGTTCCCTGCTCAGGGGACCTGCTCCTTGCGGCGCTCGCCGCCTGCCAAGAGGTCACGCTCCGGATGGTCGCCGCCAACCAGGAGATCGAGCTGCTGGATGTGCGGGTCGAGGTCGAAGGCGACTGGGATCCGCGAGGCACCCTGGCGATGGGACGCGAGTTCCCCATCGGCCTGACCGCGATCCGCTGCCGAACGTCGGTGCGTGTCGGCGCCGACGTCAACGAACAACGCGCAGCGCGCTTGCTGAAGAGCGCCGAGCGCTACTGCGTCGTACTCAACACCCTGCGCGCGGGCATGGACGTCTACTCAGAGTTCTCGCTCGAACGCTGAACCCACTCGTACGGCCAGGACGGCGCAGGTTGCGATGTCGGCCGCGGCTTCGAGCAGTTCGGCCAGCGGCGAACGTGCGATCCAGATGCTCAGCCGTCATCGTCATGTGGATAGCCTTTCAGGCATATACCGTGCCGGTGATCCACAGACTCGACCGCGCACCGTCAAGCCCATCGCGTAGCGTGACCCGGGAAGGAGATACGACATGAAGATGACGTTGCTCGGCTCGGGCGTACGTGCCCCGTTCGTCCTGCGCGGACTCGCGGCCGCCGAGGGCGATCTGGGCCTTCACGAGGTCGTGCTCCACGACACCGACCCTGAGCGCCTGGAACTGATGACCGCCCTGGGCGGGCACCTGTGCGCGGAGTGGGGAGCCGGGTTCACCGTTCGGGGCGAACCCGACCCTCGCGCGGCGATCGCGGGCGCGCGCTTCGTCTTCTCGGCCATCCGGCCGGGGCAGGAGGGCGCGCGAGCCGTCGACGAAGAGGTGCCGCTGAAGTACGGGGTGCTCGGGCAGGAGACCACCGGGCCCGGCGGGTTCGCGATGGCGCTTCGAACCATCCCGGCGATGCTCGGGTACGCCCGCCTCATCGAAGAGACCGCGCCCGACGCGCTCCTCGTGAACTTCACGAACCCGGTCGGGATCGTGATGCAGGCGCTGCACGACCATTCGAGCGTGCGCGCGGTGGGGATCTGCGACGGCCCGATCTCCATGCAGCGGAGCGTCGCCGAGTTCCTAGGCAAGCCCCGCGAACAGGTACACGCGGACTACTTCGGGCTGAATCACTGCGGATGGATCCACCGCGTGCTCGTCGACGGCCGCGACCGCATGCCCGAACTCCTCGACCGGTTCGAGGAACTCCAGGCGGCCGACAGGCACTGGCGGCTGTTCGATGCGGAGCTGGTCCGTTCCATCGGGATGCTCCCCATGGAGTACCTCTACTTCTATTACTACCGCGACCGGGCGGTTGAGCACATCCGCGGCTCGGGCAGTTCGCGCGGAAGCCAGCTCCAGATGCTGAACCACGCGCTCTGGCCGGTACTCCGTTCGTGTATCGACGCGGGCGATCTCGCGGGCGCACGTGCAGCCTGGGAACGCGCGATGGGCGAGCGCGACGCCACGTACTTCGCGCGCGAGCTTGGCCAGACGGTCCCCGACGAACCCGGCGAACCCGGCGACGTCTTCGAGGACGAGGGCTACCAGGGTGTTGCCATCGCCGTGATGGCCGCGGCGATGCGGCGCCGCAAGGTGCCGCTCATCCTGAACGTCCCCAACCGCGGCGGGATCGGTGGCCTGCGCGATGACGACGTGGTCGAGGTCACGTGCATGGCCGACGAGCACGGCGCCCATCCCATCGCGCAGGGCGCCATGCCCGAAGGGGCCCTGGCCCTGGTCCAACAGGTCAAGCTCTACGAACGGCTCACCGTGACCGCCGCGGTCGAGGGTTCCTACG
>JANXVR010000080.1 GCA_025351565.1 Actinomycetes bacterium
CTCGCCGTCGGGTTCGGCGCCGATCTATCCCGCGTTGAGAACGAGGTCATCTTGGCCGAGCCGGGAGGCTTCAGCGAGCAGCTCGGGGTGTTCTTCGCCGACGGCGATCAGCACTTCGACCACCGCTCCATCCAGGATCACGTGGCGCCGAACTGCACGTCGGACCTGCTCTACAAGGGGGCGCTCCGCGATCACAGCCGAGCCGTCTACAGCGGGTGGGTTCACGTTCGTCCCGACGCACAGAAGACCAACGCCATGCAGACCAGCCGGAACATCGTGCTGTCGGAGCACGCGAAAGCGGACGCCATCCCGAACCTGGAGATCGAGGCGAACGACGTGCGCTGCGGCCACGCGGCCAGCGTCGGTCCGGTGGATGAGGACACCATCTTCTACCTCACCAGCCGAGGTATCCCTCGCGAGGAGGCCGAGCGGCTCATCGTGACCGGCTTCTTCCAAGAGGTCCTGGACCGCGTGCAGATCGAAGAGGTCCGAACCAACGCTGAACTCGCGATCCAGGAAGAGCTGGAACGGGGGATCCGATGACGCGCGTGTGCGCGGTCGGCGAGGTCCCGGTGGGGGAGGCCCGGCGCTTCGAGATCAACGGGCGATGGATCGCCGTGGCGAACCTCGGCGACGAGGGTTTCCGAGCGGTCGATGCCGTGTGTTCGCACGAGCACGCGTGGCTGGACAAGGGTGAGGTCGACATCGACCTCTGCACGATCGAATGTCCGAAGCACGGTTCGACGTTCGACCTGAACACCGGGAAGCCGCGCTCGCTCCCGGCCGTGGCACCGGTCGCGGTCTATCCCGTGACCATCAACGACGACGACATCCTGATCGAGGTGGGAGATGGCTGAGAACGACAACGGGCCCGCGACCCTGGAGGTTCGCGACCTGCACGCCGAGGTGGAAGGCAAAGAGATCCTTCGCGGCATCGACCTGGTGGTCAAGCAAGGGGAAACCCATGCGCTGATGGGCCCGAACGGGTCGGGTAAATCCACCCTCTCCAACGTGATCATGGGCCGCCCCGGCTACACGGTCACCAAGGGGTCGGTGATCTTCAAGGGGGAGAACATCACCAAACTGCCCCCGGACGAGCGCGCGAAGCGCGGTTTGTTCCTGGCGATGCAGTACCCGACCGAGGTTCCCGGCGTCTCCGTTGTGAATTTCCTGCGCACGGCGTATTCGGCGATCAAGGGCCAACCGGTGGGCGCCCTGGCCTTCCGCAAGCACATGAAGGCGCAGATGGACAAGCTGAACATCGAAGACGCCATGGTCAATCGATATGTGAACCAGGGGTTCAGCGGCGGAGAGAAGAAGCGGAACGAGATCCTCCAACTCGCCGTGCTCGAGCCGCAGATCGCGATCTTGGATGAGACCGACTCTGGCCTGGACATCGACTCGCTCAAACTGGTGGCAGAAGGCGTGAACGAGCTGGTCGGGCCCGAACTCGGCGTGCTGCTTATCACCCACTATCAGCGGATGCTCAACTACATCGCGCCCGACGTGGTCCACGTGATGATGCAAGGCCGGATCGTGAAGACTGCCGGCCCGGAGCTCGCCCTGGAACTCGAGGCCAAGGGGTATGAGGGGATCCGTGCAGAGCTCGGTCTGGCCGCCGACGCCACGGTCGATGCCTCGGTGCAGGCCTAAGCTGGACGCCATGACCCCTTTCGATGTGCAAACGGTGCGGGCGGACTTCCCGATCCTGTCGCGGATGGTCGGCGACCGGCCCCTTGTCTACCTCGACAATGCTGCCACCAGCCAGCGGCCGAACCAGGTCATCGACGCCGAGGCGGACTTCTACCGCCTCCACAACGCCAACGCCCACCGAGGTCTCTACATGCTCGGCGAAGAGGCAACGGAGCTGTTCGAGGGCGCGCGCGTGAAGCTGGCGGCGTTCGTGGGCGCCCGCGCTCCGGAGAACATCATCTTCACTCGGGGGACCACCGAGTCGATGAACCTGGTCGCCTACGGCTGGGCTCGGAAGTTCCTCAAGCCGGGGGACGAGGTGCTCATCACCGAGATGGAGCATCACTCGAACATCGTGCCCTGGCAGATGGCGACACAGGCAACGGGGGCAACGCTCCGCTACATCCCGTTGACGGACGACGGACTCCTCGATCTTTCCGACCTGGGCTCGCTCTTGACGGAGCGGACCAAGCTCCTGTCCGTGACGGGCATGTCGAACGCCCTGGGCACCATCACGCCGCTCGCGCTGCTGATCGGGGCGGCGCACGCCGTGGGTGCGCTGGTGGCCGTCGACGGTGCCCAGATGGTGCCGCACCTGGCGGTCGACGTGGAAGCGCTGGACGTGGACTTCCTGGCGATCAGCGGCCACAAGATGCTCGCTCCCACCGCCAGCGGCGGCCTCTACGCGAAGCCCGAGATCCTGGAGGCGATGGATCCGATGTTCGGCGGGGGAGAGATGATCCGTGAGGTCTTCCACGATCACGCCACGTGGAACACCGTGCCCTACAAGTTCGAGGCAGGCACCATGCAGATCGCGCAGCAGGTCGGCCTGGGCGCCGCGATCGACTACCTGAACGCGCTGGGCATGGACGCGGTACGTGCCCACGAGCTGGACATCACCGCGTACGCGCTGCGAAGGCTCGAGGATGCCGGCGCCCGGATCTTCGGCCCGATGAACGCAGAAGACCGAGGGGGCGCGGTCAGCTTCTGGTTCAAGGACGTGCATCCCCATGACCTGGCTACGATCTTGAACGAAGATGGGGTCGCGATCCGAGCCGGTCATCATTGCGCGCAGCTGGTCATGCGCCGATACGGCGTTCCCGCTACCGCGCGCGCATCGTTCTACATCTACAACACGAAGGAAGAGGTAGACGCACTGGTGGACGCACTAGCCAGGGCAGACGGTATCTTCACCCTCTGAACTTGCCGAACATCTTGGGACCGCGAGGAGGCAGTGTGGCGCTCGACGACATCTACAAAGAAGTGATCCTGGATCACTACAAGAGCCCCCGGAACAAGCGGGAGCTTGCGGGGGCCACGTTCGCCTGCACGGCGAACAACCCGCTGTGCGGGGACGAGATCACCGTGTTCGCCAACGTGGAAGGCGGGAACGTCACGGAGGTGACGTTCCAGGGCGCGGGGTGTTCGATCAGCCAGTCGAGCGCATCGATGATGACGGAAGCCGTCGCCGGCAAGACGGTCGAGGCGGCGAAGCAGATGGCGGCCGACTTCCGGGGGATGATGGCCGGTGAGGCCGACCCCTCCGAGGACGTGTTCGGTGATCTTGTCGCCCTCAAGGGTGTCGTGAAGTACCCGATCAGGATCAAGTGCGCCGTGCTGTCATGGGACGTACTTCAGGACGCGCTCAACGGCGCAGGAGAGGCGAGCGGTGCCCAGCCTCACACTGTGGGCTAGGCCGATCCGCGCCCGCCGTTCGCTGGCGGTGATCGCCACCGTCGCCCTGGTGTTCGTCTGGATCGGGCCCGCCGCCCGCGCCCAGGGCGCCGAGCGGATCAGCAGCTACGACGAGGTGGTCATCGTGCGGCCCGACGGGACGCTTGACGTGACCGAACAGATCGCTTACGACTTCGGGAGCACGCCGCACCACGGGATCCTGCGTGACATCCCGACCGTCTTCCCGCTGGACGGCACGTTCGATCGGGTGACGCCCATCGACGTCTTGGGGGTCGAAGCCACCGGTGGCGCGTCCGCGAAGTTCGATGTGACCACCGCTCACGAGGTGACCACCATCAAGATCGGCGACGCGAACGCGACCCTCACCGGACCCCACACCTACACCATCCACTACCTGGTTCACGGCGCCATCAACGGCTTCGCCGATCACGAGGAGCTGTACTGGAACGCCGTCGGCCCGAACTGGGCGGTGACGATCTCCAACGTTCATGTCAGCGTGAGCGCCCCGGCGATCCTGAAGGTCGCTTGCTTCCAGGGGGCGGAGGGGTCGCAGCTCCCGTGCGATCGGGCCCGGCACCGGGCCGGCGGGGGGACCGCGACGTTCGGAGCAGACACGCTTTTCCCGTACCAGGGCCTGTCCGCGGTGGTCTCCATGCCGAAGGGCTCGGTGCCGGTCCAGATCCTGAAGCGCGAGCGCTGGTCGCTGGGGCGTGCGTTCAGCGTCGCGCCGGGACCGGCGGGCGCGGCGGGTGGACTGCTGATCGTGCTGGTGGGTGGGTTTGTCCTGCTCGCCTGGCGGCGGGGTCGGGACCGGGAGTTCGTTGGATCGGATGTGGACAAGGTGCTCGGTGGCAACGCCGGCGACGAACCGGTGCCCTTCGGTCAGGCGGGTGCCTCGGCGCCGGTGGAGTTTGCGCCGCCGGAAGGGCTCCGGCCGGGCCAGATGGGGACGCTGATCGATGGACGGGCCGCCACCCTGGACGTCACCGCCACCATCGTGGACCTCGCCGTCCGCGGATACCTGCGCATCGAGGAGATCCCCGATCCGGGGCTCTTCGGGAAGGCGGACTGGCGGTTGGTTCGACTGCAGGCCGACGAGACAGCGCTCCTTCCGTACGAACAACTGCTCTACGCTGGGCTCTTCGGGAAGGAGCAGGACGTCACGCTCTCGAGCCTGCGAACCCACTTCGCCTCGAAGCTTGTGGAGGTGGAGGAGAAGCTCTACGCGGACGCCATGGACCGAAGATGGTTCGTCGTGCGCCCGGACAAGATCCGGGCGACCTGGCACGCGCGAGGCTGGTTGCTGATCCTGGTGGGTCTGGTTGCGACGTTCCTGCTGGCGAAGTTCACGCATCTGGGGCTGGTCGGGGTCGCGATCGTGGTGGCGGGTGTCGCGATGGCGTCCGGAGGGCACTTCATGCCTGCGCGCACCGCCGTCGGCACCGCCATGCTCCGCCGCGCTCGCGGATTCCGGACCGTGGTGGAGAAGTGCGAGGAGTACTCGGCCAAGTGGGCGGAGCAGGAGAACGTGTTCACGACGCTCCTGCCCTTCGCGGTGGTCTTCGGGGTGACCGAGAAATGGGCGAAGACCTTCGAGGCGCTCGGGGTACCCGCCGATACCGGTTGGTACGTGTCGCCCGGCCCGTTCAGCTACCTGGCGTTCGGGCACGCGATGGACGGCTTCTCGGTCAGCGTGGCGGGCACCATCTCGGCAACGCCGGCCTCGAGCGGCTCCAGTGGGTTCAGCGGAGGCGGCGGGTTCAGCGGCGGTGGGTTCGGCGGCGGAGGCGGCGGGAGCTGGTAGGCCGGCGGCGCTCCCCGGCGGCATGCGGCCCACCCGATAGCATCGATCACCTATGAAGATCACCTTCAGCGAAGACGGGCGCGACTTCCACCGCCGTGGGTGGGCCGAGCTCGTCGAAGCCGATCCCGCAGGCACGTTCTTCCACACACCCGGGTACCTCAAGCTCTATTGGGAGGAGTTCGGGGAGCAACCCGAACACCTCCTGCTCGCCTTCGCTGAGGAGGACGATGGCGCGCAGATCGGGGCGGTCGCATTCGAACGGATCGACGACACGCTGCGATTCCTCGGGGGCACCGAGGTCACGGATTACATGGGGCCGGTGGGCGTTCCCGAGCGGCAGGAAGCGGTGGCCAAGGAGCTGTGGGCTGGGCTGGAGGCTCGCGAGGATTGGCGGCAGGCCGATCTTCGTGGTCTCGCCGCCGACAACCCGTGGCTCCGGTTCCTGGCTGATGCCGCCGCCGCTCAAGGGCTCGGGGTGCAGGAGACCGAGGACCAGAACGGGACGGCTCCGTACCTGCCGCTTCCCGGCTCCTGGGACGCCTATCTGGAGGCGCTACCCGCGAAGCTACGGCACGAGATCAAACGCAAGGCCAACAAGCTCGAGGCGGAGACCGGGCCGTTCACGATCCAGACGGCCACGCGGGAGACGTTGAACCCCTTGCTCGATCGGTTCGTCGAGCTGCATCGGATGAGCGAAGGGCCCAAGGGCGTGTTCATGCAGCCGGGCATGGAGATCTTCTTCCGTCGGCTGGGCGAGGCGTTCCTTCCGCAAAGCATCTTCAACCTGACGTTCATCGAGGTGGGCGGGGAGTTGGCTGCGGGAACCATCGGATTCCGATTCGACCACACGTTCTTCCTCTACAACTCCGCGTTCGACCGGAAATGGGGGAACCTGGCTCCCGGCATGGTGCTCGTCGGGGAGGACATCCGCCTGGCGCTGGAGTCGGGCTGCAGAGGATTCGACCTGCTGAAGGGCGACTACCAGTACAAGTACCGCTTCGGGGCTACCCCACGGCTGGTCCGCCGGCTCGTGATCACGCGCTAGCGCGCGGTTCCATCCGTCAGGCGGCCTGGATCTGGGCCGTCGCAAGCACGGCTCCACCGGCGTCGCGGATGGTCAGATGGTCGAACGGCGTCAGGTCCGCCGACGTGACGATCCACGCGGAACCGTCTCCGTCCGGTTGAAGCTTGATGGGTGTGATCCGGATCGTTCGGCCGTCCAGGGCGTCCAGCGTCGCGGTCACCTGGCCCGTGGATCCGGGCGCGCGAACGAA
>JANXVR010000139.1 GCA_025351565.1 Actinomycetes bacterium
CCTCACCTGGACCGCACCCGCCGACGGTGGCGCGCCCATCGACCACTACACGGTGAACATCTACGACCAATCCACCGAGGGCTCCTCCAGCTTCCAGACCTCCGACGCGAGCACCAGCGCCCAGGTGAGCGACCTGATCAACGGGGACAGCTACAGGTTCGGCGTTCAGGCGACGAACTGCGCCGGGACCGGCCAGGAGTCCGCGCTATCCGACGCGGTCACGCCGGCCGCCGGATCCTCGGCCGAGGTTATCGGACCCGGGAACCTGTCTCAGACCACCGGTACGCCGGGCGTTCCGCCGAGTCCGGACGACACCACCGTCGGCGCCCAGATCTTCCCGCCCGGCACCACGGGGATCGGCACCCTCCAGGAGCTTGGCCCCGGTGGCCCGGCAGCCATACGGGGCGCCGTACCGATCGGGCAGTTCTGTGGCGGGAGCATCTGTCTCGGCAACGTCCTGCAAGCCGAACTGATCGGCGGGGGCCTCGGACCCAACCCTCACGGCGGGGTTGCCTTCTACCGGCTCCGGCTGCTGTTGGACAGGAGCATCGTGCCCGACTTCACTAAGGCCTATCAGGTCTGGTACGACGGCAACCTGACAGACGACAACGACTCGCCCGTTGACCCGACACCGCCGGCGACCCTGAGCCGGTGCCCGAAGGTGTTCACCGGGACGCCCTGCATCGCGCAGATCAGACGAACCGAGACCCTCGACCTGAGGATCGTTGTCAAGAGTTCGGATCTGGACCCGAGGCTGTCAACCTCGAAGTAGGTCGGCCTCGGCCTGGGTGAGATCCACCAGGGCGGGGACCGCCGCTTCGGGGAGCAGGGTCAGGTTGTCCCGGCTCGCCGTGTCTGGCACGTTCGGCACGGCGACCACGCCGAGCTCGGTCAGGATCCGCCGCGCCTCCAGGGCGTACTCCTCGTCGACGGTTCGGCCCTCTAACCGGTCGAGCTGTCCGAGGGCGCGCAAGGTCAGGGCGATGTCGTAGGGCGCCTCGCGCTCCCGGGCGCCCGCGAGCGCAGCATCCAGCGCCTCGCGGGCCTCGCCCATCCGTCCCAGCTGCAGCAGCGCCCACCCGCGAACCCGCTGGAGCAGCGGCGTGTGCCCGTTCATGCCCTCCTGCGCCCCGGCATCCGCGAGAGCCTCGGTGGATCGTTCCAGCGCCGCGTCCGCCCGGCCGCAGAACACCAGGCACTCGGCCATCCGCGCCTCGGCGTCCATCGCATCGATCGGGCTGCCGACCTCCACGAACACCTCGCGCGCGCGAGTGAGCCGCTCGAGGGCCTCGTCCGGCCGACCGGCCCGGCTGGCCAGTCGTCCCAGCAGACTCTCGGCGAACGCCACCCCCGCGCGGTCGCCTGCCGCGCGCCAGACCCTCATCGCGTCCCGAAGGAGCGGGTCGGCCTCCTCGAACCGCCCTTGGTCCGATCGGATCTCGCCGACGTTGCACGTGCCGTAGGCGGCGTTCACCGGGTCTCCCGTTCGCTCGCGGGCGTCGCGACCCTTCTCGTAGTAGTCGACCGCGTCGTCCCAGTGTCCGTCGAAGTACTCGAACGCGCCGAGGTTGTTGTACACGGACGCCAGGCCGGCCGGGTCGTTCAGCTCCGTGTAGATCTCCACGGCCCGGTGGGAGTTCGCGTAGCCCTTCGCGCGGCCTTCGAGCACCAGGGCCCAGTCCAGGATGTAGTAGGCGTGTGCAAGCGTTTCGGGGTCCTCGGGCGCGGCCGGTTCGGCGATGGCCCGCTCGCACCACGTGATGGCATCCTTCCCGCAGCTCTGGGCCACCTTGATCGAGGCGTAGAAGACCGAGATCCGCGCGCGCTGGCGGCTCTGGTCCAGGCCGTCCAGGCCCATCAGGATGTTCCGGCCGCGCGCCAGCAGGCGCAGCGCGTCGGAGTAACGGCCCATCCGTTCGGGGATCTTCGCCGCCTTGAGCAGGATGCGGGCTTCGCCGACGGGGTCGTTCCTCAGGAGCCTGCGACCGCCGCTGAACGCGTCGCGCGCGCGCGCGTATTCGCCCATCCGGACCAGGACGTCGCCGAGCGATTCACGAACCTCCGCCTGTGCGCGTTCATCCACGTCGGGGAGCTTCCGCGCCGCCTCGAGCGCCCGCTCGTAGAACTCGGCGGCTTGCCCGTTCGCGAAGTTCTCGCGGGCGCGGTCGCCCGAGATCAGGGAGTACGTCCATGCCTCGGCCAAGCGCTGCGCGTTGAAGTAGTGGAACGAGAGCAGCTCGGCCACGTCGGCCGGATCGGTGGCCGACGCCTCGATCAGCGTGCCGGCGCGCCCGTGGAGATCGCGGCGGCGCCGGTAGGGCAGGCCCTCGAACGCGGCGTCGCGCATGAGCGCGTGACGGAACCGCCACTCGCCGGGCTCGGGCGCCACCAGGAACTCCCCGAGCGCCTCCCACTCGCCGGGCGCGGGCACGGCGCCGTCGGGCTCCAGCAACCGGTCCACCAGGTCCTGGCCGAAGGCGATCCCCAGGACCGATACGGTGCGGAGCAGGCTGCGCGCGGCGGGGGAGAGCCGGTCGATCTGCGCCGTCACCACGGCCTCCACCGAATCGGGCAGCGACTCGACGCCGCTCGCCCGCGCCACCTGCACCAGTTCCTCCAGGAACAGCGGGTTCCCGCCGGACCGTTCGGCCAGCATCGCGCTCTCCCGCGGAAGGAACGGGTCGGCCTCGGTGGCCGCCTGGATCAGGCGGAGCGCCGCGTCCGCGTCGAGCGGCTGCGCGGCCAGCGTGCGCGCGGCGGGGTGTTCCGGCGCCACGAACCCGGTGGTCTCGTCCCGCCGGGTCAGGCAGATCAGCCACGGCGCGTTCGTGAGCTGCTCGGAGACCAGGCGGAGCAGGATGTCCCGAGACAGCTCGTCCATCCAGTGGCCGTCCTCGATGGTGATCGCGGTGGGTTCGGGGAGGGCGGCGGCCAGGAACGAACACACCGCGCGTTCCAGCTGGTCCTTGCGGAATGCCTCGTCCAGCTGTTGGACCTCGGGGGTGGGCGGCAGCTCGGGCCCCGCGACACCGGCGATGAGCGGTAGCCAGGGCGCCAGCTTGGGCGCGCGCGCGGTCACGGTCTCGCGCAGACGCTCGAGCGTCACCGCGTCGTCCGCGTCGTCGGGCAGCCCGACTGCCTCCCGCAAAAGGTCGCGGAACAGGAGATAGGGCACCGATGCGCCGTACAGCTCGCACGCCGCGTCCAGCCGAACGAACCCGTCCGAGCGGGCCTGGACCTCGCGCAACAGCCGGGTCTTGCCGATGCCCGGTGGTCCGACGATCTCGATCAGCCGCCCGCTGCCGGAACGCGCGGCGGCCAGACCCTCTTCGAGTTCGCGAAGCTCGGTGTCGCGGCCGATGAGCGGGAGGTCTTCGTGGACGCGCTCGCGTCGCGTGCGCGAGACGGGTCCGACGGCGAACGCCGTGATCGGCGCGGCCTTGCCCTTCACCATGAACGGCGGGAGGGGGTCGGTCTGGAAGCTGACCGCAGAGGCCTCGAGCACGCCGGAGGTCGCGATGATCTGGCCGGGCTCGGCCTTGGCCATCAGGCGGGCCGCGAGGTTCACCGCATCGCCCATGATGGTGTAGGTGCGCCGATAGGACGGACCGATGTTCCCCGCGAAGACGGGTCCCAGGTTCAGTCCCAGGCGGACGTCCAGACGACGGTTCTTCTCCACCACCTCGCGCAGGGTTAGCAGCAGCCGCTCGCCGTCATCGCCCGCGGCCATCGGCGCACCGGCGATCAGGATGATCTTGCCGCCATCGCGGTCGACGTCGGTCCCCAGGAACGTCACGCCGCTGCGGTCGGCCGCCACCTGCACATCGCGAACCAGTTCGTCCAGGGCTAGCGCGCACGACATCGCACCCTGTTCGGACACCAGGAGGTCGGTGCCGTTGTAGTGCAGGAAGGCTATGGCGACCTTACGATGCTCCGGTTCGACGGCGCCCGACTGGAGGTACTCGCGGATGGCGAGCGGCACGCCGATCGAGATATCGACGCCGGTCAGATCGATGGTCGCCTCCGCGGAGTCGGATGCGATGCCCCCGGGCGCCTTGCGCAGGAGGAAGCCCACGTCCTTCCACGCGCCGAGCGAGGCCTCCGGCAAGAACCGCGCCGTCGAGGAACTGATCAACACCTCGCCCGCCGACGCCGTTCCCTCCATCAGCACGGTCTCGCTGGCCGCGGGCCCCGCGATCATGAACTCGCGGTGCGATCCACCCACCAGGAAGAAGTTGAAGCGTCCGCTGTGCACGCCCACCGACATCCGCAACCGGATCAGCCCGGCCGAACTCTCGATGGGCCCGATCTCGCGCAGGCGTCTGCGCATCCCGTCCGCGGCCCGCACCGCACGAAGTGGATGCTGATCCCCCGAGAAGAACAGGAGCAGCGCGTCCCCGCCGAACTTCAGCAGCCCGCCGCCCTCGGCGTAGGCCAGCGCCAGCAGCCGGGCGAACACCGATCCCAGGACGTCGGTGACCTCCTCGGCCCCGACCTTGCCCTTGCGTGCCAGCCGTTCGGACATCTTGGTGAACCCGGAGATGTCCACGAAGACAACGGAGCCGTCGATCTCGCGCACGATGCGCTCAGGCTCGTCGGCGAGCCATCGCAGCAGGAGTTGCGGCAGGTAGGGCCGCAGCGTGGCGGATGAAGCCAGCTCAGGCATCGGGGCGTCCTCCCGTGGGGTCGGCCAAGTCTAGCCACCCATCCGGCCCGAACGGAACGGTCGAAGGGCTCAACACCCAGGCCAAACGGGTCGTTCGGCGCCCTGAACGCCCCACATCGCACCCTCGGGAACCGCGCAAGGACACCCGGGCCGGCACGGGGAGGTCACGATTACCGCCGGTCCAGCGGTGCCGGTTCTACGCGGCCGGTTGTGAGAGGCGCCGATCGGGCACAAACCACATCACCGAGACCGCGGCGTAGCACGCGTACGAGAGATACGGGCTGAGGAGCGCCAGGCCCACCCCAGCGGCATAGAGCCCGATGGAGACGGGGCCTTTCACGTCCGAGGCGATGGCCCGCGCCACCGCCGAATCCTTGCCGTTCGCCCTGATGATCATCCGCACCAGCAGCGTGTACGCCGCGCCGGCGATCAGGCACACGATG
Organism: Actinomycetes bacterium; assembly: GCA_025351565.1. Lineage (GTDB taxonomy): Bacteria > Actinomycetota > UBA4738 > UBA4738 > HRBIN12 > JANXVR01. The sequence goes on from JANXVR010000139.1 coordinate 5,110, forward strand.
CCGTAGGCGATGGCGGGCAACGGATCCTTGTAGGCGCCATGGGGACCGCCGATCCATTTCGTGCAGACGGGGATGAGCGAGAGCCACAGCAGCAGGAAAAGGTTCGACCACATCACGCCGGCGCTGATCCGTTTGGTCGCCCTGAGCAGGTGGTGATGGTTGTTCCAGTAGATCCCGATGAACGCGAAGCTGAGCACATAGACGAACAACCCCGGCATCGCCGTGGACAACGCCGCCCACGTCGTACCGGCCGGCGCCTCCAGCCCGAACGCCATGATGGTCATGATCACGGCGATCACGGCATCGCTGAAGGCTTCGAGCCGTTCCGTGCCCATCTCCAACTCGGGCGCGACGGGTTCGGTCGGGGACGGGGCTGAGGCCATCCGGCGATGATAAACGCGAGTTAGGCGAACGCGGGGCCGCTCGCGGCGTTCGCTTACCATGGCGCCCTGTCATGGCGAACAAGAAGCGCAAACCCACCCAGCGACCCCCGCGCCCGCCGGCTGGCTCCGAGCGGAAGCAGGAAGAGCGCCGGCTGCGCGCCGAGGCGGAGCGCCGGGCGGCCAGGGCGCGCCGCCTGCGGTCGACGTTCATCCGCCTGGGTACGGGAGTGGTCCTGGCGGGCGTCGTGTTGGTCTATCTGCAGTTGCACCGGCCGACCTCGCCCACAACGCCCGCCTCGCTGGCGCCGACGTCATCTCCGACGGTGGACCCGTCGATCCTGCCCGGCATGCAAGCCGGGAACACGCCGTGGACCGCGGGCGACGATCCCGCGAACTTGAAGGCGCGGCTATCGGCGATCGGACTCCCGGCGCTCGGCTCGGAGGGCACCGTCCTGCACGTCCACCAGCACCTGGAGGTCTTCGTGAACGGGCAGTCGGTGCCGGTGCCCACGGACATCGGCGTCCCCACCGACCAGAGCTTCATCTCGCCCGTGCACACCCACACGCCCGATGGGATCATCCACGTGGAGTCGCCGACCAAGCGCGACTTCACGCTGGGGCAGTTCTTCGATGTGTGGGGAGTGAAGTTCACCCCGACGTGCATCGGTGGCTACTGCGACGGGGGTGGCGCGACGCTGGCCGTCTACGTCAACGGGAGTAAGGTTGCCGGGGATCCCGGGCGCGTGCTGCTCGGATCGCACGATGAGATCGTCGTGACCTTCGGAACCCCGGCGCAGCTGCCCAGCCCGATCCCCTCGAGCTTCACGTTCCCGAGCGGTCTGTAACCTCGCCCGAGGCCGGCTGGGGGATCCCGGCGATGGTCTCGCCGCCGGCGAACCGCGTGCGGCTCCCGCCGGAAAACACCGTGACGCCGCCGGGGCCGTAGGCGCGCCACACGCCGTCCTGCCAGAGCGCGGCCGAACGTTCGTCGATGCCCACCAGGACGGCGTTCTCGCGTGGCAGGTGCGGCAACGTGGACTCCACCCACCCCGCGCCGAACGTATCGAAATGCGGGATCACGGCGATCCGCGGGATCAGGCTGAGCCCCGGTTGGTGGTGCCGGTTCCCGTTGCCGGCGCGGGTGAGCGTCCACTCTCCGAGCGCCATGGCGCCTGCGGACGAGCCGGCGAGCGCGGCGCCGCCGCTCCACGCGGCGACCACGGCGTTCCACACGGGGGTTGCGGCGAGCGTGCTGGGAACGCGGCCGGGATCTCCGCCCACCAGGTAGAAGAACCTTCCCTGACGGGCGCGCGAGGCGACCGCGGCCGACCCGACGTCGCGGCGCCGGATCGCGGGCAGCTCGGCAACCTCCAGCCCCAGCCCGTGGAACCAGACCGCGGCGCGCCGCACCGCCATCTCGGGATGACCGCGCCCGGCCGCCGTCGCAAGCACGAACGCGGGACCGTCACCGGCCGCGGCGACCAGGACCCTGTCCTGCTCCTCGTTGCCGGGGTTCAGTTCGTCGCCGCCGATGAGGGCGAGCGGGCCGGGGGCAGGTGTCCATGGCATGTGGCGCAACTCTAGCGCCCGGCCCCGTCCGTTTGCCGCATGAGAGGTTCGGAGATACCCTGCCCGGCACGTTCGCGCGCGGTACCGCGAAGGCCCGTCTTCGCCCGCGTCGAACCCGGAGGAGGGGAACCCTTGATGCATCGACGGCTTCGCGTCGCCGCGATGGCTGCCGCCAGTGCGGCGCTGCTCGTCGGCTCGTTCGTCTACGGGGGCGGCTCGGCCGCCGTCGCCGGTCCACGCATCACCTCGCAGGGCCCGGCCCCGATCACGTTCGTCCGAACCACCAGGCCCATCTGGAAGGTCTCGCGCCCCGGCGCGGCGCAGCCGGCGACCCAAGCCCAGGCCGGCGCGTCCGCCAGCCAGATCGAGGCCGAACACCTTCGCGCGGTGTACGCACACGAGAATGACTTCGGCCCCTCGGGCCCGGCCGGCTTCCTCCCTGTGGGGTCGACCGTGCCGGTGCAAAGTGGCCACGGCCTCCTCCAGAGTTGGGACGGGCTCAGCCATTTCAACAACCGGTTCTCCGACGGAGGGAACCAGTTCTCGGGCGAGCCGCCGGATCAGGCGCTCTGCGTGAGCCCTGACTTCGTCCTGGAGAACGTGAACTCCGTGCTCCAGGTGTACTCGCCCACCGGCCATCCGCTCTTGCACGGCCAGCCCGGCGCGCCGAAGGCCGGCCCGGTCGGCATCTCGGTTAACCAGTTCTACGGACTGGACTCCTCGTTCATCCGGCCGAGCGGACCGTTCGGCCCGTTCGTGTCGGACCCGCAGTGCGTGTACGACCCGCAGTCGCAGCGTTGGTTCGTGATCACGTTGGAGTTGGGGATCGATCCGGCCACCGCGGCGTTCACCGGGCCAAGCAACCTGCTCGTTGCCGCAAGCACGTCCAGCGACCCGCTGGGCACCTGGAACGTCTGGTCCATCGACACCACCAACAACGGAACGAACGGCACCCCCGATCACGCCTGTAGCAGCGGCTTCTGCTTCGGGGACTACCCGCAGATCGGCCTCGACGCCAACGGGCTCTACATCACCACGAACGAGTTCGACAACCTGGGCGACGGCGAGTTCCACGGAACCCAGCTCTACGCCATCTCGAAGAACGATCTGGCTGCGGGCCGCACCACACCCACGTCGGTGTACCTGCAGAACGTCGCGAGCACCACGGCACATGACCTCGCGTACACGCTCCAACCCGCGAACGCCCTTCCGCGTGACTGGGACACACAGGCGAACGGCACGATGTACTTCGGTATGTCGCTCGCGGCCTTCGAGAACAACGCTCACCAGCTGGCGCTATTCAGCCTCTCGCATACCGGTTCCCTGAACGGAGCGAGCCCGCAGCTCTCGCTCAGCGAGGGTGCGGTGGACACGGAGTCCTACACGGCGCCGCGTCAGGTTCTGCAGAAGCCCGGACCGACGCCGTTGCTGACATGCATCAACGACCTGGCCTGCATCGGGACGACGTACCCGTTCCAGAACGGCCCCGTCCCGCTGGATTCGGGTTCGGGCAAGATCTACGGAGCGTGGCTGCGCGACGGCGTGGTCTACCTGAGCACCGGCACGGCCATGGCGGGCCGCGGGGCCGCCGACTACAACAGCACCGACGGCACATGGTCGCCGGCTGCTGAGCGGGCCGGCGTGGCGTTCTTCGCGGTGCGGCCCACCCTGAAGTCGGGCTCGATCCACGCCTCGATGGTTCAACAGGGGTACCTGGGGGTGAGCCACGCCAACCTCACGTATCCGTCGATCGCCGTGTCGAAGAGTGGAACCGCCGTCATCGGGGCCACCCTGGTCGGGCCGGGCCGCTACCCGAGCGCGGCCTACGCCACGTTCCCGCTGGGCTCGGACCCCACGTCGGTCCAGGTGGGGGGCGCGGGCCAGGGTCCCTACGACGGGGACAGCGGCACCTTCGACGGAGGGTTGCGTCCGCGATGGGGCGACTACGGCATGGCGCTGGCCACGCCCGACGGTTCGCTCTGGCTGGCGAGCGAATACGTGAACCAGCGCTGCAACTTCGGGACGTTCGCGAACGACACCACGTGCGGCTACACCCGTTCGTTCTACGCGAACTGGGGCACGCGGATCA
>JANXVR010000180.1 GCA_025351565.1 Actinomycetes bacterium
CGGAAGACGCAGTTCAGGAAGCCCTTCGACGAGCTTGGGAACGGGGGCAGAGGGGTGAGGCACTCGACTCGCCAACGGCATGGATCGCGGTCGTTGCCATGAACCTGGCGAAGAGCGGTCTCCGCAGGAAACTCGCCGAACGTCGGGCGCTGGACCGGTTGGCACCACGCGCAGGGTCGGATCTGTCGGAGGACACCATGGAAGTCATGGCAGCAGTGCGGAAGCTCCCCAGACGCGAACGCGAGGCCATCGTCCTTCACTACTGGCTCGACATGCCGATCGAGGACATCGGGAAGCAGCTCGGCGTCACCTCCGGTGCCGTGAAGAACTCCCTGTTCCGTGCCCGACGATCGCTTGAGAAAGCCCTCACCGAGGAGGTGGGAACTTGACGCGAGACCCGGCCACCCGCCTCCGCAACGCAGGCGCCGAGATCGCATCGCGCGTCGGCCGCTCGCCCTCGTTCGACGAAGTGATCGAGGGTGCGCCTCAGGCGCCCAAGCGTGCTCCGCTGGTGACCGCCGGGCTGGCCTTTGCGGCGCTGGCGATCGGGGCGATCCTCTTCGCCGGACTCACCGGATCCTTCAGGGGTGAAGGACCGAGGAACCGGACTGCGCCCAAGCCCTTGCGAGCCACGGTGATCAAGGGAGCGACCGTCCTTCCGAGCGGATCTGGCTACGCCGGCAACGTGCCCGTGACGATCACGAACAACTCCACAACCGTCTCCTACGAAGTAACGATGATGTCGTGTGCAGCGATCAACGCGGATGGCCGAGTCCTGTTCTGGTTCAGAACGCGGGTTCTCGCCTTCGTGAGACCCGGAGCCACGCAGCGGGTCGTGCCGAACGTTCCTTTCTCCAGCGATCAGCCGGTGCGGCCATCCGGATTCCGGTGCCATGTGTTCGCCGCCCACCCGCGGGACCCGCACCCTCCCATCCGATCGCCCCAGCCCCCGAACCCCGACAATCCGATCGCACCTGGGTTCCTTCCCACGGACACTGGGTTCTGGGACACCTCCCACGGACTCGTCGCCGGTCGGATCGACTGCCAGACGTGTGCCGACAAGACTTCCGGCGCGATCGCGATCACCAGTGATGGAGGGAGATCCTGGCATGTCGTCTTGACGACCGCCAACCCTGCCCACGTCACGGTCGCTCGTGGCACCTCATCGGCGTGGGTGTGGGCGGGAGGCGAGCGCCTCCGAAGCGCCGACTTCGGCGCGACGTGGCAACGTCTGCACATCGGTGGGGTCATCCCCGAGTCCTTCATCAACGCCAGCGACGGGTGGGGGTTCTTCCCCGTTCCCGGGAGCGGGGGATACGGATCTGGAGCCGTTGTCATCGCGCGGACGACCGACGGGGGCAGGACATGGACGGGAGCGGGCTCGCCGTGCCCTTCGCGGTGGTTCCCGGGCCCAGGCCAGCCCTCCATCTCGTTCGTTACCGCCTCGGATGGGCTGGTCGATTGCCACTGGGAGGTCGGTGCGGGGATGTTCTCGAACGACGCTGTCTACCTCACTCGAGATGGAGGTACCAGCTGGACACTCTTGGCGATGCACATCGTGCCGAGAGGCCCCCATCTGGGCCAGCCCCCGGCCGGCGCGGACATGTCGATGTCACCCGGCGGATCGATCGCTCTGTCGGGGGGCCGGGCCGGCACGTATCGAACGAGTGACGGCGGAGCCGTGTGGACCTACCTGCCGCGGATCTCAAGTCCGGACGTCTTCGATGTGGAGGGCTTCAGCTGGGCGTCGCCAACGACCGTCTTCGCGACCAGGATCGGCGGTCTCCCACCGGCCATCCTGCGATCCAGCGATGCCGGACTTACGTGGCACGTAGTCCTGCTGTTGCCAGGCGACTAGGAAGGACGACCTCACCTCGGCGGCCCGATTCTCCACTCACCCACCTTGCGTAGTTCGGCCAAGCACTCCTCCGAACTTTTCCTCGCCGATGCGACCCGAGTAAAAGGCTATGCGGGGGGAATGGACTCTACGATCGCTTGCAGCGTGGGCAATACTTGGGACGCGGGGCTCCACGCATGCACCGAAACCACAGAGTCTGAGCCTCCATCCGAAAAGAGAAACACAAGGTGGCCAGCATCGATCGTCTCCGCACTCGAGTACGGAGGCATCAGGACGAGGGCCCCTCGCCTCCCACCCCAGGTGGCAGTCGAGATCAGGATGGGAGTGCTTCTAGCCGACTTGAGAAGCTCATCGGTGAGCGGAGTCCCGACACCCTGCGTTGGAATCGCAAACGGGTAGGCGCGAACAAGTCCACGACCGGACTGAAGGACGACATGAACGAACGCCGGAGGGGCATCTTCGAAGGGTGATCCGGTGGGGATGCCGTCAGAGATGCTAAAGACGTTGAATCTGTAGCCGGACGGTCGAGAGACGCTTTTCCCCGCGTAGTGCGACGCCCTGGGAAGAGACGTTGGGCATGTCGTCGCCACCGATGGAACCCCGCGACACTGCGCAAGCACATCCGGCGGCGTGGGTGCCATCGCCACCGCACCCACTACTGGTACCCCGCTTGCGGGGGACGACGCGGGCGTTTGAAGATGCACAGCGGTGGTCGAGGTGCAAGTCGTCAGAAGCGACGCGATAGTGGCGACCAGAATCACACGGCCGCCACTGACCGTCCAGGGGCCCGACGTCAAGCTTCCCCCTCGGCCACGGAGCGAGCGACCACGGGCTAAGGCGCCTCTCAAGGGTTGGAGCCTCCGGATTACCCGGTTCGGTTCAGCGGCGTTTCGTTGGTCCTTCGCGCCGAGGCGCAAGCACAGA
>JANXVR010000211.1 GCA_025351565.1 Actinomycetes bacterium
GTGAACATCGTCGGGTGGACGTACTGGGTCTTGGACAGCTGCTCCGCGGCCGCGGCGATCAACGCGGCGTCGCCGTGACCGACGTTCATCACGATGGCGCCCCCGGATCCGTCCAGATAGCGGTTGCCCTGCGCGTCGGTGATCCACGCCCCTTCGGCGTGAACCGCGGTGGGCAAGGTCCGGTCGAACACCCGCGGGAAGACGTGGCTCATGTCATTTCGCCCAACGGAGCGCGCGCACCTTCAGGAGCCACCGCTTGAGAGCCTCATCGCCCGATGCCAGCGCCGCCTTCTCGCGCGAATCCGCCGTGCCGTGTTCATCGAAGGACCGGAACATCAACACGGAGATGCGGTTCAGTGGGTCGGCGGGGTTCGATGCCCGCATGGTCACGGCGGCCACGCTCGAACGAACCTCCTGATAGACATCGTTCTTCGCCGCGCGGGTGGCGACCACGCCGCCGAAGAACAGGAGCGCCGGGAAGAGCTGGGAGCTGCGCGTGGCCAGATCGCCGAGCGCGGTGAGCGCGCCCTTGACGGCCGAACGGCGGCTCAGCTGTTCATCGGCGGGGGCGTCGGGCGTCGGGTGCGTGCCGGGCCGCCGGAGTGAGAGACACAGGTGCTGCGCCAGCACCGAGCTCAGGGCCAGCGCGGAGGTGGGCGGGACGTAGATCGGCGCCCACCCGCCGGAGACCCCCGCACCCCGAAGCTCCTGCGCGAGCAGCCTGGGCAGTTCGGCTAGCGCCGCCGCCAACGCCGCATTGTCCAGCCCGGGGCGCTCTAGCTCGGCCACGATCTCCCCGGCGCCGTCGCGGACCTTGACGGCCAGGGTTCGGCCGCCCGGGCCGTCCGCAACCCTGGTCAGTGCGAGCCAATCCTCCCCCGCGACGGATTCGTCCTGGCCGACCACGAACCCGCGGGTGAACGAGGAGGTCACCGCGTCGGTGGTCATGCGGATGGCCTCGGCCAGGTAGAGCGGCAGGCCCAGGGACAGGGCTGTGTCGCCCGTCGGATCCACCTCGGCCGCGAAGCACAGTCGCTTCGCACCCGCCCGCTCGGACGGGAGGATCCACGCCGGATCCATGAGCGGGTGGAACCAGACGGGCCTGTCCAGCAGGGTCCCGACGTCCATCCCGAGGTCGATGTCGTCCATGTGCTACTTGGTATACACGCCAGCGGGGTCGAGTTCCTCACGGATCAGCCGAAGTTCCTGGTCCGTGGGGGGAGGTGTCTCCCCCAGATCGGGCGAAACCCTTGGGTCCCAGCCCATGTTCGCGCGAACATCGTCCATGGTCACGCCCGGGTGCAGCGTACCCACCGTCATCTCACCCGTCTCCGGGTCGAACGTGTAGGTGGCCAGATCGGTGACCACGGCGGTGGGCCCGCTCCCGTTCCAGCCGCGCGCGGCGTCGTGGGCAGGATCGCCGCTGTGCCCCGGGGATGTGCGGAAGTCCAGCGTGTCCACGAACGACCGGGTTGCCTGGCGCATGATCACCAGGATCTGCTTGGCGTGGATGGCGATCTCGCACGCGCCCCCCGAACCGGGCAGCCGCACCTTCGGGTGCGCGTAGTCGCCGATGACCGTGGTGTTGAGGTTCCCGAAGCGATCGATCTGCGCCCCGCCCAGGAACGCCACGTCGATCCTGCCCGCCTGCAGATAGAAGGCGAACAGCTCGAACATCGACGTGATGGCCGTGGCGCCGGTGGCGAGCGTCGGATCGCCGATCGAGAGCGGCAGCCGTTCGGGGCGGGCGCCGTAGACGCCCGACTCGTACACCAGCTGAAGGTTCGGCGAGACGGTTCGCTGGGCCAGGTTGCAGACGATATTTGGCAGGCCCACGCCCACGAAGCAGTTGCTGGCCGCGCTGAGCTGCCGCGCGCTCGCGGCGATCATGATCTCGGACTTCGAGTAGCCGAGGTCCAGGGCCGGCGGCGGCGGCGCGTCGGGCTTCACGCGTACCTCCCGTAGTCGACCTCGCCGGAGAGCGCGGGCGCGGGTCGGAGCTTGGCCCAGTGTGCGTCGCCCCACTTCTCGATGTACTCCGCGTGTGAACCCAGGTCGTAGACCCATTCGCGAAGCCAGGCATCCAGCGAGTCCTGATCCTTCGCGATCTGGTCCCAGGCCAGGTAGAACGCGTTGTCGCGATCGTAATAGCCCTGGGCGAAGCTGGGATGGCATGCGAACGGCTGCTCGACCACCGCGTCCACGATGGCCCCGGGGATCACCGTCCGGTTGGGATCGCGCCGGATGACCGACTCCTCCACCACCTCTTCAACCACGACGATGACCCGCTTCGCGGCGAACGCGGCCTCCTTCTGGCAGCCCAGGAGCCCCCAGATCTGCGCGTCGCCCGCGGCGTCGGCCCGTTGCGCGTGGACGATGGCGACGTCGGGAACCAGCGGGGGCACGACATAGACGGTGTCGTTCGCGTCGTAGGGCGAGGTCATCGGCCTGATCTTGTCGTTCACCTCTGGGATGTCGGATTCGTAGTAGCTGCGCAGCGGGAAGAACGGCAGGTTGGAGGCGCCGGCCATGTAGCGGCAGACCATGCCGAAGTGGCTGTACTCCTCGATCTCCAGCGGCTCGGGGTCGGCCTTCTCGATCCGGCGCCGAGCGGCGTGGAGGTTCCCGACGCCGGGATTGCCCATCCAGCTGAAGATCAGCTTGGACGCCACGCCCGCGCCGATCATCTGGTCGTAGATGACGTCCGGCGTCATGCGCGCGAGCGTCAGGTTCCGCCGGCCTTGCCGGATGATCTCGTGGCCCGCGGCGAAGCAGATCAGATGGGTGAAGCCTTCGATGGCCACGGTGTCGCCGTCGCGCACCAGCTCTGCGACGGCGTCGTGCATCGTGGTGGTCTTGTCGGCGCTCATCCGGCGGCCTTCACGGCGCCCCTAGGACCCGGCCGATTCGACCTCGGCGACGGCTTCCTCGAAGATCTCGAGCGCGACCCCGGCTTGATCCTCGCGGAACACCAAGGGAGGCGAGATGCGGATGGAGTCGTCGCCGCAGCCCAGCATGAGCAGCCCGCGCCGGAACGACGCCAACTCCACCGCCGCAGCCTGATCGTGGTCGGCGAACCCGAGCCCGATCCACAGCGCACGGCCGCGGATATCCGTGATGATCGGGTGCCGCTCGGCGATATCGCGGATGCCCGTCAGGAAGATGTCGCCGACCTTGGACGCGTTGTCCATCAGCCCCTCTTCCTCGATGACGTCAAGAGTGGCGAGCGCCGCCGCGCACGAGACCGGCGAACCGCCGTACGTGGAACCGTGGGCGCCCAGATCCCAGGTCATGAGGTCATCGCGGGCGATCATCGCGCCGAGCGGCAATCCGCTCGCGATCCCCTTGCCCGCCGTGATGATGTCGGGGGCGATGCCTTCCTGTTCGATGGCCCACATGGTTCCGCTGCGCCCGACCCCGCACTGGACTTCATCGCAGATGAGCAGGATGCCGTGCTTGTCGCAGAGTTCGCGGAGATAGGTGAACCAGCCGTCGGGGGGAAGAACGTAGCCGCCCTCGCCAAGCCAGGACTCGACCACGATCGCCGCCACCTCAGTGGGCGAGACGATCCGCTTGAACAACACCCCTTCGATGTAGTCGAAGTCGCCGAAGAACGAGTGATACACGCCCGGCAGCATCGGCCCGAAGTTGGTGCGGTACTTGGCTTTCGAGGCGGTGAGCGTGACCGAACCCATGGTCCGGCCGTGGAAGGACTGGTACATGCCGATCAGGTACTGCCGGCCCGTGGCGAACCGCGCCAGCTTGAGGGCAGCCTCCACCGCCTCGGTCCCCGAGTTCGCCAGGAACGAACGCGCGGGCTTGCCACCGAACGGGGCCAACGCGTCCAAGCGCTCGCACACGTCCGAGTAGATGGGCAGATAGAAGTCAGATGCCGAGTAGTGCAGGAGTTCGGCGGCCTGGCGCTGCACGGCCTCAACCACCTTAGGGTGGCAATGACCGGTGGAGGTCACCGCGATGCCGGCGTTCAGGTCCAGGAAGATGTTCCCGTCCACGTCTTCGACCATGGAACCCGCGCCGCGTCGCGGCACGAACGGATACGCGCGCGGCAACGAGGGCGAGGTGACCTTGGCGTCGCGCTCGATGCGCGCCATAGCCTCGGGGCCCGGCACCTCCGTGATGAGCTTGGGCCTGTTGAGGCCGGAGAGACCGTCGTACGTCAGGGTCGATGCGTCGGCGCCGCTCACTCCGAGATCACCGTCCGGGACTGTTCCCTCATGTATTGGGTGACGTAGTAGGGGCCGCCGCCGGCCTTGCCCGTGGTGCCCGAACCCTTCCAACCGCCGAACGGCTGGACGCCGGGCCACGCGCCCGTGGTGGCGCCCGCGCGCCGGTTCACATAGATCACGCCGCCTTCGATCCGGTCGAGCCATTCGTCGATCTCGGCCTGGTCTTCGCTGAAGAGCCCGGCGGTCAGCGCGTACTCGCTGTCGTTGGCCAGCTCGATGCCCTGATCCAGGGAATCGATCGCGGCCACCGCGACGAACGGCACGAACAGCTCGGTCTTGAAGAGCCAGTTGTCCGTGGGCACTTCGACCACCGTCGGCCGGACGAACGTACCCCGGGCCAGGTCACCGTCGGTCAGGCGTTCGCCACCGGTGATCACCCTGCCCGCCTTGCGGGCCTCGGCCGCCGCCTCTTCGTACGTCTGGACCGCGGCCTCGTTGATCAGCGGGCCCAGGTAGACGTCGCGCTGCAGCGGGTCGCCGATCTTGATGGCTTCGGTCTTGGTCTTCAGCTGCGCCACGAAGTCGTCGTAGACGGCCCGCTCCACGTACACGCGCGAGTTGGCCGAACACTTCTGGCCGCCGAACCCGAACGCCGATCGAAGGACCCCGTCGGTCGCCTTGTCCAGGTCGGCGTTCTTCGTCACGATCGTGGGGTTCTTTCCGCCCATCTCGCAGATGGAGGGCTTCGGGTACTCCGAGGAGAAGGTCTTGTAGATCCCCATGCCCACCTCGTAGGACCCGGTGAACGTGATCCCGTCGACGTCCTTATGGTGCACCACCAGGTCCCCGACCACCGAACCGCGGCCCGGCAGGAAGTGGAACGCGCCCGCCGGGATGCCGGCGTCCCGGTAGATCTCGTAGAGCTTGTAACCGAGCA
>JANXVR010000266.1 GCA_025351565.1 Actinomycetes bacterium
CGGATGCCCCACATCCCCGCGCCGATCGTGGCGGCGAATGCCAGGTAGGGGTTGGCGTCCGCGCCGGGGATCCGGCACTCCACGCGGAAGCCCTTGTGTTCGCCGACCGTGCGGAACCCGCACGTGCGGTTGTCGCCGCTCCACACGATGGCGGTCGGGGCCCACGAACCAAGTTGATAGCGTTTGTAGCTGTTCACGAAAGGGGCGTACATCCAGGCCATCTCGCGCGCGGTGGCGAGGAGACCGCCCAGGTACCAACGGAACTCGTCGGTCATGTGGCCGGGCTTGGCGTCGTCGAAGGTTCGCGACTCCTTGCCGTCGGCGCTCCAGATGCTCGAGTGCACGTGACAGCTGGAACCCGCCTCGGCCATGGTCCACTTCGCCATGAAGGTTGCGGCGACACCGTTCAGCGCGGCGATCTCCTTCACCCCGTGCTTGTAGAGCGAGTGGTTGTCGGCGTTGGAGAGCGCCTCGGAATACGTGATGTTGATCTCGTGCTGGCCCCGCCCGAACTCGCCCTTGCTGAACTCCACGGGGATGCCGGCGCCGCGCATGTGGTTGCGGATCTGGCGGATGATCCATTCGTCCTTGGTGGTCTGGAGCATGTGGTAGTCCATGATGTAGGTGCTGCTCGTCTTGGGGTCGCGGTAGCCGCGTTCGGCCAGTTCGTCGTAGCCGTCCTTGAACAGGTAGAACTCCAGCTCGCTGCCCGTCTTGACCAGGTAGCCCATCTCCGCCGCCGCCGCGATCTGATCACGGAGGATCTGGCGCGGCGCCACCCTCACCGGCGAGTTGTCGTGTTCGTCGGCGATGTCGCAGACGACCATGGCGGTCTTCTCGAGCCATGGACACAGCCGAAGCGTGGCTACGTCGGGCACCATCTTGAAGTCGCCATACCCCGTGTCCCAACTCGCGTACTCGTAACCCGGGAGGGGCTCCATCTCCATGTCCACTGCCAACAGGTAGAGGCACGCGTGGAGCCCTTCTTCGCCCAGGATCTCCTCCAGGAAGAAGTCGGGGAGCACGCGCTTGCCCATGAACCGCCCCTGCATGTCGGTGAACATGCAGAGCACCGTGTCGATCTCGCCGGCATGTGCGAGGGCCTGGAGCTGGGCTTTGGTGAGCATCCCCTGGACTTCCACGATGAACCTCCTGTGAAGACGCGAGAGGCGCGGCCGGGGTCCGACCGCGCCTCTCTAGCGTTGCCCTTGTTAGACCTCTCCGAGTTCCCGCTCGATCGCAGCAAGTTCTTCGGCCGTTCCCATCACCTTCGGCCCCGTGAACCACTTCCGAGCCGACACCATCCAGTAGATCCCCGCGAACCCGATGACGATGAGGACCGCGATGGGCGCGAAGTTCAGGGCGTTGACGACCGAGATCCCGAACCCTCCCGGGCTGAACTGCGGCATCATCAAGATGATGCAGATGAATACCGTCCAGATCACGGCGATGTAGCCGATCGGCTTGCTCCACTTGCCGAGGTTCCACGGACCGGCCTTGAAGGAGTCGCCGGCGCGGAGCCGCAGGAACGTCGGCGTCACGTAGGCGATGTAGAGACCGACCACCGCGATGGACGTCACCGCGAAGTACGCGACCACGCTGCCGAGCCAGTACGCGGGGGCGACCAGCAGCCAGGCCAGGACCACGGCCAGCCAGATGCTGTTGGTAGGGGTTCTGGTGCGCTTGTTGATCGCGTGCCAGAACTTACTCCCCGGGAGTGCTCCGTCTCGGGAGAACGCATAGATCATCCGCGAGTTCGCCGTTACCGAGGACATCCCGCAGAAGAACTGCGCCCCCATGACGATGAGCAACATGAAGATCGTCCACGACTTGCCCACGGCATCAAGGAAGATCTGGGCCGGGGCAGCCACCGTTCCCGTGGCCGCCTGGAATCCACCGACCGCCGCGTTGTAGCCCGCCATCCCTTGCACCGCGTACCACACGCCGAGCAGCAGGATGTAGCCGAAGATCACCGAGATCACGACCGACCGATACACACCCTTCGGACCCGCGGTCTCGGCCTTAAGGGTTTCCTCTGTCATGTGGGCAGACGCGTCGTATCCCGTGAGTGTGTATTGAGCGAGGAGCATCCCGATCACGAACACGTAGATGGTGGATCCGAAGATCCCGCCGGAGAAGCCGGTCCCGTTGATGAAGCCGGGGATGACACCCTTGGGCGCCGTCTTGGAGAAGCTGAAGATCTGGCTGAAACTCGTGTGCTGCGATGGCACGATGAACAGGATGGCGAAGATGATGAGCACGCCAGCGACGTGCCACCACACGCTCACGTCGTTGAGCAAGGCCACCAACTTGATCCCGAAGGTGTTCATGATCCCGTGGAGCGCCAGCACGATCGTGTAGATCGCGACGAGTTCCAGGCGCGTCAGATCGACCTTGAACGCGATCCCGAGGAACGCTCCGATGAAGGCCGCGAGCCCGAAGTCGATCCCGGCCGTCACCGCGACCTGCCCCAGGAAGTTGAACCAGCCGGTGAACCAAGCCCATGCCGCGCCGTGCTTCGGAGCGAGCTTCGCGGACCAGTAGTAGAGGCCACCCGCCGTTGGGTAGCTGGAACACACCTCCGCCATCGCCAGGGCGACGAACGTCACCATGAGTCCGACGATGGGCCATCCATAGGCGGCGGCCGCAGGACCACCGACCGACATCCCGTATCCGAACAGCGTCAAACAGCCGGAGAGGATGGAGATGATGGTGAAGCTCACCGCGAAGTTCGAGAAGCCTCCCATGCCTCGTTTGAGTTCTTGGGCGTACCCCAGTTCGTGGAGGCGTTCCGAGTCGGACTTCGCGGTGCCTGTGGGCGCACTTGCCGTGGCGCCTTCGTCCATGCTCTACCCCTTCCCCTCGTGGTAGGTGAGACGCGTGCGAACTTGGGGGTATCAGAAACCCGTCCGGGGAACGTGTCAAGTTGTGAACGGGCGTGTTCGGTTCCGACCGTTTCGCTTTGGGGTTAGTCCTCGGGCGTGACGTACGCCGCAGTGATGCCACCGTCGACGATGAGAGAGGTCCCCGTCATGTACGAGGAGTCATCGCTCCCCAGGAAGAGGGCGGCCTTCGCCAATTCCTCAGCATGGCCCAGGCGCCCCATCGGGATGTGAACGAACCGACGCTGCCTCTTCTCTTCGTCGGAGAGGAGCTGCATCAGGAGCGGGGTTTCGATCGGGCCGGGGCATAGGGCGTTGCAGCGGATGCCCTTGCGGGCGTACTCGACCGCGATCTCGCGCGTCATCGCCAGGACCGCCCCCTTGCTCGCCGTATAGGCCGTCTGCGATGTCGCGGCTCCCAACCACGCCACGAACGACGCCACGTTGATGATGGAACCCCCGCCGGAGGCGAGCATGGCGGGCACCCCGTACTTGCAGCCGAACGCCACCCCTTTGACGTTCACGGCCAGCGTGAGGTCCCAGACCGACTCGTCGGTGGTGTGGACCGAGCCATCGGCGGGCAACATGACCCCCGCGTTGTTGTAGAGGATGCTGAGCTTCCCGAACCGGTCGACCGCGGCCCCGACCATCGCCTCAGCGTCGGCATCACGGCTGACGTCGGCGTGGACATACAGCGACCGGCCTCCCGCTTCGGTGATCTCCGACGCGGTGGTCTCCCCGAGCTCGTCGTTCAGGTCGGTGAGGACGACGTCGGCGCCCTCGGCAGCGAACAGGAGCGACGCGACGCGCCCCATACCGCTGGCCCCGCCGGTGATGAGTGCGACCTTCCCCTGCAAGCGCATGGTTAACCCCTTCGCGGTTCGGACCGTCGAAGGGTAGCCCACGAGCCGCGGAGCCGCGCCCGGCGCCCAGGGTCTATCCCAGGACTTCGGGATTGAGGATGGTGGGCGGTCGGGTTCCATCCAGCGCGGCGAACACGTTGTCGACGGCGAGGGCCCCCATGGCGTTGCGCGTATCCACCGTGGCCGAACCCAGGTGCGGGATGATCACGACGTTCTCCAGCGCAAGGAGCTTCGGGTTGACCTCGGGCTCCTTCTCGAACACATCCAGGCCCGCCGCGAACAGTTCCCCGGCGGCGAGCGCATCGGCCAAGGCTTCTTCGTCTACGACCGGCCCGCGCGAGGTGTTCAC
>JANXVR010000100.1 GCA_025351565.1 Actinomycetes bacterium
TCTCGCCGTCCGCCGACCTGTCGCTCACGAACGTCCCCAGCTCGACCACGCCCGTCGAGGGGAAGAACATGACGTTCGTGCTGACCTTGACCAACAACGGCCCGGGGGCGGCCACCAACGTCGTCGTGACGGCGAAGCTGCCCCAGGATCTGAAGTTCGTGTCGGCGAAGACCGCCGACGGGACGTATCAGAGCGGCAGCGGGGATTGGGCGATCCCCTCGCTACCGGCAACCGGCTCCTCCGGTGCCGGCATCCACAGTGCGGGCAAGGCGTCCTCCACCGGCATCGCCACGCTAACGATCACCGCGCAGCCGAGGCCGGGCAGCAGCGGGAGGAAGCTCGTCCTCAAGGCCAAGGTCACGGCTTCGGACCAGTACGACCCGACATCGAACAACAACACCGGCTCCGCCGCGGTCAACGTGAAGAGCGCGTCCACCGGCGGCGGTGGCGGGAGTGGCGGCGGCGGCGGAGGTGGAGGTGGCACCGCGTTCACCGGTAGCAACGTGGGCGGCGTGATGGCGACTGACCTGTGGCTGCTCGTGCTGGGACTCGGTGCCGTGATCGCCGGCGAGGCACGCCGCCGCTCGGCAAAGGCCCGCGTGATCCTCGGTCCCGAGGACATGGGAGACACCTGGGCCTGCTAGGTGCCGGGAGAGGGGATCGAACCCTCACGAGCGCTAGCTCACGGGTTTTTGAGACCCGCGCGTCTGCCAATTCCGCCATCCCGGCAACGGCTCCCTAGACTACCGACCCGGCCCCGCGCTGGCGGGGCGGGCCTATGACGAACCTCCGACTTCGCTCGATCGCGCTCGCACTCGTCGCGGTGCTCGCCGCTGCCTGCTCCGGGCATAGCGGGCCGGACGCCTCCCGAACCACCACCATCTCGGGCGCTCCGGCCACGGGGGCATCCGGGGATCCGGTCCCGGTCAAGATCGCCGTCTTCGAGGACCTATCGAACGAAGATCCGGTCCAACTGGTAACCCCTTCCTACCTTGGACTGCAGCTCGCGCTCACCGAGGGCGCGGCCGGGTTGCCCGTTTCCCCGCAGCTGGTCGCGCTTGACGTCCATGGCGACCCCGCTCGCGCGTTGGACCTGGCCCGGCAGGTGGTTGCGGATCCCACGTACGTCGCAGCCGTCATCGCGCCGTTCTGGGCGGAGACGAAAGGGGTGGGAGACATCCTCAACGCGGCCCGCATCCCCACGCTCAGCCTCTCGGCGCTCGGCCCAGATCTTTCGGGCTACGGCTGGTCCGCGTGGCGACGGCTGGTCCCGACCCAGCCACGCCAGGCCGACTCGCTGGCGGCGCTCCTAGCCGGCACGGCTAACCGCGTGTCGGGAGTCTGCCTGGTCCGCGACGAGACCTCATACGCGACCGCGTTGAGCGGTCTCCTGAAGCAGCGCCTCAAGCAGATGGTGGCCAAGGTGATCACGATCTCGACCGCCCCCGGGGTGACGGACGCGTTCGGACAGGCAGTGGCGCAGGTCGCCTCAGCCGGCTGCCGGACCATCGCGTGGACGGGCTTCGCCGCCAGCGGAGCCCTCCTGAGGACGACGCTCTCGGAGGCCGGCCTCTCGGGCGTGGCGATGTACGGCGCCGATGCGGTCAAGGACGAACCGTTCCTGACGCTCACCGGGAGTTCTGGCAACGGAACGGTTGTGACCTGTCCGTGCGCAGACCTCGCGACCCCCACCGGCCCCGCAGCGCAGCGATTCGTGCACGATTACCAGTCCCAGTTCGGGTCCTCACCCGGCGTGTACGGGGTCGAGGGATGGGATCTGGGGTCGATGCTCCTCACGGCCTTCCACGCCGGCGCTTCGGACAAGGGCGCCGTGGCCACCGCGCTCGAGGCGGTCGGACAGATGCGGGGACTCGCCGGGCTGTACGCGTGGACGAGCACCGGTGAGCTGTCCTCTTCGGCCGTTCGTGTTCACACCTTCGTGGATCGCGGCCAGCGATGGACCCCTCTCGCCACCGCGCCGGTCACCGGACCGACCATCCTCCCGCTCCACACCGAGGGGCTCCTCACCGCGGCAGCCTGCCGCACGGGGTCGCCGTTCGCCGCGGAACAGCATGGCCGGCCCTCGGGCTTCGATGTGGATCTCATGACGGCGATCGCGAAGAACCTCGGGGTTCGGCTGGGGTGGCAGGAGGTTCCCTGCGCCAAGGCTCAGGCCGAACTGGCCGCGGGACGGCTCGACGTCCTGGTTGCGGCGCGGAGCTCCCTGCCCCAGGGAACGCCCTCTTCAAGGGTCGCCCTGAGCATCCGAACCGCCCTGGTGACCCGGCGACGCGACCAGGGCGCCACCACGCTCAGCGCGCTCGGTTCCGGCGATCGCGTCGGGGTCGTGCCCGGGCCGGTGACCACCCCATGGATCCGGCAGGCCCTGGCCGGTCCCGGAGCGAAGATCCTCCGGTACGGGACGGCGGCGGACGCCTACGACGCGCTGGCCCGAGGTGACCTCACGGCCGTTGCGGACACCGAATACGGCGCCTGGGCGGGGATCGAACGACGGCCCTCGCTCGCCGTGACCCAGACCTTCGACCCCGGGGCTCACGACGTCCTGGTCACCTCCGGCGCGGCCGGGACGGTGC
>JANXVR010000038.1 GCA_025351565.1 Actinomycetes bacterium
AGTAACGAAGGACAAGAGGCCCTGGTCGCAGAGGTCGACGACGTGCTGTCGAGAGCTGTTGAGGATGAGCGCCGCCTCCCCGGTTGTAAGGAGTTCGTCGCCCCGCGAGGCGAGGATGTGGTCCGCCTCATTCACTCTCATGCGAGGGACTGTACCACTTGTAAACACTTATTTCGCTAACTCGCTATTGGTCATCTGTGCTTCTTGGGCCTCTATCTAAGCCGGACTGGCCGTGTGTCATGCGTGTGGGCAGTCCGGATGGCGGGCCGATGTGGCGCGTCTGAAGGCACTTCGGGAATCGGGTGCACCCAAGGAACCGTTCGCCATTGGCCTTGCGGGTCCGCTCCACGAATGCTCCGCCGCACGTACAAGGCTCGCCCACTGAGGCAGCGTCGGTCACGGGCATCGCGGTCAACGCTGGTCGCTTTGAGTTCCAGGTCTTCGGTTTGCTCGCGACAGCCGTGATCTCGATCACGTCTTGCAGGGATAGGCACGTGGGCGCCTTCAGGAACTTGGCCTTCGCTCCGCGAGGAGTCCCGACCATGAGATCGGCGGGGCGCTCCTTGATGTCGAAGTCGTCGGCGAGGATCGCGAGGACGCCAGTGACCGAGACCGGTCTTCCGAGCTGAGCGGTCAAGAGTTCGCTCGCTCGTTCGGCTTCGTGCTTGGCGATCGGGTAGTAGCTCGTGCGGTGACCATTCACGTAGAGGGCTCGCGAGTAGATGACGACCTTGCCCGTGAGGTTCTTCGTGTTCACGGTGAAGACCCCGCCGGGGCCGATGACCAGGTGGTCGATGTTGGCCCCTCGATCACCGACCGGGATGTCGTTGAGGACATGCCAGCCCTTCGGGAGACCGCCCAAAACCCATGCGGTGAAGCGCTCTCCGTTCGCGCCCTTCCGCCAAGCGCGTTCGTCCGTGCGTTGACGAAAGACGGTCGAGCGAATAAGCGTGAACGGGTCCCCGCGGCGATGTTCGCGCGCCCTCTGGGCCGCGGAACCTCCGGCCTTGCGTCCTAGGAGGGACTCCCCCAGCTCAACCTGTGCCCACTGCTCCTCTTGATCCATGTCCGTAGGTGTCGGCCGCGCAGAGCTGACGGTTGACTCAGGCGCCGAGGTAGCCATCGATCGCCACGCCTCATGGCTCGTCAGTCGGCTCCCCGCCAGCAGGCTCAGCGCCAAGCACTCCGGCAGGATCGTGGAGGCCTTCGGCAACCGCCTTCAGTCGGTCGGTGATCCGGGTGGCGCCGTCCCCCAGCAGGAGCTTGATAGTTGTCGGGTTCATGTGGAGCGTGAAGGCGCCGTTCTTCTCCGCGCCGCGACGCTCGACCAGCTCGCGAGGGATCTCGATGGCGTCAAGGACGGTGACATCCTCGTCGTCGAACAACACGGCGATCAGCAGGTCGTAGTCGTGATGGCGGACGGTTCCGAGTTGGAAGTCGCCGGCGCCTCCTTCGGCGCTCACCACCCGGGCTTTGACCTGGATACGGGTGCGGTCGGCAAGGTCGATGTCGTGTGCCTTCTGTGAGGGCGGAGCCAGCGTGCCGTCGTACGCCTCCGCAACCAGCCACTCGGCCAGGTCGCCGATGACCGCTCCCTTGCCCCGGATGATCTTGCGACGACGCAACTCGCGAAGAACCTGACGCTGAGCCAGAAGGAGCTCTCCCACGGTCAGGCGCTGCCATGGGATGAGCTGAGGAACAGTGCGTGCGGGTGACGTCGCCGATGCCTCGGTTCTCGTCATAGGTTCTGGGGGCGATTCGCCCGGTTCCGCCACTCGCCATACCCCATGACTGACTTGGACGATCCGCCCGTTCCTACGAAGGGTGGTGCGCCGCCAGGCGATGCGATATCCGAGCGTTGTCATCGTTTCATTCGGGGTCCGCGCGGCGCGGTCCTTTGTCGAGAGCTCGAGTTCGTCGGCAACTTCTTGCTCAACCGCGGCATTCGTCGCTTCACCGAGTTTGGCGATGGCCCGGAACGTGGCCTCTTCCAGAACATCTGTGGAAACGTCTTCAAGCCGCATGAACCTGCCTTCTCTCGTGTGCTTCTACCATCGGCGGCCGTCGGCGAGACCTTAGGCGTCGAAGTTGTGTGCGACTGGTGGCCGACGTCGATCGACGGAGGGTGGTCGCATGCTGAGAACCGGTCCCGGCATCTCGTGCGGTACCGGCCACCTGTTGCGGTTACGCTTGCCCGATGAGCGCCAAGAAGATGCATCCCGACGAGGTGAGCATCGATGTTGCTCTCGTGGGCCGGTTGCTCGCCTCGCAGTTCCCGCGATGGGCGGATCTTCCTATCGAGAGCGTGCCCTCCTCAGGGACCGACCACGCGATGTATCGACTCGGCGACGATATGGCCGCGCGACTGCCTCGGACCGCGAGAGCTACGCAGCAGCTAGACAAGGAGCACAGGTGGCTGCCGCACATCGCCGCGCATCTTCCCCTCGACGTCCCCGCCCCCTTGGCGAAGGGGACGCCCGGCGAAGGCTACCCCTGGCATTGGTCGATATACCGGTGGATCGAGGGAGAAGACGCGACGCAGGAACGCATCGCTGATCCACACGAGGCGGCGACACACCTCGGTCGATTCGTGGCTGCACTCCATCAGATCGATACGCACGAAGGCCCGCCCCCCGGGGAACACAACTTCTGGCGCGGTGATCATCTAGCAGCGCGCGACTCCGAAGTCCGAGAAGCGCTCACCGCTCTCCATGGCACGCTCGATACCGATGCGGCGGCCGCCGCCTGGAACGCGGCACTGCAGATCCCGGTTTGGAGCCGACCTCCCGTCTGGGTTCACGGTGACCTCTACGCAGGGAACCTTCTCGCCTTCCGGGGCCGGCTGACCGCCGTCATCGACTTCGGGGGGCTGGGCGTGGGCGACCCGGCGTGCGACGTGATGGCCGCGTGGACCTACCTCTCCGTAGGCACCCGGGACGCATTCCGCACCGCGCTCCCTGTGGATGATGCAACGTGGGCCCGAGGTCGCGGATGGGCGCTATCCGCCGCGCTGATCGGCCTCCCGTACTACGAGAGCTGCAACCCTGACTGGACCACGATCGCCCGACGCACCATCGATGGAGTTCTCGCCGACGTTCGTGTCTGACCAGATGCGTACCCTTGCGAGGCAAGGACTTACTCCCAGGCTACGGCCGCCTCGGCCACAGATAGCGTCGCCATCGATGCGGTCCGCAGCACCGACACAGATGTGACCTACGTGCGATTCGTGCTCTTCGACGAGCGGACCTACACGGCATTCACAGGCGCGCGGGGGAACCGATCCAGCGCCTAAGCCTGACGCTCCGCGGTCCAGGAGTCGTATATGTCCAACACCTCGCGGACGACGTGGTTA
>JANXVR010000078.1 GCA_025351565.1 Actinomycetes bacterium
TGTCTGCACAAGGTGTTCGATGAATCCCAGATCTTCCGGATCGACCACTACCTGGGCAAGGAGACCGTGCAGAACATCCTGGCGTTCCGCTTCGCCAACGGGATGTTCGAACCCATCTGGAACCGTCGCTACATCGAACACGTGCAGGTCACCGTGGCTGAGGCGATCGGCATCGAAGGGCGGGGCGCCTTCTACGAACAGACCGGCGCGATCCGCGACATGGTGAGCACGCACCTGTTCCAGATGATGACGTTCCTGGCCATGGAGCCGCCCGTGTCGTTCGAGCCGGATCGCTTGCGCGATGAGACCGTGAAGGTGCTGCGGGCCGCGCAGCCGATCGATCCCGCCGACGTGGTGCTCGGGCAGTACGACGACTACCGCGCGGAGCAGGGCGTGGCGGAGGGCTCGAACATCGAGACCTTCGTCGCGCTCAAGTTGGAGCTGGACAACTGGCGCTGGGCCGATGTGCCGTTCTACTTGCGAACCGGCAAAGGGCTGGCACAGAAGGTGACCGAGATCACACTGAAGTTCCGGCGGGTGCCGTTCAACATCTTCCGTGAGACGGACGTTGCCTCGATCCCACGGGACCACCTGACGATACGCGTCCAGCCCAACGAGGGGATCACCCTTGCCGTCAACGCGAAACAGCCGGGCCCCGGGTTGAAGCTCGGCCGCGTGACCATGGACTTCGACTACGAGAAGGAGTTCACGAGCCAGATCGTCGACGCATACGAACTGCTGCTGCTCGGCGCGATGGAGGGCGATCAGACGTTGTTCATCCGTCAGGACGGGGTCGAGCGGGCGTGGCAACTGTTGGAGCCAGTGATGAACGCGCAGCCGGCTGTGCACCCGTACGCGCGCGGAACGTGGGGACCCCCGGAGGCCGATGCGCTCCTAGGCTCCCGGAAGTGGCACATCTCAACCGAAGACCATCCCTGACCCGGACCGCGCTATCCCCCAAGCACCCCGTCCGCGAACGGGCCGACCCCGCCCCCTCCTTCGGTATCGATCCCGCGCCACGGTGGCACCGTGACCGTACGTGCGCCGGGGTCACCGCCCAAGATGATGCGCCGCAGCTGGGAGTCGTTGGAGCGCGTGCGTTCGCGGATGATCCCGCCGGGGTTGGCCTGGACCTGGATGTAGTAGGTCCCGTTCGGTAGGTTCGTGATGTCGAAGGATTGGCCGGGCAGGCCCTGGAAGTAGGTGTCGCCCCAGCCCGTCGGCAGCGTCTCGCGCGTCCAGATCGAGGTCGCCGATCCACACGCGGTGCTGAGGCCTATCACGCCGGGGTTCCAGTTCGCGGATGGGACCGCCAGGTTGATGGCGTCGGTGGGGGCCAGGCAGAACGCCTCCTTCTGGCTCAGCACCACGCGGTGCTTCGACGAGTCCAGCAGCCGGTACGCGGCGAACTGCTTGAAGTGCCAGTGCTCGTGTCCCGGCCGGGGATCGTATTCGAGACTGCCGGCGCGCACACGCCCGACGGCCTTCCCGCCACGATAGAAGTACTGCCACGCGTCCATGGTGGGCTGGCCCTGACGGCGGAACCCCTCGACCACCATCGGCGACGGGCCCGCGTTCCATACGGTTGCGCCGAAGTCCAGGTAGTCCGAACCGGGCACGGAGCTTGAGTCCACGCTGATCCCCCACGAGGGGAGCGCGACCAGGTCGGGTTGCATGCTGGCGCTGGGGTTGCGGATGATCGGAACGTCGGTGGAGGCCCCGGTTGGCGCCTTCGGCGAGCCCTGCGGGCAGAACGGTGGGCAACCGTTGCTCGAATCTGTGACCACGGTCATATCGACGGTGGCGGTCGCGTCGGCCGGGGCCACCTGGAACAGGTTCCGGGCTTTCGGTGCGATCTGCACCGTCACTCGGTAGGTGCCGTCCGGCCCATTGAACGACGGCCCGTAGTTGAAGATGTTGACGGCCCACCCTTTCTCGATCCCCCAGACCATCCCTTTGGTGAACGGGCTCCCGCCACAGAACTGGGGATAGCGGGATCTGGGGACGCTGTTGGGGTCGACGCGTTGGACGTCCCACCCGTTAGGGCAGAAGGGGCGGAAGGTGTCCAACACCACGGTTCCCTGCGCATCGGTGACAGTGACGTGGACGAAGTGCGCAAGGCCCTGCCACGTGGGGGACACGGTCCCCGCGGGAAGCGGGCGCTCGAGGGTCGAACCGTTCGCGTGAAGGGTTTGCGTGCCTTGGATCGGCTGTTGGTAGGCGGACCGTTGACCCTTGATCTCGAAGGCCGAGCCCACCGCTTCCACGAAGACCCCCGGATCCACGTAGATGCGTTCGCCTTGATAGCGGGTGATGCTCACACGCTTCGTGGCCGCGAAGAGACGGATCTGCGAAGCGGTGGCGCCGGCGCCGGCGGGCAACGCGGGAAGCATGGCGACGCCGAGCGCGATGACCGCTGCGATGGCGGCGGTCCGGGAACGGTGGGACATTCGGTCCTCCTAGGAGAGTGGGAACGGGCCAGGCCGGAGCGAAGCGGCGGGTCAGACGCCTAGGCGCGCGAGATGGTTCCCGCACGCGGTGCGAGTGTAGGTTCGGAGCCGCCGGGCCCTCGGCAGGCTTCCCCTGCAACGGGTAGGCTCGCACCCCACCGCTCGCGTCGAAGGAGGCTCAGCCATGACCGATCAGCCCACCCGATTCGATCTGAAGCCCGACCAGATCCCGTCGGCCTGGTTCAACCTGATGCCGGACATCGTGGGCGCGGGGATGCATCCACTCCCCCCCCTGAACCCGCAGACGAAGGAACCGATCGGCCCGGCCGACCTCCTCCCGCTC
>JANXVR010000092.1 GCA_025351565.1 Actinomycetes bacterium
CTGCTCGCCGCGTCCAGCCCGACCGGGCCGGCGTTCGAAGGAGCGCAGATCAGCTGCGGCCAGCGCGCGGCCCCCGGCGCCATCGAACGCGTGCGCATCGACGCGGACACGCTTGAGCCCAGGTTCCGCGTGATCGGGAACGAGGCGTGGTCCGACGAGCCCGCGTTCGCGGACGGCCCTGCGGTCACGGGCGTGTGCGGTTCCGGGATCATCGAGGTGATCGCCGAGATGTTCCTGGCGGGGATCATCACGACCGACGGGGTGATCGACGGGGCGCTCGCCGCGCGAACCCCCCGTGTTGTCCCCGACGGCCGGACGTTCAGCTATGTGCTGCACGATGGTGAGCGGCTCTGCGCCATCACGCAGAACGACGTCCGGCAGGTCCAGCTGGCGAAGGCCGCCCTCTACGCGGGTTGCCGTCTCCTGATGGATCAGCTGGGCATCGCGTCGGTCGACCGGATCCGTCTGGCCGGCGCCTTCGGGGCCCACATCGACCCGGTCCACGCGATGGTGCTGGGCCTGGTGCCCGACTGCGACCCCGCGAACGTGACCAGCGCGGGGAACGCCGCAGGGACAGGCGCCCGCATCGCGCTGCTGAATCGGGCCGCGCGCACCGAGATCGACCAGGTGGTCCGCCGCGTCGAGAAGATCGAGACCGCACTCGAGCCCAGCTTTCAGGCGCACTTCGTCGGCGCCATGGGGATCCCCCACACCACGGAGGCCAATCCCCGTCTGGCCGCCACCGTCACGCTGCCCGAGCCACGGACCGCTGCCGCGCCCGAAGGACGGATCCGGCGCCGCGGCGCAACGACCGCCCAGCCCCTCGACACTCCCGAGAGGAGTTCCACATGACCGATGAACCGCGTCGCCGCACCGGTGGTCGGGCGGGCCGCGCCGCCGTGCGCGCTTCCCACACGCCCGACCGCCTCCCGTACATCACCAGAACCATGACCCCGTTCGAGGTCCTGGACGAGGAGGGCCTTCAGATCATCGAGAACAACGCCGACACGATCCTGGAACAGGTCGGCATCGACTTCAAAGGCGCCCCCGACGCGCTGGAACTCCTCAAGAGCGCCGGTGCCGATGTGCAGGGCGAGCGTGTGCACTTCCCGCGCGGGATGGCGCGGCAGATCATCCAGGCCACCGCTCCACGCGAGTTCACGCAGTACGCGCGTAACCCCGTCAACAACGTTCAGATCGGCGGCATGGCAACGGTGTTCGCGCCGGCGTACGGCTCGCCGTTCGTCACGGATGTGGAGCAGGGACGCCGGTACGGGACCATCGAGGACTTCCGGAACTTCGTGAAGCTCGCGTACATGTCCCCGTGGTTGCACCACTCCGGAGGGACCGTGTGCGAGCCGGTGGACCTGCCCGTGAACAAGCGGCACTACGACATGGTCTACGCGCACATGCGCTTCTCCGATAAGCCGTTCATGGGCTCGGTCACGCACCCGCAGCGCGCGCAGGACACCGTGGACATGGCGCGCATCCTCTTCGGCAAGGACGCCATGGAGGAACGCACCTACATCCTCAGCCTCATCAACGCGAACTCGCCCCTGGTCTGGGATGCGACGATGCTCGGCGCCGCCAAGGCCTATGCCGAGGCCAATCAGGCGACGATCATCACGCCGTTCATCCTCGCGGGGGCGATGAGCCCGGCCACCGTGGCGGGCGCGGCCGCGCAGACGCTGGCCGAAGCGCTCGCCGGCATGGCGTACGTGCAGTTGGTCCGACCGGGCGCGCCCGTGGTGTTCGGGTCGTTCGCGTCGAGTATGTCGATGCAGTCGGGGGCGCCCACGTTCGGGACGCCGGAGCCGGCGCTGGTCCTGTACTCGCTCGCGGCGTGCGCCAGGCGGCTCGGCGTGCCCTTCCGGAGCGGCGGCAGCCTCACCGCATCCAAGCTGGCCGACGCCCAAGCCGCCTACGAATCCGCCAACAC
The DNA here is from genome assembly GCA_025351565.1 of Actinomycetes bacterium. Lineage (GTDB taxonomy): Bacteria > Actinomycetota > UBA4738 > UBA4738 > HRBIN12 > JANXVR01. The sequence goes on from JANXVR010000092.1 coordinate 1,940, forward strand.
GCTGCAGCCCACCATCCTGGCTGGGGTGAACTTCGTTCTGCATTCGGCCGGCTGGCTCGAGGGCGGACTGACCATGGGTTATGAGAAGTTCGTCATGGACGCCGACCAGTGCGGGATGATGCATTCGTTCGCTAAGGGCGTGGATCTCACGCCGAATGGGCAGGCGCTGGATGCGATCATCGAGAACGGTCCCGGCCAGCACTTCCTGGGAAGCGCCCACACCCTTGCGAACTTCGAGTCGGCCTTCTACCGCTCGAACGTGGCGGACAACAACAGCTTCGAGCAGTGGGAGCTGGAGGGGGCCAAGGACTCGATTACCAGGGCGGCGACGGTCTGGAAGAAGATGCTCACCGACTACGAGCCGCCCTCGATCGACCAGGCGGTTGACCAGGAGCTGCGGGAGTGGATCGAGCAGAAGAAGGCGTCCTTCCCCGACTCGAACGTGTGACGGAGGCAACCCGATGGTGGCGGTGAGGAAGCGGAAGACGGCGGGGCTGACCTCGGAGCAGGCGTCGGCGTTGCGCGCGCTGGTCGCCGCCCCGAAGTTCGAGCTGATCCCGCTCTCGAACGCTTCGCAGAAGGAGGCGGAGCTGCCGGCGGCTGCCACCGTGAGCGTGACAGCATCGCCGAGCCACGGGATCGAGGCCACGCTGGATCTCTGCGAGACGCTCGCGGGTAAGGGCCACTCGGTTGTCCCGCACCTGTCCGCCCACATGATCCGCGACCGGGCGCACCTGCGCGAGGTGCTCGATCGTTGCGCCGGCGCCGGGTTCACACGGGTGTTCGTCGTGGGCGGCGACGCGAAGGACAAGGGTGAGTTCCACGACGGACTTGCGCTCCTGCGTGCGATCGACCAGGCGGGTCATCCGTTCACCGAGATCGGTGTGCCGTCCTATCCCGAAGGCCACGGCGACATCTCGAACGAACGCCTCCTCGAAGTGCTGTTGGCCAAGCAGCGGTACGCGCACTACATGACCACGCAGATGTGCTTCAACCCCGGGGCCGTCGTCGGGTGGATGGCCGACATGCGTGCCGCGGGCGTAACGCTTCCCATCCATCTGGGAACCCCCGGCGTTGCCGAACTCACGAAGCTCATGACCATCTCCGCGCGGATCGGCATCGCCGATAGTGCGCGCTACCTCAAGAAGAACCGCAAGATGGTCGGGTCTCTCCTCACGCCCGGCAAGTTCGGCCCGGACGCGTTGTTGGTCGGCATGGCCGATGCCCTTACGGATACAGCGGCGAACGTGGAGTCGCTCCACCTGTTCACCTTCAACCAGGTCGCCGCCACGGTGGAGTGGCAGGACCGCATGCTCGCCGAACTCGCCTGAACGCAGGCCGTCTAGCTCAGGTCTCCGAGCTCGCCCAAACGGTGGGTGGCGATCGCTTGGAGATCCCGCCCGATCTCGGGCATCTCCGTGACGATGAGCTGGAAGTCCGCAACGGCCAACGCCACCGCGCGCACGTCCGTGAGCGCACGGACCGTGGCCGTTCGCCGCTGCGGATCCACCAAGGCGATCTCACCGACCACGGCGCCGGGACCTTGCGTGCTCACGACGACGCCGTCTCGCGAGATCTCAACCGTGCCTTCCTCCACCACGTAGACGTCGGTCGGTAGCGCGCCTTGCTCGATGAGTGTCTCGGTGGCCGCAACGGTCACCTCCCGCACGCGCGCCGCGACGATGCCGAGGTCGTGGATGTCGAGTTCGCCGAACAGCGGGAGAACGGCGAGTCGTTCTACGCTGATCATGGCGGGGAGCTTGCCACAGCGGGCGTCACTCGCGCGCGGCGGCCAGGAACCACTCCACCAGGTAGTCGGCGAACGACGGTCGCACGAACACCCGCGTGAGGTCGCCCCGCTGTTGAAGGATGACCGGTGCCTTGGCCAGCATGGTCTGCGCGCAGGTCCCGTCGGCCCAGTGGTCCGGGTGCAGGTCGAGCGAGCACCCTTTCGAGAGGAGCTCGCGGACGCCGGGCCCGGCAAGGTCCACCGCCGCGCGGTTGGCGCTCACGTCGACCGCGGACGCCACGCCGCGGGCGCCACCTTCGCCGATCAGGAGCCATTCGTCCGGTCCGAGCCACAGCGCCTCCCTCCCTTCAAGCGGCGCCCACGTGTTGGGCACGGACGGCAGTCCGGCCGCCGACGGATCACTCGCGCGCACGCCCATCTGCATGAGGAACGGAACCTCGACCGCGGCAACCGCCCCGCCGGTAAGTTCGCTGAGCCGCGCGAGATCCGCGGCGCGGGGCGCGAATGGGCTCCTTCGGGCCGGATCAGCCATCGCGTCGCGCTCCCTCCGGGTCGTAGAACACGGGCGCCGTCACCTGGGCGGCGATCGTGCCGCCAGGCAGCGGCGCGTGGAGGATCTGGCCGACCCGCGCGCGGCCGCCTTCAACCATCGCGAGCGCGAACGTCCGACCCAGGGCGGGCGAGGCGTAGGACGACGTGACGTGCCCGACCATGGCCATCGGGACCACGCCCGTGTCCCGTTCGACCAGCTGCGCCCCTTCGGGAAGCAGCTGGTCAGGCTCCACGGGCAGGAGTCCCACCAGCTGCTTCCGGTCGGGGCGAGCGGTGTCCGGGCGGCGCAGCGAACGCCGTCCGATGAAGCCCGAGTCGTCCTTGCGAACGATCCAGCTCATCCCCAGGTCGAGTGGCGTCACCGTGCCGTCCGTGTCCTGCCCCACGATGACGAACCCCTTCTCCGCGCGGAGCACGTGCATCGCCTCGGTGCCGTAGGGCGTGATGCCCTGCGCTGCACCGGCTGCCATCACAGCCTCCCACATGGACAGGCCGTGCCACCCCGCCACGTTGATCTCGTAGGCGAGTTCGCCGCTGAAGCTCACGCGGGCGACGCGCGCGGGCAAGCCGGCAACCTCCCCGTCCCTCAACGTCATGAACGGGAAGGCGGCTGCGTCAACCGGGAAGGATGTCCCGAGCGCGGTCAGGACCTCGCGCGCGCGGGGCCCGTTCATCGCGATCGTCGACCACTGTTCGGTGACGCTGGTGCAGTGCGCGCGCAGGTCGGTCCACTCGGTTTGGAGCCACTCCTCCATGTGATCCAGAACCCTGGCAGCACCACCGGTGGTGGTAGTCGAAAGGAATCGGTCCTCGGATGGTCGCATGACCACCCCGTCGTCGAACACCATCCCGTCCAGCCCGAGCATCAAGCCGTACCGGATCGAACCCACCGCCAGCGTCGACATCCTGTTCGTGTATAGCCGGTCGAGGAACGTGGCGGCATCCGGTCCGACGATCTCGATCTTGCCCAGGGTGGATGCGTCCATCACGCCGACCGTGCTCCGGACGGCCAGGCACTCGCGGCGCACCGCGGCGTCGATGCCTTCGCCCCCCACGGGGAAGTACCACGGACGCTTCCACTGGCCGACGTTCTCCATGGGAGCGCCGCGAGCCACGTGCCAGCTGTGGATCGGCGTCGTGCGGACCGGATCCAGGAGCAGCGGCCCGCGGTCACGTCCGGCCAACACCGAATAGGGAACGGGTGTGTACGGCGGGCGCGCGTTCGTCGGTCCCTGCGCGCCCGGCCCGGCGCCCAGCGCTCCGTTCACGATGGCGGCCGTCAGTACCCCCGAGGTCCGCCCCTGGTCGATCGCGGTGCCGATGTAGGTCGCGCGCTTCACGTGTTCGGTGGACCGCAGCTGCCGCCCGGTGGCAGCGAGCACGTCCGCGACGGTCGAATCCCGCTGGAGGTCCACGAAGTGGCGCGAGAGATCCTCGGCCGGGGTGAACCAGAACGGCGTGACGGTCGGAAGTCCTTCGCCCGCCGCCTTGCCGGTGATCTCGAGCCACGGCGGTCCCGATCCGTCGGGCAGGAACGCGGCGGTCGCCTCGTCGTAGCGGAGGCCGCCGTTGATACCGCGCCAGAGGGTCACCACGGGGTTCCAGCCCCCGGCGACCAGCAGGAGGTCGGCCTGGAACGTCCTGGTCTCGCCGCTGGATCCGCGAGCGTGCACCGCTGAGATGCGCGGCTCGCCATCGGTGCCCGTTACCGCCCACTCACTGAGGACCTCGATGCCGGCAGCGCGGGCGCGTTCGGTCCCCGGACCCGGACGGCCCGGATCGACGATCGCCGTGATGTCCATCCCAAGGCCGCGCAGTGTCAACGCCGCGTCGTGCCCGAAGTGATCCGTGGCGAAGACCACTGCGCGTTCCCCCGCGAGTACGCCGAAACGTTCGGCGTAGAGGCGTGCGGCCGACGCGAGCATCACCCCCGGACGGTCGTTATCGGCGAACGCGATGGGGCGTTCGTGCGCGCCTGTGGCCACAACCACGCGGGCCGCGCGAACGTGCCAGAGCCGCGCGAGCGGGCGCGAGCGTTCGTAGATGACGGCGTAGCCGTCGTCGTAGAGGCCGAGCGCGGTCGCCCGGCTCATGAGGGTGACCCCGGGCACGGCCGTCAGCATCGCTCCGTCCATCCGGTGCCGCTCATCGACCAGGAGCACGCGACCACCGGCCCGCGCGGACTCGAGGGCAGCGACCAGGCCCGCCCGCCCTCCCCCGACGACCAGCGTCTCTACATGGATGTGCCGGTGCTCGGCCTTGACCTCGGAGGCGTCGGACCGGAGTACGCCGACGCCCGGACGCCCCACGGCAACCAGCCCGTCGACGAGTTCGACCGCCGTCGCCGGTGCGACCGCCTCGAACCACGGCTCACGCACCTCGACGAACGCGCCGGCCTCCTCGACGCCGGCGCTCATCACCCCGCGCGGGCGCCCCAGGATCGGCGACGTGCACACGACGTCGACGCCGCTGCCGAGGAGCGCCGACGCGAGCGTGTCACCCGCGGATCCCTCGTACGCCCGGCCATCGAAGGTGAACGCGATCGCGTGGTCACGGTCGATCCACGCGCCGCCCGCCTCCAGCCGCCTCGAACCCATCTACGCCTCGCCTTTCGGCGGTGGCGACCCCATCGGGTAGGAGGCACGGATCCGGTGATCCACCGTCGATCGCACGACGTTGAACCACCGTCGGCACGCGGCGCTGTGCGACCATCGCTCGGCCCACTCACCCTTGGGGTTCTCGCGCATGAAGAGGAAGTCGGCCCACTCTGCGTCCGTGAGGGCGTCGGGGTCGGTCGGATAGGCAAGGTGCGCCTGCCCGCCGTAGCGGAACTCGGTCTCCTCGCGCGGCCCGCACCACGGGCAGGGGATCAGGAGCATCAGTGCGCCACCGCGGCCGCACCGTGTTCGTCGATCAGGGCACCGCTCGAGAACCGGTCCAACGCATAGGGTCTCGCAAGGTCCGAAGGTACTCCCGGGGCGAGCGTCTCCGCGAAGACCCACCCCGAGGCCGGCGTGGCCTTGAAGCCGCCCGTGCCCCATCCGCAGTTGATGAAGAGCCCGGGGATGCCCGTCGGGCCGATGATCGGGGAGGCGTCCGGGGACACGTCCACGATCCCGCCCCACGTCCGCAGCAGCTGCGCGTGCGCGAACAGCGGGAACAGTTCGACCGCCGCGGCCATCTGGTGTTCGATCACATGGAACGAACCGCGCTGAGCGTAGGAGTTGTAGGCGTCGATGCCCGCGCCCATGACCAGCTCGCCCTTGTCGGCCTGTGACACGTAGACGTGCACGGCGTTGGACATGACGATGCACGGCAGGACCGGCTCGTAGAGCGCGCTCACCAACGCTTGCAGCGGATGCGACTGGATCGGCAGCCGCAGCCCGGCCATCGAAGCCAGCACTGACGAATGTCCGGCCGCGACCAGCGCGACCGTCTTGGCGCGGATCGTGCCGCGAGAGGTTTCCACGCCGACGACCGCTGCGCCCTCCCGCACGAACCCCGTGACCTCGGCGTGTTCGACGATGTCCACGCCCAGCCGGTCCGCCGCCGTCGCGAAGGCCCACGCAACCTTGTCGTGCCGCGCGATCCCGCCGCGGCGCTGCAGCGTCCCACCGATCACCGGATACCGAACGTCGGGAGAGACGCTGATGATCGGGCAGAACTCCTTCACCTGTTGCGCGTCCAACAGCTCCGCGTCGATCCCGTTCAGCCGGTTGGCGTTGACCGTTCGCGCGGACGAGCGCCGGGTGCTCAGGTCGTGGATGAGGTGCAGCACGCCCCGCTGACTGAACTGCATGTCGAACCCGAGCGCCTCCTCGAGCCCTTCCCAGAGCTTGAGCGAGTATTCGTAGATAGCCGCGGACTCGTCCTGGAGGTAGTTCGAGCGGATGACGGTGGTGTTGCGCGCCATGTTGCCGCCGCCCAGCCAGCCCTTCTCGACCACGCAGACATCCGTGATGCCGTGGTTCTTCGCCAGGTAGTAGGCGGTGGCCAGGCCGTGTCCGCCGGCCCCCACGATGACGACCTCGTACGCCGCCTTCGGCTCGGCGGCACGCCAATATCGATCCGGCGCCTGGGTCACGGTGTCCAGCGTCCGACAGGGGCGTCGGAGCGTCAACGCGGCAGATGCGCAGGCCGCAACGACCGTTGCCCCCCAGGGGGAACCGAGCGACGTACCTCGAGTGGCGGTCGGCAAGCGGATGCCGTACTCTCGGCGCTTCTCAGCACCCGGACCGGATCAGGAGGACGTCATGGTGGACATGGAACAGCAACGCGACGCATTGGTGGAGCGGCTCTTCACCGCGGGGCTCGGGATGGCCGAGGTGTTGACGGTCTACCTGGGGGATGCGCTCGGGCTCTATCGAGCGCTGGAACGGGCCGGCTCGATGACGGCCCGCGAGTTGGCTCAAGAGGCGGGGATCTTCGAGCGATACGCGCGGGAGTGGCTCGAGCAGCAGGCGGCGGCCGGGATCCTCGCAACACAGGACGCGACGGCCGGCACCCATGAACGTCGCTACCACCTGCCTGCGGGTCACATCGAACCGCTCCTGGATCTCAACAGTCCCTACTCGATGGCGCCGCTCTGCAAGTCGTTCGTCGCGGTGTCCGGCGCGTTGCCCGAACTCCTCGGCGCGTTCCGCAGTGGAGCGGGCGTCCCGTGGACCTCCTACGGCCGCGACATGGTCGAGGCGCAGGGTGACTTCAACCGGCCGTGGCTGGTCGGCTCACTCGGCACGGAATACCTTCCGTCGATCCCCGATCTGCACGAGCGGCTGATGAGCGAGCCCGGTGCGAGCGTCGCCGACGTTGCGTGCGGCGTTGGGTGGGCGGCCATCTCGCTTGCGCGCGCGTACCCGAACATCACCGTCGACGGCTTCGATCTGGACGAAGCATCCATCGAGATCGCCTCGCGGAACGCGTTGGAGGCCGGGGTCGCCGATCGCGTGCGATTCGAGGCCAGGGACGCGGCCGACCCTGCGCTGCAGGGCCAGTACGACCTCGCGTTGGTGGTGGAGTCGGTGCATGACTTGTCGCAACCGGTGGCCGTCCTCGGCGCCATCAAGGACATGCTCAAGCCCGGTGGAACGCTCATCGTCGCCGACGAGCGAACGGAGGACTCGTTCAGCGCGCCGGCGAGCGAGACAGAGCGTTTCTTCTACGCGTACAGCGTGCTGTGCTGCCTTCCTTCTGCGATGGACGATCACACCTCGGCGGCGACCGGTACCGTGATGCGCCAGGCGACGTTCGAGGCCTACGCGAAGGAGGCGGGGTTCGACGGCGTAGCGGTTCTGCCGATCGAGCACGACTTCCTCCGTTTCTACCGGCTCGACCGATAACCGCCGAGCGCGTTTGACGCCGAACCACGGCGGGCGTAGCCTCACGCATCCGTTGCGGACAGAGAAGCGGTGTTGCGCGTGGCGAACGATGAAACCGGCAACCTCCAATCGGTCCGGCGCGCCCTCCGCGCCCTGGAACTCATCGCCGAGCGCGGAGAGATGGGCGTGACCGAGCTCGGCCGCGAACTCGACGTTCACAAAGCCACGGCCTCCCGTCTATTCGCCACGCTCGCCGATCACGGCTTCCTGGAACGCGACCCGGTCACCGACAAGTTCCGGATCGGGTACGGCCTGGTGAGTCTGGCCGGCGCCGCCATCGGGAACATGGACGTGGTGCGCACCGCGCGACCCATGCTCGAATCCCTCGCCGACAAGACCCGTGAGACGGTGAATCTCGGCGTCCTTTCCGGCGACGACGTCGTCTACGTGGATCAGGTGGCCGGCGCGCGTAGCATCGTCAGCGTCAACTGGGTCGGTCAGCGGACGCCGCTCCACGCCACCTCCAACGGCAAGGTCTTGCTCGCCTGGCTCCCCGACACCGAACGCGACCGGCTCCTGGCGCATCACCTGGATCGAGCCACTCCGCACACGCTCACCGACCCCGCCAAGCTCCGCGTGGCGCTCCAGGAGGTGCGAACCAAGGGCTACGCGCAGACCATCGAGGAACTCGAGGAAGGGCTCACCGCCGTTGCCGCGCCAATCCGGGCCGCCGAGGGTGACGTCATCGCCGCGCTCAGCGTCTCCGGCCCCGCGTTCCGCATGCGGCCCATCGATCTTCCCCGCATGGCACGCTTCACCATCGAGGCGGCGGGCGCCATCAGCCGCCGCCTGGGGTACAAGGAACGCGGCCGCCCTGCCGCCGGATAAGGAAGGATCACCATGACGACCTGGGATGCGTACCGCGAGGTGGCACCGACGCTGCTCAGCGCGATCGGACGCACGCCGCTCCTGCGCCTTCAGCGCGTCACCCCCCAGGGTGTCGAGCTGCTGGTCAAGGTCGAGTGGTATGGACCCACAGGCAGCGTCAAGGACCGCATCTACGCCGACATGCTCGGCCTTGCCGAAGCCCGCGGCGACCTCAAACCCGGCATGACCATCATCGAATGCAGCACCGGCAATGCCGGCATCGCCTGTTCGGCCGTCGCCGCCATCAAGGGCTACCGCTGCATCATCGTGATGCCGGAAGGGATGAGCCACGAACGCAAGACGATGATCCGTGCTTACGGCGCCGAGCTGGTCCTCACTCCGGGCGCCGGAACCGACATCGACCTCGCGCTCGACCGCATGCGCCAGATCGTCGCGGCGGACCCCGCCGCCTACTTCTTCCCCGGCGAATTCGAGAACCCCGACAACCCAGATGCCCAGCGGGCGAGCGGCGAGGAGATCTGGGAGCAGACCGGCGGCGCCGTCGACGCCGTGGTCGCAGCGCAGGGCACAGGCGGCTGGATCACCGGCGTCGGCCGCGGCCTCAAAGCCCACGAATCGGCCGTTCGTGTCTACGCCGTCGAGCCCGCCGAGTGTCCTCTGATCACGAACCAACGCTGGGGCACGCACGGCGTCCCTGGCATCGGCGACGGCATCATCCCGCCGAACCTGGACCTGGCCCTCATGGACGGCATCGTCACCGTCAGCACCGTCGAGGCGCTGGAAACCGCCCGCCGTCTGGCGGCCGAAGAGGGCCTCCTCTGCGGTCCTTCCTCCGGCATGAACGTCGTCGCCGCGCACAAGCTGGCCGCCGCGCACCCGGAGTTCCGCCGGATCGTCACGGTCATCCCAGACACGGGCCAGCGCTACCTCTCCGGCGAACTCGACGGCAACAAGCCTCCGGCCGACGAACCCGACCGTGACCACCGGCTGGATGCCGCGACCGTGGCCATGCTGGCTCAGCACCGCGACCGGTTGGAGTTCATCCACTGAAGCCGAGGCGGGTCGTGACGGTGGTAGTCGTCGTCGCGCTCGCCGCTGGGGTGTGGGTTGTCGTGCGGCCGCGGTCGACACCCACGTACGCCGCGTTCCGGGAGACGCGGAACCAAGAGCTGCCCGGTTCGTTCGGCTTGACCATGGCGCCGGTGCCCGGATCCTTCCAGCCGGCCATCTCGCCGGCCCGGGCAGTGCGGATCGCCAGCCAGGGGCAGACCGCTCCGGGCCCCGTCTACGTCGTGCTCGCGGAGGTCTCGCCCGCGTATCTGGCGGTCGGCTCGACCGCTTCCGGACCCGCGTGGATCGTCATCGTTCGGAACCTCTGTTTCGCGGGCGAGAAGGGTGAACTGGTCTCGCAGACGCGGCGCCCGGCAGCGCAACAGAAGCGCTGTTCCATGAACAACCTCTGGGCGCAGGTCATCGACGCGTCGACGGGTGCCCGTGTCTCGGTCGGTCACGGGTTCGACGCAAGCGGCGGCACGTGGATCCCGGCGACGACCGGCAGCTCCGCCTAGGCGGACACGGCGGACTGGACGCGGCGCCACTCGGCGATCCACGCCGAGTCGGCGGC
>JANXVR010000112.1 GCA_025351565.1 Actinomycetes bacterium
GTTCGGCTGGTGTTCAGCCGCGTGACCAGCGGCGAGGCCGACTTCGGTGTGGTTCCCATGGAGAACTCCCAGGCAGGGTCGGTCAACGAGACCTACGACCTGCTGCTGCACACCAGCTTGCTGAAGATGGTGGGGGAGATCATCGTCCGGGTGGACCATGCGCTCCTGGGGGTGCCCGGGGCGCGATTGGAGGATATCCGCCGCGCCCATTCGCACTGGCAGGCCCTCGCGCAATGCGACGACTTCCTGGCCTCGATGAGGATCGAGCCGGTGCCGGTGCACGACACCGCCGGGGCCGCTCGCAAGATCGCCGAGGCGGGCGATCCGCACGACGCCGCCATCGCCAGCGTCGTCGCCGCAGCCAACTACGGCCTGGCCGTGCTGGCCGAACGGATCCAGACCGACAAAGAGAACTTCACGAAGTTCGCGGTCATCGGATCGGGGGACGCCGGGCTGGGGCCGCCGGACAAGACCAGCCTGGTCATGGCGGTCCTGGACCAAGCCGGGTCGTTGCTGGCATCCCTCAAGCCGTTCGCCGACCGCGGGCTGAACCTGCACAAGCTCGAGTCCCGGCCCAGACCCGGCAAGGCGTTCGAATACGTGTTCTACGTGGACCTCATGGCCCCAGCGGATGCGCCTGATGTGCAAGCAGCGCTCAAGGAAGTCGCGGAACACACGTCGCTCCTGCGGATCCTCGGGTCCTACCCGTCCGCGGGCGAAGCGGTTTGACCCCGACGCATCGCAACCGGCGATAGGGTCGCGGTCTGATGCCGGCCCCAGCCCACCGCCCCAAGCCGAAGGTGCCGTTCGTGGTGGTACTGCTCACGCTGGCCCTGATCGCGGGGGTGGCGTACCTGATCACCTCGGGGGGCGGGGGAAGGGCAGGTGACAACGCGACCGGACCCGCATCCACCCCGGCGCCGTCATCCCCCGGGTCGCCCGGCACGAGCTCTTCGCCCATCTCCCACATCGATGCCGCCGGCGTCTACACGCCCGGCCCCGTCGACCCCTCCCATCCGGGCCTGCGCACGTTCCGCGGCAACTACAGCCGTGACTACTACGGCGAGGGGCCGGTACCTACGCACCCTGTGGTCCGTTGGCGGTTCCCCCAGACCGGTGGGTTGTGCGGATCGAGCTTCGACAAGATCTTCGGGACGCGGACGTGGTGCGGGACCGGCTGGACGGGTCAACCCAACGTCGTCCCGATGGCCGGCGGCAAGGTCGAGGTGCGCGAGGGTGCCTACGACTTCAAGTATCACTTCCTGGACGGGAGCACCGGGGTGCCCACGCGCCCGCCGCTGGCGACCAAGGACCTGGCCAAGGGGTCGGCCACGAGCGATTCCAACGGCTACCCGCTCTATTACGGCGGTTCCCGCGACAACAAGCTGCGCGTGATCGCGATGGACGGAGCACGCCCGCACGTGCTCTGGCAGTTCGACGCGAACTCCCAGCCGGGGAAGGTGTGGAACAACGACTGGGACGCCGCACCGCTCCAGGTGGGCGATTACCTGCTCGAAGGCGGCGAGAACTCCTGGTTCTACGTGATCCGGCTCAACCGCGGGTACGACGCCGCGGGCAACGTTACGGTGGATCCCAAGATCGTCATGCGGGTGCCGGGCTGGGACGCGCGGCTCCGCCAGCAGGTGCACGACCCTGACATCTCCATCGAGAACTCGGTGGCGTTCCGCAGCGGCGTGGCGTACTTCTCCAACTCCGCCGGGCTGGTCCAGGGATGGGATATCAGCAACATCCTGGCGGGCGGCACCACGTACAAACGGGTGTTCAGGTTCTGGAACGGTGACGACACGGACGCGACCATCGTGATCGATCCCGCGGGGGACCTGATCGTGGGGCGGAAGATGGAGGCGAACGTCGCGCGTCCCGAGTCGCTGCACCGCGATCACCAGATCGGCAGCTTGATGAAGCTCGACCCCTCGAACCCGGCCAACCCGGTCGTGTGGTCCGTGCAGGTCGGAGGGTTCGCCCCGGACAACGGGATCCTGGGCACGCCCGCGCTCTACGACGGGGTGGTGTACGCGACGTACACGGAGGGCGGCGTGGTGGCCGTCGATGAGATGACGGGCAAGCTGCTATGGACCCTGCCGGTGGCCGCTCCCACGTGGTCCTCACCGGTGCCGATCGACGGCAAGCTCATCATCGGAGACGGCGCCGGCTACCTGAACTGCTGGCAGTTGAACCCGGACCA
>JANXVR010000170.1 GCA_025351565.1 Actinomycetes bacterium
GCCGGCGGCGCTCCGCCGCGCGGCCGCGGGCGTGGCCGCGCAGGAAGCGGCCCTCCGCCGCGTCGCCGAACTCTCGGCCGGCCGAACCATCCTGTTCACCGGCATGGGCAGCTCATACGACGCCTGCTACCCGGCCGTCACCGCGCTTGCGCAGGCCGGTATCCCCGCCCTGCACCTGGATGCCGCCGAACTCCTCCACTTCCGAACCGGCTTGCTCGATGCGCAGACGGTAGTGATCGCCGTGAGCCAATCCGGTGAGAGCGCCGAGGTCGTTCGAGTGGCGGAGGCCGTGAAGGCGAAGACCTACCCGCCGGCGTTGGTCGCGGTGACGAATGGCGCCGCCAACACCCTTGCAGCGATGGCCGACGCGCACCTGGACACCCGGGTCGGGATCGAGACCGGCCCTTCGACCATGACGTTCGGTGCCGCGCTCGCCGTAGTCGCGACCGTGGGAAGCGTCGTGGCGGGCGCGGACCCCGGAAAGGTCGCCGAGAGCGGGATCGCGCACGCGGAGGTAGCGGCGACGGCGATCGAACGGCTAGTGACCGATCCGGGCCTCCCCAACCGGCTGGCCGACTGGTTCGGCGACCGCTCGAGTGCTGTGATCCTGGGCCGGGGACCCGCGCGCGCCGCGGCCGAGATGGGCGCCCTGACGATCAAGGAAGCGGTGGGCATCATGATCGAGTCCTTGCAGACCGGCCAGTTCCGCCACGGCCCGTTGGAATTGGCCGGACCCGGACTGGCCGCCATCGTCCTGGCCACGGAGCCGCAGACGGTGGAGCTTGACCTTGGGCTCGCCGCCGAACTGAGCGGACTCGGTGCCGCGGTGCTCGTGGTCACCGAGGTGCGAGACCCGCCTGCGGGCACGTTCGGTCTGACGACGGGCCCCCAGGGAGGCGGGCTGTCCTCAGCGGTATCCATCGTTCCCGCGCAGCTGCTGGCGTGGCGCCTCGCGATCCTGCACGGACGCGAACCGGGCTCCTACTATCGTGCCTCGAAGGTGACCACGCGTGAATGACGGACCTCGCGTGGCGATGACGTTCGATGCGGAACATCCGGATCGGTCCGGTTGTCCCGCGGGGAACACCGACCGCGTCCTGGATGTGCTGCAGCGTGAAGCCGTCCGCGCCACAGTGTTCATCCAGGGCCGATGGGCCGAGGCCCATCCCGCAACCGCTCGACGGATCGCCGGCGACGGACACCTGGTGGGCCACCATTCGCATTACCACGCGAGGATGCCGTTGTTCAACGATGACGGCATCGTCTCGGACGTCACGGTCGCCCAACAGATCATCCACAGCATCACCGGGATGGACCCCCGCCCCTGGTTCAGGTGTCCGTTCGGAGAGGGCCACGATGACCCGCGGGTCCTGCGGTGCCTGGCGGCGCTCGGCTATCGCGACGTTCACTGGGACATCGCCCTCGAGGACTGGGAGCCGTGGCGGACGGGTGCGGCGATCGCGGCGGACGCCATCTCGGGGGTGCGGGCCCACGGCGATGGCGCCGTGATCCTGCTTCACACGTGGCCGGCGGGAACCGCGGACGCACTGGGTCCGATGATCGCGGGACTGCGGGAGATCGGGGCGTCGTTCGTGACCGTTGACCAACTCTCGAGGGCGGACTGAGTGGCCGCGCGCCGCGCCGCGATCTTGGCCGTGGATGCCGGCGGTTCGAAGATCGACGCCGCCTTGCTCAAACGTGACGGAACCGTGTTGGGGGCCAGCCGCCTGGTGCTGACCAACCACTCGGGCACCGGAACCGACCCGCATCTCCTGTGGGTGGTCGACGCCGTGCAGGCGGCCGCCCTGGACGCCGGCATGGACCCGTCCAGAACCCCCCTCGCAGATCTCGGGATCTACTGCCTTGCGGGGGCCGATCTCCCGGCCGATGACCGGCGGTTGTCGAAGTGGCTCGGCGGCCGAGGCCTCACAACCACCGACGTCGTGCGCAACGACACGTTCGCCGTGTTGCGCGCGGGAACGGACAGACCTTGGGGCATCGGCGTGGTGTGCGGCTACGGCACGAACTGTGCCGGGGTCGCGCCCGACGGCCGGATCACGCGGTTCCCGGCCGTCGGAAGCATCTCGGGAGACTGGGGCGGCGGTGCCGACCTGGGCCGTGCCGCCGTCTGGTATGCGATCCGAGCCGAAGACGGGCGCGGTGCCAAGACCCTGCTCGCAACCACGGTTCCGGCGCTCTTCGGGATGCGGAAACCGCGCCAGGTGCTCGAAGCGCTGTACTTCGGCAAGCTGGACGAGGAGCGCGTGGTCGAGCTGGCGCCCCTCATCTTCCAGGCGGCGCAGGCCGGTGACGCCGTCGCCAGGGACCTTGTCGACCGGCAGGCCGACGAGGTCGCCGTGATGGCCACGACCGCTGTGCGCAGGCTCCGGATGACTAAGCTCGACCCCGATGTCGTCCTGGGTGGAGGCGTGTTCAGGAACACCTACGCGACCTTCTTCGAACGGATCGACGCGGCGATCCATGCGGTCACCCCCCGGGCGAACGTCCATGTGCTCACCGACCCGCCGGTGATCGGCGCGGCGCTCATGGGCCTCGATCGCCTCGCGGCGCCCAAGGCCGCACACGCGAGGGTGCGCCGTAGCTTGACCCATCAGCGATTGAGCGCACACACTGCCGGAGGCTGAGGAGGATCCATGGCGAAGATCGTGCTCCAGAACGTGTCGAAGATCTTCGGCAACGACGTCGTGGCGGTGAACGATGTCTCGCTGGAGATCGGAGATGGCGAGTTCATGGTGTTGGTCGGGCCTTCGGGTTGTGGTAAGTCCACGATCCTGAGGATGCTCGCCGGCTTGGAGGAGCTCACATCCGGCGAGCTCTACATCGGCGACACCCAGGTAACCGACCTACCCCCCAAGGATCGCGACATCGCGATGGTCTTCCAGAACTACGCGTTGTATCCGCACATGACGGTTGAGCAGAACATGGGATTCGGCCTGAAGCTCCACAAGACACCCAAGCCTGAACTCCGAAAACGGGTGGCCGACGTGTCGAAGATACTGGGCCTGGAGCCGCTCATGGCGCGCCGTCCGGCCGAACTATCCGGCGGCCAGCGACAGCGCGTCGCCATGGGCCGCGCCATGGTCCGCGAACCCCAGGCCTTCCTGATGGACGAACCGCTCTCGAATCTGGACGCCAAGCTGCGCGTTCAGATGCGCAGCGAACTCAGCCGCCTCCACGAGCGTCTCCGCACGACCACGGTCTTCGTCACGCACGATCAGGTCGAAGCTATGACCCTGGGCTATCGAGTCGCCGTCCTGCGGGACGGCGTTCTCCAGCAGGTCGACACGCCGCAGAAGCTCTACAACCACCCGGAGAACCTCTTCGTCGCAGCCTTCATCGGTTCCCCTCCGATGAATCTGGTGGAGGCGAAGGTAAGCGGCGGCTCGGTGTCGTTCGGCAACATCACGCTCCCGACCGGCACGGGGACCCCCCTCGGGGACTACGAGGGCCGCACCGTCATCCTCGGGATACGTCCTTCGGACATGGAGGATCACGCCGTGTGGCGCCGGGAGAACCTTCCCACCCTGGGCGTGGTGGCCGAGGTGACCGAGGAGCTGGGCTCCGAGGTGAACATCATCTTCCCGATCGACGCGCCGCCCGTTCAGACCGAAGACACGCTCGCCGCGGCCGGCGAGGAGGCCGAGCACGACGGCATCCCGCTCATCGCCGATGAGGCAGATCGCCTCAGGTTCTGCGCCCGGGTCGACGCAAGGACGTCCTGCCGGCCCGGCGATCCGGTCACGTTGTCGCTGGATCCGGACCGCTTCCACTACTTCGATCCCGGGTCCGGCCGCGCCATCGGCGCTCGCCAGCCCGCCGCGGCGCTCTAGCCGGTTTCCGCTTCGGACGAAGCTCGGACATCCGCGGGGAGCCAGCACTCGATGGTCGCCCCACGTCCCGGCGAACTCGTGATGCGGCACCAGCCCCCGACGAGCTCCGCCCTCTCGATCATCGTCGAGAGCCCCAGGTGGCCGGGCTCGGGACGTTCGGCCTTGGCGGGTTCGAAGCCCTTGCCGTCGTCGGTCACCCTGATCGTGACGCCGTCGCCCGCCGTGGCTACTGCGATCTCGATGTGGCGTGCCTCCGCGTGCTTGCGCGCGTTCGCCACCGCTTCCTGCGCGATGCGGTAGAGCGTCGCGCGCAGTTCCGGCGGAGGCTCGGTGCTCAGACCGTCCTTGACCTCGAACGTCCACCCGTCATCTTTTGCGGTGTGCCCCAGGTAGAGGCGGAGCGCCGGCACCAGTCCCTCGCGGTCCAGGGCGAGCGGACGCAATTCGAACAGCAGGCTCCGGAGTCGGACGATCGAATCGCGCACGGTTTGCTGGATGTCCAGGAGCTCCTCCGCCGTCGCCGCCTGTGGCATCGCGGCCAGGAGCTGCAACCGCATGTCCACGGCCGACATCACCTGGATGGGATCGTCGTGGATGTCCGCCGCGATGCGTCGGCGCTCCTCCTCCTGAGCACTGCTCAGGCGGGCGGCCAGTTCGCGGCGCTGCTGGATGGTGCGGCGCAACACGTCCAATGACCACCGGAGCTTGGATTCGGCTTCCTTCTGTTCGGTGATGTCCAGCATGACGCCGCGCCAGTAGAGGAGCTGACCATCGCCGCCGAACACGGGCGATGCTTCGTCCCGCAGCCACACCAGACGCCCATCCTTGGCGTAGATCCGATACTCGGCGAAGAACCGCTCGCGTGCCCGGTTGGATCTGTGATGCGCCTCGACGGCGCCGGCGCGGTCCTCCGGATGCAGCTGGTTCACCCACAGGGAGGGATCGCCGTCCCATTCCGCCGGAGAGTAGCCCAGGACCTCCATGATCTGCGGGCTCGTGTACCGGGGAGTTGACACGTCGTCGGGTTCGTCGATGTAGAGGACGGCCGGGACACCTTCGACCAGTGTGCGGTAGGCCTCGGGGCTGAGTTGGGGACCCCGATCCTTCTCGCTCATGTCCGCGCGATGATCCCGGCGAGGAGCGTCACCCTGGGTACCACACTCGTGAGGTCGAGCCATTCGGCCGGGGCGTGATCGTCCCCGCCGATAGGACCGAGCCCGTCGATGGTGGGCGTACCGGCTGCGCTGGTGGTGTTCGCGTCTGACGCGCCCCCCGTGGCGGTATCCCGCAGCTCGAAGCCGAGTTCGCTCGCCGCTTGCCGCGCGATGTCGACCAGCCGTTGGGCGCCGGCCGTCTTCTCCATGGGCCGGTGCCAGCCACCGCCGTCCACCGCGATCGTCACATCGGGAACCACCGGCTCCTCGCAGATCCTCGCGATCTCCGCCTCGGCGGCTTCCAGCGTGGCCAGCTCCGGCGAACGGAGATCGACCTGCAGCTCACAGCTCGCGGGGACCACGTTCGTTCGGGTGCCGCCTCGGGCGACGCCGACGTTCACGGTGACGCCGGGCCAGCGGCCGTTGAGTCCCTGGAGCGCGATGATCGTGTGGGCGGCCTGGAGCAGCGCGTTCGCGCCCTTCTCGGGCTCGACACCGGCGTGGGCCGCCCGGCCGTGAACCGTCAGCGTGTAGTCGGTGACCCCTTTGCGCGCGCTCACCACATCGCCGTTGGCCCGCGCCCCCTCCAAGACGAACGCCGCGTCGAACGACGGCGCCATCTCCCGGATGATCGGTCCGCTGAAGAACGACCCGATCTCCTCGTCGGGATTACAGACGTACGTGATCGAGGAGAACCCGTCGAACCCGGCTTCCTGCAGCACCTCGACGGCGAAGAAGCCCGTGAGCAGTCCGCCCTTCATGTCCGAGACGCCGGGGCCGCGGGCGATGTCCCCGTCGATGCGGAACGGGCGCTCGGCCACCGTTCCGTCGTCGAACACCGTGTCCATGTGGCCGACGAGCAAGATGTTGGGACCCCCGGAGCCCGTGAGCGTTCCGATCAGCAGATCGCCGAGCTGGGGTTCTCCTGGACCCGGCACATGAGCACGACGGTCGACCGCCCAGCCGCCGGCCCGGAAGCGAGCCTCGCAGAGATCGGCCACCGCGTTGACCCCCGCCGGCGAATACGAACCGCAGTCGATATCGACCATGGCCTGCAGGGCAGCCACGAACCGGTCGTATCCGGCCCCCGCGAGCTGGCGAAGCACCCCCATATCCATGGCCGGAGTATAGGGAGGGCCGCGCGCGGTGGAAAACGTCGGACGCGGTGGGTGGCAGTACCATCCGCCAGATGGGGCGCTCCGAGCTCAACTGGTGGTGGAAGATCGGCGTCCCGATCGTCGCGCCGCTCACCCGGCTGTGGTTCAAGGTTCAGGCCGAGGGCTTGCGGAACGTTCCGGCCTCGGGGGGAGCGATCCTTGCGTTCAACCACGCGAGCGTCCTGGACGGTCCCGTGTTGGCGGGCGAGATCGCCGCCCGTGCGCACCGAGAGCTCTGCTTCCTGGTCGCGTCGGAGATCAGCAACCATCCGATCTTCGGGCCGATCATGCGGGCGTTCGACCAGATCTTCATCCGCCGGGGAACCGGGGACTCGGAGGCGCTGGACCAGGCGATCCAGAGGGTGCGCGACGGGGCGCTCGCCGCCCTTGCTCCCGAGGGCCGGGTGGGCGACGACGCCGCGCCGGGAGCAGGAACCGGCGAGCTCCAGAGGATCCGCAGCGGGGTCGCCCGGATCGCACTCCCCGCGCTCGCCCCGATCATCCCGGTCGGCATCTGGGGAACCCGGGCACGATGGCCGAGCAGCGGGTTGATCCGCGCACGGTTCTTCCGCCGAACCCCGCTGGCGATCGTCATCGGCCCCGCGATCCACCCCCATCCGACCGGCGAGGACCCGGCCGATATCGCGGCCCTTCGCGAACAGGTTCGGGCAGCGCTCACCGTTCAGGTCGCGCGCGCCCGGGCGCTCGCGGGAGAGCCTGAGTGATGGACGAACCGAACGGCCCGTGGGTCCGGCACTCGCGGGGGGTCGCATACGAGAACCCCTGGATAGTGGTGTTCCACGACGAGGTCACCCGTCCCGACGGACAGCCCGGCATCTATGGCGTCGTGCATCTGCGGACCCGCGCGGTAGGCGTGGTGGCGTTCGATCGTGACGACCGGGTCCTGCTTGTCGGTCAGCACCGGTACACGCTGGATCGGTACTCGTGGGAGATACCGGAGGGAGGCAGCCCGTTGGACGAAGATCCCTTGGAAGGCGTCAAGCGAGAGCTCGCTGAGGAGACCGGCTACCGAGCCGGCATCTGGCGTGAGCTCATCCGTTTCACCGAGTCCAACTCGGTCACCGACGAGGAGGGCGTCTTCTTCGTCGCCACAGATCTGGAGGCCGGAGCCTCCGCCCCGGAAGGGACCGAGGATCTCCAGATCAAGTGGGTCCCGTTCGTCGAGGCGCTCGGGATGATCGATGGTGGCGAGATCCACGATGCGATGACGCAGGTCGCGCTGCTCGCCGTAGCCCGCGAACGAGCGAAGGAAGCGATAGCCCCCTAGGCCGCGCCGCAGAATCGCGGGATGGCGTCGCTGAGGATCCGGGTAAGGGACACGAGTTCGCTGATCGAGGCCCATTCGTCGGGGGCGTGGTAGTTGCCGCCTGCCGACCCCAGGAGCACCGTGGGGATCCCCGCCGCCTGCATGAGCGCCGCGTCGGTCCACGCGTTCAGCCCGATCGGCTCGAACGGCCGGCCGATCACCCCGGTGGCCGACGCATCGAGCGCGGCCACCAGGTCCTCGTGTCCCTGCGCGACGAACGGCTCGCGATCCAGCTGCACGACCACTTCCCCTCGGAAGTCCGGCCGCTCGCGGGCGATCTCGGCGAAGGTCTCCTCGATCTCCCTGACCCGGTCGGCGAGATGTTCGCCCGGCTGCGTGCCGATCTCGATCCCCAGCACCGCGCGGCTCGGGTAGGTTGCGTAGTCCGTCCCCGCGTTCAGCGTCCCGGTGTGGAACACGGTTCTGCCGTTGCGAAGACCCGAGGTCATGGAGAACACATCGCGGTCCCGGCGGTCCAGCCGGCGCACGACCTCGGCCATGTGGACGATGGCGTCGATCCCGTTCTGGGGCGCCGAGCCGTGCGCAGCCTTGCCGTGCACGATCACGTCGATCCAACCGAACCCTTGATGCTCCACCACGATCTGCGGGAGCGCGTCCGGCTCAACGACGATCGAGGCGTCGATCTCATAACGCCGCACCAGATCCTCCGTGCCGATGGACACGCCCTCTTCGTCGGCGACCATCGCGAGCAGGAGGTCGCCGCGCATCTTCACGCCCGACTCCACGATCTCGCGCAGGGCTAGGAGCGCGGCAACGCAGCCGCTCTTGTCGTCGGCAACGCCAAGCCCGTACATGCGGTCGCCGTCCATCCACGGTTCGAGCGCGCGATCGGCCCAGTTCGCGTAGCCGACGGTGTCGGCATGAGCGTTGACGCAAAGCGTGGGTCCGCCGCCGGTCCCGCGCAGCCGGGCGATCAGGTTCCCGCGCCGGGGCCCCAGCTCGTCGAACGTCACCTCCACCGGCAGGTCCGCGAGCCACGCGGCCATGGCGTCGCCGATCGCGTGCTCGCCACTGCCGTCAGGGATGAGCCACGGGGTCACAGACTCGATCTTGACCAGGTGCGACAACAACGTGGTGACGGACTCGGGCGTGATGGTCATGCGGGGTCTCCTTGGGGTGTCGTGGGTACGGCCGTGGCCGCGACGGCCCCGTCCTGGTCCAAGAGGAAGTGGCACGCGGCGTCGTGGATGTCGCCCGCGAGCGAGGGATCCCGCGTCCGGCAGACGTCCGGGCGGCCGAGCTCCTCGTACTTCCAACATCGGGGGTGGAAGCGACATCCCGCCGGGATCGCCCTGGCCGAGGGAGTCTCCCCGACCAGCACGATCTGTTCGGCGGCGGCGCCCGCCTCGGGCACGGGGATCACCGACACCAAGGCCTTCGTGTACGGATGTTTGGGCGATCCGATGACCTCGGCCGGCGGGCCGATCTCCACGATCCGCCCCAGATAGACCACGGCGATCCGGTCGGCCACCACCCACGCCAGCGAAAGATCGTGAGTGATGAACAGGTACGCAAGGTCCCGCTGTTCTCGCAGGTCCAACATCAGACGCAGGATGCCCGCCCGGAGCGAAACGTCGAGCATCGACACCGGTTCGTCGGCCACGATTAGGCTCGGCTCCAGAACCATGGCTGCCGCGATGGCGACCCGTTGACGTTGCCCGCCCGACAGGTGGTGCGGATAGCGGCGCGCGATCTCCTCTGCCGGGTGGAGCCCCGCGCGCTCCAGCGCCCGAAGCACTGCCGCGCGCCGCTCCCCGCGTTCGCGCAGCCGCCGATGGATCGAGAGCGGCTCCGCAACCAGATCGAACACCGTCTGCCGCGGGTCGAGCGACTCGTAGGGATCCTGGAACACCATCTGGATACCTGCCCGGATGGGTCGCAGGGCCCGGTGCCCGAGGCGCGTGATATCGGTCCCGTTCAGGACTATCTTGCCGGCACTGGGCTCGAGCAACCGCATCACCGCGCGCGCGATGGATGTCTTCCCGCAGCCGGACTCGCCCACCAACGCCAGCACTTCGCCCGGATGCACATCGAACGAGACCCCGTCCACCGCGAGCACCGGCTTGGTCTTGCGCGATCGGCCCTGGTAGGTGACGTGGAGGTTCTCGACGTGAAGGATCGGTTCACCGGGGCGAAGTTCGGTTGCGCTCACGCGTCCTCACCCACTAGATGGCACGCGGCGACCTGTCGATCCCCCACCGCGCGCAGCGTCGGTTCGTCGGCCTGGCACCGATCGATATGAACCGGGCACCGCTCGAAGAACCGGCAGCCCGGCGGAGGTGAGGCCAGGTCCGGCGGGTACCCCGCCATCCCATCGACGAACCGGCGTTCGCCGTGGATGTTGGGAAAGGCCTGTAGCAGCCCCTTCGTGTAGGGGTGGGCTGGCCCTCCGCCTGCGCCCGCCTTGGGGAACAGCGCGGAGACCGGGCCCTCCTCCACCAGCTTGCCGGCGTACATGATGGCCACTCGATCGCACGTCTCGGCCAGGACCGAAAGGTCGTGGGAGATGAGGATCATGGACAGTCCCATGCGTTCGCGCAGGCCCCGGAGCAGATCCAGGATCTGCGCCTGGGTCATCACGTCCAGCGCGGTCACCGGTTCGTCGGCGATGACCAGGTCGGGCCGGCACGCGAGCGACATCGCGATCATCACCCGCTGGCGCATGCCGCCCGACAGCTCGTGCGGGTAGTCGCGGGCGCGGTCGGGCGGGATGCCGACACCCTCGAGCAGCTCCGCCACCCTGGCCTCGGCCTCCGCGCGCGAGGTGCCCGGCTCGTGGAGCCGGATCGGCTCCAAGATCTGGTCGCCGATCCGCAGCACCGGGTTCAGCGCGTTCATCGCCCCTTGGAACACGACCGCGACCCGCTTCCACCGAACCGCTTGCAGCTCCGGTTCCCCTAGGGTCAGGAGGTCGATACCGCCGAGCCGGATCTGACCCGTCACCTGCGCGGTGTCCGGAAGCAGGCGCGGGATTGCGAGCGCGGTCGTTGTCTTGCCGCAGGCGGACTCGCCGGCCAAGCCGAGAGCTTCCCCGGGCTCCAGGCTGAAGCTCACCCCGCCCACCGCCTCGACCGAGCCCCCACCACTCACGTAGCGAACATGGACATCGCGCAGTTCCAAGAGCGGTTCGCTCATCGCCGCTCCCGCAGCCGCGGGTTAAGGATGCGGTCCAGTGAGTGTCCGGCAAGCGTGAACCCGAGCACCACCACCACGATGCCGAGTCCCGGCGGCAGGAAGTACCACCAGACACCGCGCCCGACCGCCCCGGTCACGAACGCGAAGTGCAACATCGTCCCCCACGAAACGTGCACGGGATCCCCGAGCCCCAGGAAGGCGAGGGTCGCTTCAGCGAGGATCGAACCGGCGATGACCAGCACCGCGTTGGCGAAGATGAGCGGCGCCACGTTCGGCAGGATGTGGAGCCCCATCAACCGCGTGTGCGACCCGCCCATCGACTCCACCCGAACCACGAACTGACGCTCCCGAAGCGTGAGCACCTGCGAACGCACGATGCGCGCGATGGGTGGCCATCCGGTCAGACCGATCACCAGGATGGTGACCTGCAGGCTCTGCCCGATGATCGCGGCGAGCACGATGATCAACGGGATGGTCGGCAGTACCAAGAAGAAGTCCGTGATCCGCATCAGGAGCACGTCCACCCATCGGCCGAAGTACCCGGCGACCAATCCGATCAGCGCGCCGACGCCGATGGAGATGACCGTGGCCAACAACCCCACGATGAGCGAGATACCGGCCCCCGCCAGGAACTCCCGAAGGAGGTCGCGTCCCAGTTCATCGGTGCCCAGGAGATGCGCGCCGGACGGGCGGGCGAAGATGTCCGCGGCCACGCTCCCCACCTTGCTCGGATCGAACGGCAGGACCATCGGGCCCGCTACGGCCGCGAACGTTACGACCGCCAGGACGACGATCCCGGTCCGGCCCGTCGGGTCGGACCACAGCTCGCGCAGGCTCCGGCGAAGAACCGCCCAGCCCCCGGTCGCGTCCTCGGGACGAAGGATGACCGCCATCAGGCCTCACGCACCCGGGGGTCCAGCCAGAGGTAGAGCAGATCGCTCAAGAAGTTCGCCATGATCACCGTGACGGCGAACACCAGGAAGCAGGCTTCCAGCACCGGGTAGTCGCGCCGGGTAACGGCCTGGTAGGTAAGTTCGCCCATCCCCGGCCAGGAGAACACCGTTTCCACCTGGATGGCCCCGCCCGCCACCAGGCCGATATAGAGGGCGGACGCGGTGACCACGGGGAGCATCGCGTTGCGCATCCCGTGACGCCAGACCATCCGCCTCTTGGACATCCCCTTGGCTTTGGCGGTGGTCATGAAATCCTCGGTGAGGACATCCACCAACGAACTCCGCGTGATCAACACGAACTGCCCGATGTCCACCAGCGCCAGCGTGATCGTGGGCAGGATCAGATGCCGGACGACGTCCAGCGGGGCGCCCATGGGCGAGGAGTACGTCGCCCCCGCGGTCGAGATCCCCGTGATCGGGAACGCCTTCACCGCAACCCCGAGACCGAAGATCAGGAGCATCCCCACCCAGAAGGTCGGCATGCTCCACAGCACGAGCGACCCGAACACGGTGGCCGAGTCGATCTTCGATCCCCGGCGCGATGCGGAGACGACCCCCATGATCACGCCGATCGCGACCACGAACACCGTAGCCACCCCGACCAACAGGAGCGTGTTCATCATGCGTTCGGCGATGATGTCCACCACCGGGCGCCCGTAGGTGAGCGAGAACCCGAGATCGCCGTGGGCCAGCCCGCGAACGTAGATCCAGAACTGTTCCCACATCGGCTTGTCGAGCCCGAAGAGCGTTCGCAGCTGCGCCGCGGCGGCCGGGGTCAGATGGCCCGAGCGTGCATAGAGCTGGACCGGATCACCCGGCAACACACGGAACAGCAGGAAGTTGAAGGTGACCACCGCGGCGAGGGTAGCCGCGAGCCACGCCAGCTTCTTCGCCAAGGCGGATCTGCGCACGGGATGCCTTCAGCGACCCGGAGCGGGCGTCACGCGGGCTTCACGTTCAGGTAGTTCGCCCGGGTGAAGTTGAAGACGATGCCCCCGGGGGTCTCGGTCCAGCCGGTCCAGGTGTCGGTCCGATAGCCCTGCAACTTATCCTGGTACCACATGACGATGTAGGCGCAGTCGTCGTAGAACTGCTGTTGCATCTGGTGGACAAGATCCGTGCGGGTGGTCTTGTCCAACTCGGCGGCCTGCTTCGCGTAGAGGGCGTCGTAGGTCTTGTTCGCGTAGTAGACGTCGTTGTTGCCGCCGATCTGACTCGTCAGTGGGACGCCGAGCAGGTAGTCGGGATCGTTCACACCCGAATCCCATCCCCAGACGAAGATGTCCCAGTCGGGCGCGTTCGCGTTGTAGACCACCGAGCCCAGGGTGTTCTCATCCATCGTCTGCAGGTTGAGCTTGATCCCCACCTGGGCCGCGGCGTCGCGGAAGAGTTGAGCCGCCCGCACGTCCACGGTAGTGGTGTCGATCGCGATGAGCCTGAACTCCAGCGGCTTGCCGTCGGAGCCCGAACGCGTACCGTCGCTGGCCTTCGTGGTGAAGCCGGCCGCGTCGAGGAGCTGGTTGGCTTTGGTTTGGTTCGCGTTGAACGCTGCCGCAGCCGGGATCTGGAGCTGGTAGTCGCCGAAGGCCGGCGGGAGCAGGACGCTCCCCGGCTGGCCGTGACCCGCGAGCGCGATCTGCACCAGCTGGTTCCGGTCCACCGCGGAACTGAGCGCCTGGCGAACGGAACGATTGAGCAGCAGTGGGTTGCCACCGGACTTCGGGTTCGTCGAGACGTTGATGCCGATGTGATGGAACGAGAACCCCGGCAGCGACACCGGTTTGACTCCCTCGGCCCCGGTGAGGCCGTCCCAGATGGTTGGCGGGATCTCGGGCAGGATGTCCACGTCCCCGCCCTCGAGCCCTTGCGCCATGACGTCCTCATTCTGATACAGCACCCAGATGACCGAAGCCGGTCCGGGCTGCGGCCCCCAGAAGTTGGGATTGCGCTTCACCGTGACCGTCTGACCACGCTGCCAGGACACGAACGTGAATGGTCCGGTCCCTATCGGCGTGTCGTTCGCGAACTTCTGGATCTCGGCCGCATTCTTCCCTCCCCAGATGTGCTTGGGGATGATGGGGATCGCCAGCCCAGGATCGAACGCCTGCGGCCCCTTGAACGTGACGTCCACCGTTGTTGGGTCCGGGGCCTTCGCCGAAACCATGTCTGCGAGCCACTGTGCGTACTGCGAGAGCCCCTGGCTGTTGATGAGCGAGAACGTGAAGACCACGTCGTCGGCGGTGAACGGCGTGCCGTCATGCCACGCGACCCCGGAGCGCAGGTGATAGGTGATGGTCTTACCGTCGGCGGAGATCTCGGTGGATTCGGCGAGGGACGGCACGATCTTGAGGTTCGCGTCGTACTCGTTCAGCTTGTCGTAGACCAGCTGGAGCACCTCTTGCGCTTCCGTGGAATAGGCGGTCAGCGGGTTCATCTTGTCGGGCTCCGAGGACCACCCCACCCGCAGGGTGGCCGCGGCACTCGAGCCCGCTCCGCTGGGATTGGGGGCGGTGTCGGCGGCCTTCGTGCACGCGGCGAGGATGGCAGGAAGACCCCCCGCGACGACTGCCGTACCCGCCGCCGACCGCCACAGGAACGTCCGCCTGGTGATACCGCCCGGCGCCACGCCGTCACCCATCTGCCGCCTCCCCCAGTCCGCCGGACCCTGTCCAACGGGGATCCGATCGAAGGCATCCTATGACGCCACGAGCGAGAGCGCCCGCGCGGGATCGTGAGGCCGTGCGGTCATCCGATCCGGATCGGTCTGCGCCGGTGGAACGCCG
>JANXVR010000182.1 GCA_025351565.1 Actinomycetes bacterium
CCCACCGATCGCAACGCCCATCCGCATCTGGACTGCGCGGGTCGCATCGCGGTCATCCACAACGGCATCATCGAGAACTTCCAAGGGCTCCGGGCACGGTTGGAGAAGGAAGGCCACACGCTGGGATCCGAGACCGACACCGAATGCATCGCCCATCTCATCGAGGAGAAGCTTCGCGACGGCGGTCCGGATGCTTCGCTCGCGGACGGCGTTCGCGCGGCCGTGGCAGAACTTGAAGGCGCCTACGCGTTGGTGGTCCTGACCGAGGACGAACCGGGGACGCTGGTTGGGGTCAAGGTGTCCTCGCCGCTGATCGTTGGCGTGGGCGACGGCGAATGCATGCTGGCCTCCGACATCCCCGCCGTCCTGGACCGGACCACCAGGGTGATCCCGCTCGAAGAGGGTCAGGTGGTGGAGATCACCGCGGCCGGTGCCACGTTCACCGATCTTGACGGGCAGCCTGTGAGGCCCCAGACCATCACGGTGGATTGGGACGTGGCGCAGGCGCAGAAGTCGGGGTTCGACGATTTCATGCTTAAGGAGATCCACGAGCAGCCCGGCGCGATCCGCGACACGCTGGTCGGTCGCGTCACGCAGGGCCGCCTGTCCATGGACGAACTCCGGATCAGCGACGATGCGCTCCGCGGGGTCGGCAAGGTGTTCGTGGTGGCCTGCGGCACCGCGTTCCACAGCGGGCTGGTCGCGAAGTACGCCATCGAACACTGGACGAGGTTGTCGGTGGAGATCGAGATCGCGAGCGAGTTCCGGTATCGGGACCCGGTGCTCGGACCCGACACGCTGACCATCGCCGTCTCGCAGAGCGGGGAGACCATCGATACGCTCGAAGCGGCACGGCATGCCAGGCGGCAGGGTTCGCAGGTGATCGCGGTCACGAACACCGTGGGATCTTCGCTGGCCCGCGAGGCTGACGGCGCGTTCTATACGCACGCAGGGCCCGAGATCGGTGTCGCGGCCACGAAGACGTTCGCCACGCAGATGGTGAGCCAGCATCTGCTGGCGCTCTACCTGGCGCAGGTTCGCGGCTCGATGTTCCCCGAGGAGGTCGACGAGGTTGTGGCCCGGCTCAACGAACTCCCGGGGCAGGTTCAACGTGCCATCACGGAGCTGGACCCGCTGTGCCGTGAGATCGCCGCGAGGTACGCGGGCGCCCGCGACGTGCTCTTCATCGGGCGTCACACGGGCTACCCCGCCGCGCTGGAGGGAGCCCTGAAGCTGAAGGAGATCAGCTACATCCACGCCGAGGGCTATCCGGCCGGCGAACTCAAGCACGGTCCGATCGCGCTGGTCGAACCCGGCGTCCCCGTGGTGGCGATCGCCACGAAGTGCCACGTGTACCCGAAGATGCTCTCGAACATCCAGGAGGTGCGGGCCCGGGGAGCGGAGGTCATCGCCGTGGTCACCGAGGGGGACGTGGATGCGGCCCGGCTGGCGGATCACGTGCTCGAGGTTCCGGAGACGCCCGAGCTGCTGAGTCCGGTCGTGGTAACCGTTCCGCTGCAACTCCTGGCGTACCACATCGCCAAGGCGCGAGGCTGCGACGTGGACCAGCCCCGCAACCTCGCGAAGTCCGTCACGGTCGAATAGCCGCTCGAACCCCGACTGCCCCTCGGCCTACAATCTGTCGGTGGAGATCGTGGGGCTGGGCGTGGACATCTGCGAGATCGCGCGCATGGAGCGCGCGATCGGGCGTCATCCCACCCTTCGCGCTCGGGTGTTCACGCCGGAGGAGATCGCGTACTGCGACTCCAAGGCGCGCCCGGGGGAATCCTATGCGGGCAGGTTCGCCGCTCGCGAAGCCACGATCAAGGCGCTGGGCGGCTACCGCGGGAAGCGCTGGCAGGACATCAGCGTCACCCGTCATCCGAGCGGTGCCCCGCACATCTCCCTGACGGGGAACGCGAAACTCAGGGCCGATCACCTCGGCATCACGAATGTCCTCGTCACGTTCACCCATGAGAAGACGAACGCGGTGGCCTTCGCGATCGCGGTTCGGGAGGCGGACGCGTGAAGCCGGTGCTCACGCCCGATCAGGCGGGCGAACTGGACCGGCTGAGCCAGGCCCGGGGGATCGGCGCCGAGCTCCTGATGGAGCGCGCCGGCCGCGCGCTGGCGCGAGCCGTCCTGGATCTCACCGGTGGCGCCTACGGGCGGCGAGCGGTGGTCGTATGCGGGAAGGGGAACAACGGCGGCGACGGGTTCGTGGCCGCGCGCCACCTGGCGCGGGCGGGTGTCGGCGTCCGGGTCCACGTGATGGAAGCACCGTCGCCGGGGGTGGCCGCCCAGAACCTGGCACGGCTCGGCAAGGAGACGCCGGTCCGCGTGCGGGAGTTCGCGCCGGGACGGCTGGCTCGAGACCTGGTGGAAGCCGACGTCGCGGTCGATGCCATCTTCGGCACAGGGTTCCGCGGCGCCGCCGAGGACCGCTGGGCGGGCGCCATCGACGAACTGAGCGCATCCGGGGTTCCCATCGTGTCGGCCGACATCCCATCCGGGGTCGACGGTGCCACGGGGGCTGTGGCCGGGAGCGCGGTCACGGCCGAGATCACCGTGGCGTTCGGGGTGGCCAAGACCGGCGTTCTCCTGATGCCGGGAGCCGAGTTCGCTGGCGCTGTTCGCGTGGTGGACATCGGGTTCCCGCAGGGCCTGGTTCACCCGGACGTGTTCCTGACCGAACCGATCGACGTGGCCCGCGTCCTGCCGGCCAGGGCGGCGGACACGCACAAGCGCGCGAGCGGACACCTGGTGGTGGTAGCGGGCTCCTGGGACATGACGGGAGCCGCCGCGCTGGTCGCGTCGGCGGCCGCGCGGATGGGCGCCGGGCTCGTCACGATCGCCGCGCCCGAGAGCATCGTCCCCGTCATCCAGGCTCATCTCGCGGAGGCCATCTTCCTGCCGCTGCCGGAGACTCCCGGCGGGTCGGTCGCCTCGCATGCCCTGGAACCCGTGTTGGATGCGCTCGGCCGCGCGGACGCGCTGGTCGTGGGCCCAGGGATGTCCACCCAGGTTCAGACGGCGGGGTTCGTTCGAGATCTGGTGGCGGGTTCTCCGGTCCCGTTGGTGCTGGACGCCGATGGCCTGACGGCGTTCGCCGGGTTCCCGGGGGAGTTGAGCGAACGCAAGTCCGCCGCGGTGCTGACACCGCACGCGGGGGAGTTCGCCCGCTTGCTCGAGATCTCCGTGGGCGAGCTGGACCGGGACCGGCTGGGGTACGCACGGAGACTGGCGGTGGAGGCCGATGCCGTCACGCTGCTGAAGGGGAGCCGTTCGATCATCGCCGAACCGGGGGGAACGGTGCGGATCAACCCGACGGGATCGGCGGTGCTGGCCACCGCGGGCACCGGGGATGTGTTGGCCGGAGTGATCGGCGCCCTGCTCGCCCGGGGCGTTGCGGCCGCTGACGCGGCCGCAACCGGCGCCTACCTCCACGGGCTCGCCGGCCTGCTCGCAGGCCGGCTCACGGGCGAGGGCACGATCGCGAGTGACGTTGCCGCCGCGCTTCCAGACGCCGTCGCCCGCGTGAGGCGGGCATGACCGCCCGATACCGGAGCACCTCCGTCCGGGTCGACCTGGACGCCGTGCGGCACAACGTCCGCACCCTGCTGCCTGGATCGGCTGCGCTCATGGCCGTGGTCAAGGCGAACGGGTACGGACACGGAAGCGTCCCCGTCGCCACGGCTGCGGTGGAGGCGGGTGCCACCTGGTTGGGCGTGGCCCTCGTCGAGGAAGGGATCACCCTGCGGGACGGCGGCGTCACGGCGCCGATCCTCGTGCTGTCGGAGTTCCCCGAGGGGTCGGAGCGGGATGCGCTCGGCGCCGCGCTCACGCCGACGCTCTGCACCGCCGAAGGGCTGGCTCGGCTCCAAGCGGCCGCGACGCCCCCGGTCAACGTGCACGTGAAGGTCGACACGGGCATGCACCGGATCGGCGTATGGCCACCGGCGTCCGCGGCCGCCTTCGTAGGCGACGTGGCGGCCGCCGGCTTCGTGCTCGAGGGGTTGTGGACCCATCTGGCTCGCGCGGAAGAGGACGATCCCACCACCGACGTGCAGCTCTCCCGATTCGCCGAGGCCATCCGCGGCGTCAAGGCGGCCGGGCACGCGCCGGGCATCCTCCACGCGGCCAACAGCGCTGCCACTATCCTTCGCCCGGCTTCGCACTTCGATCTGGTTCGGCCCGGGATCGCCGTCTACGGGATCG
This sequence comes from Actinomycetes bacterium, assembly GCA_025351565.1. Taxonomy (GTDB): domain Bacteria; phylum Actinomycetota; class UBA4738; order UBA4738; family HRBIN12; genus JANXVR01. Next base: position 4,219 of record JANXVR010000182.1, read on the forward strand.
AACCGGCGCCGGGTATCGGCCGCGATCTGCGGCCCGCCCTCACGTGGTCAAGCGCCGTGTCCATGGCCAAACGCCTGCCGGCGGGCGAACGGCTGAGCTACGGCCATCACTACGAACTCACCCAGGATGCCTGGGTGGCAACAGTTCCGGTCGGCTACGCGGACGGCTATCCGCGCGGCGCCTCGCCGGGCGCCGAGGTCCTGATCGCGGGACGCCGGTGCCCGGTGGCGGGTAACGTCACCATGGACCAGCTCATGGTGAACTGCGGGGACCACGAGCCGGCGTCGGGTGAGCCCGTGGTGATGCTGGGGGCACAGAGCGGGGAGCGCATCACGGCGGCCGAGCTGGCAGGTTTCGCGGGGACCATCCCCTACGAGATCGTCGCGCGCATCGGCGAACGGGTCCCGCGGGAGTACACGGGATGACACGCCCCCTGGACGAGGTTGCCGCGGACGCCGCGGGCTGTACGAAGTGTCGGCTGGCCGCCGGCAGAACCCAGGTGGTGTTCGGCGTCGGCGATCCGAACGCCGATCTCATGTTCATCGGGGAGGGGCCGGGGTTCCACGAGGACAAGCAAGGTGAGCCGTTCGTGGGGGCCGCGGGTCAGCTCCTCACGCGGATGCTCGCCGAGATCGGGCTGACGCGCGAGGCGGTCTACATCAACAACGTGGTGATGTGCCGCCCGCCCGGCAACCGCGATCCACAGCCGGACGAGATAGAGGCGTGCACACCGTGGCTGATCGAGCGGATCTCGCTGATCCAGCCCCGGCTCATCGTCACGCTGGGAAACTTCGCCACGAAGTTCGTGCTGGCGACCCCGCTGGGGATCACGCGCGTGCGCGGGGCCGTGCACGAGTGGCACGGGCGCAAGGTCATCCCCACCTTCCATCCTGCGGCCATCCTTCACGGGGGCGGCGAGAAGTCGAAGCAGTTCACCTCGCTGCAGGAGGACTTCGCGCTGATCAAGGCCACGCTGGACTCGATGCCGACAGACGCGGCGGCGCCGGCCGAACCGACGATGCCACCGACGCCGCTGCCCGCCCCTATCCCGGCCCCCGCGCGGCCCAGTGCACCGGGCATCACGGAACGGCTGGCCACCGTGATCCGCTTGGAGCCGGAGCTTCCCGATCCGGATCAGCTGGGCTTGTTCTGATGGGATCGCTGACCCTGCGCACCCAGACGCCGGAGCAGACACGCGCGCTGGGGGCGGCGCTCGCCGGCATCCTCCGCGAACGCGACGTCGTGCTCCTCACGGGAGAGCTGGGCGCGGGCAAGACAACCCTGGTGCAAGGGATCGTTGCGGGGCTGGGGTCGGCCGACCATGTGCAGTCACCCACGTTCACGTTGATCCGGGAGTACACCGGAAGGCTCGTGGTCGCGCACGTCGACGTGTACCGGCTGGCGCGCATCCAGGACGTCGTAGACCTGGGGCTCGAGGAGATCGGCGAGGGCAACGCACTCCTGCTGATCGAATGGGGCGACGCCGTGCAGGACATCCTCCCTCCCGAACGGCTCCGCGTGACCATCACCACGTTCGATCCCGCTGGATCCGACGACGCTCGCCAGATCGAACTCGCGACGGAGGGGCCGTCGTGGGAGGCGCGGTGGGGCCTGATCTGCACCCTTGCGAACGCCGGGAGCCCGGCATGATCGTGGTCGCCATCGAGACCTCCACGCCGCAGACCAGCGTGGCTATCGGGTCCGAGGCCGGACTCCTCGCTCGGATCAGCGTGGCCGGCAAGGCGCGCCAGGAGGCCGTCACCCCCGCCCTCGAACAGCTGCTCTCGTGGTCCGACCTGGAGCTCAGCCGGGTGAGTGGCATCGCCGTGGGAACGGGACCCGGCCTCTTCACGGGACTCCGGGTGGGGGTGGCGACGGCCAAGACCCTGGCGCAGGTCCTGGGAGTTCCCATCCTGGGGATCTCCAGCCTGGATACGCTGGCGTTCAGCGTCCGTTACACCCACAAACGCATCGTCGCGGTGATCGATGGGCGCCGCGGAGAGGTGTTCTGGAGCGCCTACCGCCCGGTCCCCGGCGGGGTCGTGCGGGAGACCGAACCCGTGGTGGCCCCGCCCGACCATCTGGCGGCCGAGCTGGGGATCACCCGTGAGGATGTGCTGGCCGTCGGTAATGGTGCCATCCTCTACCGAGATGTCCTCCAGGAGGCTCACGTTGAGTTCGCGTCCGCATCGGTGGCCCACCCGGACGCCGCGGCGCTCGTCGAACTCGCCGTTCCCCGCTTCCTGCGCGAGGAACATGATCGGCTCACGGACGTCGTCCCCACGTACCTAAGGAAATCGGATGCTGAGATCACTTGGGATCAGCGAGCCCGCGGCATCTCGTCTTGAGATCGCCCGGATGCGCCGCCGTCACCTCCGCGGGGTGATGGCCATCGAACGTCAGGCATACACGCGTCCGTGGAGCCCCAACCTGTTCGTCGCCGAGATGACCGAGCCGAACAACCGCTGCTACCTGGTGGCCAGGATGGACCGGGAGGTCGCCGCGTACGGCGGCATGATCTGCTACGGCGAAGAGGCCCACATCACGAACATCGCGGTTGATCCCGAGCGTCAACGGAGCGGCCTCGCGACCCGGCTCCTGTACGAACTCACGTTGCAGGCCATCGAGATGGGCGGCCGCGCCATCAGCCTGGAGGTTCGCGTGACGAACTGGGGAGCCCAGCGTCTCTACGGCCGGTTCGGTTATCACCCGGTGGGCATCCGCAGGAACTACTACCAGGAGCTCCAGGAAGACGCGCTCATCATGTGGACCGACGACATCCGCAACCCGCAGTACGGGTCGCGGCTCGAGCGCATCGGCGACTCGCTCCCGGAGGGTATCCGCCCGGCGTGATCACCCTGGGTATCGAAACATCGTGCGACGAAACGGCCGTCGCGGTGGTCCAGGACGGGTTCACCATTCGATCCAACCTCATCGCCTCGCAGGTCCATCTGCACGAGCGATTCGGGGGGGTGGTGCCCGAGGTGGCCGCCCGCGCGCACGTGGAGGCGCTCAACCCGCTCATGGAAGAGGCCCTGGAGGCCGCCGGCGTGGGGTTCGCCGATCTGGACGGCGTTGCGGTCACCGTTGGCCCGGGGTTGGTCGGCGCGCTCCTGACCGGGATGGCCGCGGCGAAGGCCATCTCGCTCGCAGCCGGCATCCCGTTGATCGGCGTGAACCATCTCGAAGGCCACCTCTGGGCGAACTTCCTGACCCACGGCGCCCCGGAGCCACCGTACGTGGCGCTGGTGGTGAGTGGCGGGCACACGATGTTGGTCCACATGCGGGATCTGCACCACCATGAGGTGCTCGGCCAGACCCTTGACGACGCGGCGGGGGAGGCGTTCGACAAGGTGGCCCGGCTGCTCGGGCTGGGATTCCCGGGCGGTCCGGCGCTGGACGCCATGTCGCGAGAGGGCGACCCCCGCGCCATCGCGTTCCCCCGGTCGATGGAACGCAGCGGCGACTTCGACTTCTCGATGAGCGGATTGAAGACGGCCGTCCTTCGGTACGTGAAAGCCGAGCGAGCCGCCGGGCGCGACATCAACATCCCGGATGTGGCGGCGAGCTTCCAGGAGGCGATCGTCGACGTGCAGGTCCGAAAGACCCTCGAAGCCGCGGAGAAGACCGGCGTGCAGACCGTGCTGCTGGGTGGCGGCGTGGTCGCCAACACCCGCCTCCGGGAGCGGATCCTGGCCGAAGGGGAGGCGGCGGGGCTCCGGGTCCTGTTCCCGCCGATGGACCTCTGCACGGACAACGGGGCCATGATCGCGTGTGTGGGGGCGGCGCTGCTGAGGCGTGGAGACCGCACGAAACTCGACATCGCGGCCGATCCCAACCTACTCTTGGCGCCGTGACAACCGTCCTGGTTACCGGGGGAGCCGGGTTCATCGGCTCGCACCTGGCCGATCGACTGCTGGCCGAGGGGTTCCGCGTGATCAGCGTGGACGACCTCAGCACGGGCCGGATCGCCAACCTGGCCGAGGCCCGGGGCCACGGCAAGGAGTTCACGTTCTTCAACATGGATGTGCGCGCGGCGGGCGTTCAGCAGCTCTTCGAACGCCACCGGCCCGAGATCGTGTTCCACCTGGCGGCGCAGTCCGGGGTCCGGCCCTCGCTATCGGATCCAACCAACGACGCGTCGATCAATGTGATGGGAACGCTCAACGTCCTGGAATGCGCCGCCCGGGCCGGTACCCGCAAGATCGTCTACGCGGCAAGCGGTGGCACCATCTACGGCGACCCCAAGCGTCTCCCGGCCAAGGAAGCCAGCGCCCAGGGTTCGTTCCCAATGAGCCCGTACGGGATCTCGAAGAAGGTGGTGCTCGACTACCTAGGGTTCTTCCAGCGGTACCGCGGGCTCGACTACACGGCCTTGGCGCTCGGAAACGTCTTCGGCCCCAGGCAGGACCCGCTGGGCGAGGCGGGAGTGGTCGCGATCTTCGCTCAACGCATGCTTGCGGGCGAGGCCCCGACCATCTACGGGGACGGCAACCAGACCCGCGACTACATCTTCATCGACGACGTGGTCCATGCGTTCGTTCAAGCCATCGAACGCGGCTCGGGCAAGCTGGTGAACATCGGCACAGGCCTTGAGACCAGCGTCAATCATCTCTTCCGGCTGCTGGCCGATATCGCGGGGTTCGAGGGTGAGCCGCACCAGGGACCGCTCCCACAGGGCGAGCTCCGGCGCATAGCGCTCGACATCTCGAAGGCCCCCGGCGCGATCGCATGGAAGCCGTGGACGCATCTGGAAGACGGTCTCGCCGAAACGGTTGCCTACCTGAAGGGGATCTGATCGATGCGCGAACCGGAGTCGACCTTCGCCGTGGCCGTCATGGACCTGGAGCTCGAACCGGAAGCGCTGGATCCGTCCCAGGTCCTTGCCGGCAAGCCGAAGCTCAGTAACCACACGCTGTTCGAGTCCGAAGACGGCCGGATCATCCGCGGCGTCTGGCAGTGCACGCCCGGCGTGGTGTCGGATGTCGAACAGGACGAACTCTTCGTGGTGATCGCGGGTCACGCCACGGTGGAAGTCGAAGGAGGCTCGACCCTGGATCTCCGTCAGGGCGTCACCGGCATCCTTGCCAGCGGCGCGAAGACGGTGTGGACGGTTACGGAGACCCTGCGAAAGGTCTACCAGATCACCCTTCCGCGCTAGACCGGACCGTCCAGGACCACGATCCCGTCGTCGTCGCTGTACAGCATGGCTCCCGGGACGAACGTGACATCACCGAACGTCACCGGCACGTCGACCTCACCCTCGCCCTCGCCTCGCTTGCCACTGGGCCGCGGGCAGGCGCCGAGCGCCTTGATCCCGAGATCGAGCTCGGCCAACGCCGCGGCGTCGCGGACGCAGCCGTGAACGAGGATCCCCGCCCACCCGTTGGTGCGCGCCAGGCCGGCCACGTTGTCGCCGAGAAGGGCGACCCGAAGCGAACCGCCGCCGTCCACGACCAGCACGCGTCCTCCGCCGGGTTCGGCGACCAGCTGCTTCACCAGCACGTTGTCCTCATGGCAGCGGACCGTGGTGGTCGGGCCCTCGAAGGCCCGGGCCCCGCCGAACTGCCGGAAGGTCTGCGTGCACACCTGGGCGCGATCGGGGTGTTCGTCGAGGATGTCCGCCGTCGAGGTCGCCATCGCGGCAGACGCTACCAGCGGGGTTCCCGACCGGTCCAGGGGTAGCATCCGAGCCGTGGATCGGCGAGAGTTCCTCCGGCGCGGTGGGCGGCTGACGGTCGGGGCGGCGTCGCTGCCACTTCTCACCACCGCATGCACGACCTCCGGGCCGGCGCCGGGTTCTCCAACGCCTTCGCCTTCGGGTCAAAGCCCGACCTCCGTGCCGGGTTCGGGCTGGAGGGCGTTCGAGGCGAGCCTGGACGGGACGTTGCTCCGACCGGGCGCCGCCGGGTTCGCCTTCGCTCACCAGCTGTATCAGCCGAGGTTCGACGGCGTGGTCCCCAAGGCTGTCGTGCGGTGCGCGAGTGTGGCCGACGTGCAACGGGCCGTCGCATTCGCTCTGAGCCATGGGATAGGGGTGACCGCGCGGAGTGGCGGCCACAGCTACGCCGGGTACTCGACGTCAAACGGGATCATCCTCGACCTCCGGAGGCTCTCCAGGATCACGTTCGATGCATCGACGCAGCAGGCCGGCGTTGGAGGAGGGGCGCTGACGATCGATGTGGCGGCGGCTCTGGCGCCCCATGGCGTCACCGTCCCGACCGGCACGTGCGCGAGCGTGGGGATCGGCGGGCTCGCCCTGGGCGGGGGTCAGGGCGTGATCGCCCGGAAGTTCGGTCTTACCTGCGACGCGCTGACGTCGGTGGAGATGGTCACCGGCGACGCCTCGATCCGGCGGTGCGACACGCAACAGGAAACCGAACTCTTCTGGGCGGCTCGCGGCGCGGGCGGCGGCAACTTCGGGATCGTCACCGGCTTCACCTTCCAGACCCACCCGCTGTCAGAACTCACGCTCTTCTCGCTCAGCTGGCCGTGGGCGGCCGCAGCCGACGTCATGGCCGCGTGGCAGGGGTGGGGCCCCGACGCTCCCGACGAACTCTGGTCGGACTGCCACCTCCTCTCGCGCGCTCCGCAGGGCTTGACCGTGTCGGTGAACGGAGCCTTCGTCGGTCCGCAGGCGGCCCTTCAACCACTCCTGAACGTGCTCCAGGGCGACGTCGGAGGAGCGCCGCCCGCATCGTCCGTCCGCACCGTGCCCTATCTGGACGCGGTGCTCTCGGAGGCGGGCTGCATCGGCTGGGACGCGGCGGAGTGCCGGGTGCCCTCGCCCGGATCCGCCGGCCGATTGCCACGCCAGGACTCCTACGCGAAGTCGGACCTGTTCGGGGCGTCGTTGTCGCCGGCCGCGATAGTGGAGAGCGTGGCGGCCGTCCAGGCACGGGCGGCCGATCCGGTCCTCGCCGCCTCGACCGGCGGCCTGGCGTTCGATGCGTGGGGTGGCCAGATCAACCGCCCCGCACCATCGGACACCGCCTTCGTTCATCGACAGGGGCGCTTCCTCGCGCAGTACGTGGCGGAGGTACAGACGGGGGCGCCGGAGGCGGTAGTGGCCAAGAACCGTTCGTGGCTGAGCGACACGTACGCGGTCTTGCATCCATCGGCGAACGGGTTCGCGTATCAGAACTACATCGATGCTGACCTACCCGACTGGCTCCACGCCTACTACGGGTCGAACCTCGACCGTCTGCAGCGCGCGGCCGCGACATACGATCCGAACGAGGTCTTCCGGTTCGCCCAGAGCATCCCCCCGCGCTTCTAGGCGGCCCCTTCAGGGTTCGCGGCGCATGAACCAAACGTGCGGCCCGCCGCCGGGCGCATCGCCCTGGTCGATCACGGCGAACCCGAAGCGTTCGTAGTAGGGGACGTTCGAGGCGATGGACGTTTCAAGGAACGCGGCGGCGCCGTCTGCCGCGGCCAGGCCGAGCCCGTGTCGGACGAGCGTTCCGCCGATCCCCGTGCGCTGGCGCGCGGAATCCACGGCGAGGGCGTCCAGGTACCACACGTCATCGGGGACGAACGACTCGACCCAATCCCACAGTGCGCGGTATCGGACGCCGCCGTCGGGCATCAACGGCTCGTACTGGGTCGCCGCCGCATGATCGGATGCGGTCAGCAACGCCGTCTCGCCCGGCGGGATCCAGGCGGCGACGCCCTCGCCGTGCCCGCCTTCCCATAGCATCCCCAGCTCTGCCGGCCCCGCGTACAGGAGCTCGAAGATCGCGGTGATGGTCTCGACGCTGGCTCCATCGCCGAGCGGCCACTGGATCATGGGTTCGTCGGCGAACGCCCGGCCGAGGACGCCAGCCAGCACCGGCAGCCGCGCCGGCGCGGCACGTTCAACCCGGATCGGAGCGTGCGCTGGGTCCAAGCCTGCGAGGATAGCGGGACGCCTTCCCCCTACGGCTTGCGGTGGCGACGGAGCCGCAGGATCCGACCACCCCGGCGGTGGCCGCGGCGAAGATGCACGCGCGACGGTAGCGGATCGTACCGGCCATCGAGTGGACGCCGCTTGCCCGCCGTCTGAGGTAGGACCGGCTGCACAACGTTGTGGCGCATGTCACACCTCCGATCACTCTTCATATCCAGGATAGGCGGCAACCATGGCTGGCGGGAGGGGCGAACGACCCGCAGTAACCGGGCCTACCGGTGAGTGAGTGACCCCTCGTTGACGGGATAGGGTAGAGAGCGGCCCTGAAAGTGGGACACCGCCCCTCCCTTCCGTCCTGCCCTCCCGACCTGCCTACCGTCGTCCCGTCCGACCGACCGTCCGTGGCGTTGGTGCCTCGTGCCGTTTTCCCTCATTCGGGAAGTTCGGTAGACCCGATTAGCCACCGCTTTGGCGATCGTTCCCTGGCTTCTCCCCCGCGCTGCAGCCTTCGCGTCACGGACGGGTGACTCCAGGATCGTAAACGGGTTGATCCTTTCTAGGGATTGTGCGACGAGCAACGACGGAATAGCGTCCTGACCACGCTAATTCTCGGACCGGAGGCGCAGGTTGGCTAGACACTGCAAGACGCTTCTAGCATTCCTCTTCTCTGCCTCGGGCCGTACTGTTCGTCTTCCCGGCACCACAGGCGGGTCTGCCCCAGCTTCGGTTGCGCTGACAGGTTCGAGCCTTCAGGCGGCATGAGCAGCCTCGAACAACAGCTCGAACTCTACGGGGGTGAGCTTGCCGAGGCCGCGTTGACGACGCCGGCGGTGGTACGTGCGTTCGATCCAGTTCACGATCGCGAGCCGTAGCTCCTCTCTGCTGCTCCAGCGTTGACGATCGAGCACGTTCTTCTGGAGCAGCGAGAAGAACGATTCCATGGCGGCGTTGTCCGCGCACGTGCCGACCCGACCCATCGAGCCGACGTGCCCGGCTTCGCGCATGGTGCGCACGTAGCGCTTGGCTCGAAATTGACCAGGTTCAATCGGTCGTCGCAACACCGGCTCGTTGAGCAGAGACTAGGTGCTCGTTGAAGGCTTCGGCGGGTGTCTTCCACCCGAGGGTCTTGCGGGGCCTGGCGTTGAGGGTGGTCGCCACCGCCTCGATCTCTTCAGCACTCCAACGTGCGAGGTCTGTGCCCTTGGGGAAGTACTGGCGCAGGAGCCCATTGGTGTTCTCGTTGGTGCCGCGCTGCCACGGGCTCTGCGGGTCACAGAAGTAGACGGGGATACCGGTCT
>JANXVR010000191.1 GCA_025351565.1 Actinomycetes bacterium
GATCTCGACGCTTTCGTTGGAGGTGACCACGGGTCCCCATCTCCTTGAGTTTCGCCCCGAACCGTATCACCATCCCTCCCCGCGGCTATCGTCTCGGGATCGACAGCATCGCGCGTCGATCCCGGCAGCCTGATAGGTCGAGAGGCCTCGCCGGGTGCGAGAACGATGGCGACGAAGGAGAGGGCATGCAGACCGTAGAGCTCGGTTCCGGGCGTCAGGCGACGTACGAGGTGATCGGGGAGGGCGCGCCCACCTTGATGTTCGCGGGCGGTCCGGGGTTCGCGAGCAGGTATATGCGCTCGACGGCCGAGTTGTTCGCCGACGTGTTGCAGAGCCACCTGATCGATCCGCACGGTTCGGGGGGTTCCACCGCGCCGGCCGACCCCGCCAACTACTCGCCACAGGGTCACGCCCGGTTCTACGAGGACGTGCGGGTCGCACTCGGCCTGGGGCCTGTCACCGTGTTCGGGCATTCGTTCGGCGGGACCACGGCGCTCGCGTACGCCTCGACCTACCCGGAGGTGGTGACGCGCTGCATCGCGGCGGCGGCCTTCGGCGGTGGGGCCGAGCAGGACGGTGGCGCGGGCGGCGCGGCGGATGCGGAGATGGAGACGTTGGCCGCGCGGCACCAGGACGCCCCCTGGTACCCGGAGGCGAAGGCGGTGTGGGACGCCTGGACCGAACGGGTGCTGGCCACCGACGATCCGCGCGAGGTGGAGCGGATGATGACCACGGTGCTGCCCCTCTACACCGCGTATCCGGAGCGCCCGGAGGTGGCCGCGGCGCTGGAGGAGTTCTCGAAGGATCTGACGACGGATCTGCGTGCGCTCAAAGCATGGGAGGGCGGGCTGTTCCAGGGGATCGATCTTCGTCCGCTGCTCGGGGCGGCGCGGATGCCAACGCTGGTTATCACCGGCGAACTAGACCTGGTCTGCGGTCCGGCGCAGGCCCGGCCGATCGCTGCGGCGCTTCCGGATGCGACGCTGGTGCTCATACCGGACTGCGGACACATGCTGGCCGCGGAAGCGCCCGAGCGATTCCGCGAGGCTGTGGTGGGGTGGCTACCGTGATCGGATCACGTCGAGATCGAGGCCACCAACAGCGGGGTGGTCGTCGGTTGCGGTGATCCACCCGTCGGTTCGACCGTGATCGCCAGGGCGTTCGCACCGGTGAGCGACGCGTCCACGGGGAGCACCACGGTGGTGCCATCGGGCAGGAAGGTGGGGCCGGCGACCGGTGTCGAACCGTGGAGCAGCCACAGCTGGTACACCTTGTCGCTGGGCAACCCCTCCAGGTTCCCGAACACGTAGGAACGCGCTGAGCCGGGCTGCGTGGCTGCGGAGAGGACGCCGCCCGTTCCCTTGAAGGTGTGGATCTGCGTCTGCGATCCTGTGAGGTAGCGCGCGAGCGCCGCCGACTGATCGGTTCCCCGGTGCGCGATCAGGATGCCGCCCAGCGCGCCCACGACCAGCAAGGAGACGGCGGCCGCGACCAAGAGACTCCCCGTCCATCGCCGCCGAGGGGCGGGGAGCTTCACGACCGTCCCGGTCGGACGCGGCGCCGCCCTCGCCGCGGCGAGCACGTCCGCGGCGGTGAGGGACGGGGTCACCGGCGCCAGCGAGAACGCGAGATGTCCGGCCGTCTCGTCGAAGCCGGCCGCGCTCTCGGCGCACTCGGCGCACTCGCCGTGCTCAGCGAGCACGCGGTCCAGCTCGGCCATGCCCTCGGGGTCCAGCCCGCCGAGCGCGCGAACCGCCAACAGTTCCTGAACGTGTTCGTGTTCGTTCATGGCTCCATCACAACGAGCGACCTTCGGAGCCGTTTCATCGCTAGGAGCGACCGCGACTTGACCGTGCCCAGCGGGATCTGGAGTCGCTCGGCGACCTTCGTTTGCGACAGCCCGCTGAAGTACATGAGTTCGATCACCTCTCGTTGTGGTTCCGGCAAGCCCGCGAGCGACTCGCGGACCAGCGTGCGCTCCTCACGGAGCCAGGACCGCTCCAGCGCATCGCCGGGCTCGTCGGGCACCGGGAGGGGTTCGCGCGAAGCGGCTTCGGCGACCCTGCGCACCGATTCCTCCCGCCGGACCGCGTCGACCGCCCTGCGATGGGTCAGGAGCATCACCCAGGAGCGGACCGACCCGCGCGTGTGGTCGTAGGCGCCGGCATCGTTCCACACGGATAGGAAGACCTCCTGCACGACCTCGTCGGCCATGAACGGCTGGCGGAGGACCCGCCGGGCCAGGCCGATCGCGTTGCCCGAGTACCGGTCGAACAATGCCGCGAAGGCACCTTCGTCCCCGGTTCCGATCAGCGCGAGCAAGCGACGGTCGGTGAGATCTTCGGCGTCCCGGTCCCCCATCGCGACAACCCTATACGTATGCCGCCCTTTCCTCGCACTGCCGGGTATTCGCACGCCCCCCTCATTCGGATCGTCCGGGAAGAAATGTGATCCGGTCGGGGGGAACGCGCGAATACCGCTCAATCCGAGAGAAGGGGAGGGATGTATGAGCGACATCAACCGTCGTTCGTTCCTGAAGAGCGCTGCCGGTGTGACGGCAGGAGTCGTAGGGGTCGGCGCCATGGGAGCCGGGTCGTTGCCGGCGCTGGCGAAGACCGCCGAGGCGGCCGACCTGGGCGGCGAACAGAGCGCGGAGCACATCGTCGCCTACGTCAGGCCGGGGGCGCGCCACGAGGTCACCGTCCTGGTCGGCGAACGGGAGATCGTTACCCGCGACCCGGAACTGGCGCGGCGCCTGCGCCGCGCCACCCGCTAGCGCGACATCCGTCGCACCATCCGGAGACGAAAGAGAGGCAGTTCATGTCGTCGCATCGTGAAGCGCCGGGGATCTCGATGGATCCCGCCGCAGACAATACGGACGTCTACGCGTTCGTGAGCCCGGACTCGCCGAGCACCGTGACCCTGATCGCGAACTACCTTCCGTTCGAGTATCCATCGGGCGGACCGAACTTCTTCGAGTTCGGCGAGGATGTCGCCTACGCGATCCACATCGATAGCAACGGTGACGGGAAAGCCGACATCACCTACCAGTTCCGGTTCACGACCACCGTGGCGAACCCGGACACATTCCTCTACAACACGGGCCCCATCACATCGTTGGACAGCCCGAACTGGAACCGCCGGCAGACGTACTCGGTGACGAAGGTCAAGGGTGGCGTCACCAAGATCCTGGCCTCGAACCTTGCATGCCCGCCGGTGAACATCGGGCCACGATCCACCCCCAACTACGGAGGCCTAGCCGCAGCAGCGATCCACGATCTTCCCGGCCAAACGCGGATCTTCGCCGGTCAGCGACAGGACGCGTTCTTCGTGGACCTGGGATCGGTCTTCGACCTGGGAACGCTTCGACCGTTCGAGAACCTCCACCTGATCCCGACGCCCGCGGCGGCGGGGGTCAACGACCTGAGCGGCTTCAACGTGCACACGATCGCGATCCAGGTGCCGAGCCGCGCGCTCACCCGGGACGGCTCGGTGCCCAGCGACCCAGCGAGCGCCAAGTCCGTGGTCGGCGTGTGGGCGAGCGCGAGCCGTCGGACCTCAACGATGCGAGAGCGCAACGGCACGGTCACCGAGAGCGGCCCGTGGCGCCAGGTCTCTCGCCTGGGGAACCCACTGATCAATGAGGCCGTGATCCCGATGAGCCGGAAGGACGAGTGGAACGCGGACACGCCGGCGAACGACGCGAGTTATGCCCAATACGTTCTGCACCCGGAGTTGGCCGGCCTGATCCCGGTTCTGTACCCGGGGGTCTTCCCCAACCTGGCCGGACTGACCGCGCCTCGCGCCGACCTTCAGGCGATCTTGCTGACGGGTCTGCCCTCGGGGATCGTGGACGGGTTCCAGAACAACACGGGTCCCGTGCTGGCCGACATGCTCCGCCTCAACATGGCGATCCCGCCGGCGTCCAGTCCGAACCCGATGGGGCTTATCGGCGGCGA
>JANXVR010000239.1 GCA_025351565.1 Actinomycetes bacterium
CTGGAACGCCCCGCCCACGCCGCGCGGCCGCCGTCCCCTCGGTCTTCGGATCGGTTCGATCCTCGGTGGACCGGGCGGACCCTTCATGCACGCGAACGCACACCTGGACGATCTCCGGGCGTTCGTCGAACTCCACGGAGGCTGATCGGACCGCTGTGGCGCCCAGGGTTGGGCGCCGGCCGCCCGGCGGGCTACCCTCTGGCCATGACAGACCTCCGACAGACCGCCAAAGATCTTGTAGCTCCCGGCAAGGGCGTCCTCGCCGCGGACGAATCCACCGGCACCATCAAGAAGCGCTTCGACTCCATCCAGGTGGAGTCCACGGAACAGACGCGCCGGCAGTACCGGGAGCTGCTGTTCACCACGCCTGGGCTCGCCGAGTACATCAGCGGCGTGATCCTCTTCGACGAGACCATCCGTCAATCGGCGGCCGACGGTTCGACCTTCGTGCAGATCATGGATGCGGCCGGGATCATTCCGGGGATCAAGGTGGACACGGGCGCCAAGCCGCTCGCCGGGTTCCCGGGTGAGACCGTGACCGAGGGGCTCGACGGGCTCCGCGAACGGCTCTCGGAGTATGGGCAGCTGGGCGCCCGCTTCGCCAAGTGGCGTGCGACGATCCTGATCGGTGGCGGTCTGCCCACCCCGGGCGCGATGCGGGCGAACGCGCACGCGATGGCCCGGTACGCCGCCCTTTGTCAGGAGGCCGGGATCGTCCCGATCGTCGAGCCGGAGATCCTCATGGACGGTTCCCATGACCTGGCCGCGTGCGAGGCCGCCACGGCTGCCACCCTGCAGGTGCTGTACCTCGAACTCGCGGCAGCCCGTGTGGATCTGGCGGGTTTGCTCCTCAAGGTCAACATGGTCGTCCCGGGGGCGTCCGCCCAGGTGCAGGCAACCGACGACGAGATCGCTGAGGCAACGATCAGGTGCCTGGTCGCCACCGTTCCCGACCAGGTTCCCGGCGTCGTGTTCCTCTCCGGGGGGATGAGCGATGGGCACGCCACCAGCCGCCTCAACCGGATGAATCAGCTGGGAGGCTTCCTATGGCAGCTCTCGTTCAGCTACGGACGTGCCCTCCAGGCGCCGTCGCTGGCGGCCTGGCGCGGCGATCCCGCGAAGGTTCCCGCGGCGCAGGCGGCGCTCGCGCATCGCGCCAAGATGAACAGCCTCGCGCGATCGGGCACCTACGACCCAACGATGGAGCCGGCGTGACCTGCCTTCGGGTGTTCGTCCACTAGGCTCTGGGCCATGGACCTCTTGGTGATCGGCGGCACGCAGTTCGTCGGCAGGGCCCTGGTTGAGGAAGCGGTGGCGCTCGGGCACGACGTGACGGTCTTTCACAGAGGCCAGAGCGAACCCAAGGACCTCCCGTCGGTGCACCATCTCCACGGTGACCGTGACGGGGACCTCTCGGTCCTAGCCGGCCGAACCTGGGACCAGGTCGTCGATGTGTGCGCGTACGTGCCGGGGCAGGTCCGGGCGTTGGCGGAGGCGCTCGAACCTCCGCACCACTACACGCTCATCTCCTCGCTCTCGGTTCACGACGAGGACCTGCCCGCGGGCGGGAACGAGGACTCGCCGCTGTTGCCCATGCCTGCTCCCGACGTCACCGAGGTCACGGAGGAGACGTACGGCCCGCTCAAGGTCGCCTGCGAGCTGGCGGCGCGCGAGGTGTTCCCGGGATGCTGCATCATCCGGCCGGGCTACGTGGTCGGACCCCACGATTCCTCCGACCGCTTCACCTATTGGATCCGCCGGGCCGCCGCGGGCGGAACCATGCTCGCCCCGGGTATCCCTGACGAGCCGATGCAGTTCATCGACGCGCGCGACCTGGCCGCGTTCACGTTAGCCCGGGCCGCGGCTCGCGACGGTGACTCCTACGGGGTGGTTCGTCCGGAGGGCGAGTCGACCACCGGGGCCGTCCTCGATGCGGCGATCGCCGCTTCCGGGGCGGATACCGAAGTGGTGTGGGTCGATGCGGACTTCCTGGTGGACGCTCTCGGCGAGGATCGGTGGACCGCTCTGCCGATGTGGCATCCGCAGTTCGCGGGCTCGCACCGCTACGACCCTTCCCGGGCGATCGCGGCGGGACTTCGGTTCCGCCCCTTCGCCCGGACGATCGGCGACATCTACGCGTGGGATCGGGACCGGGGCGGCGTCCCGCTCGAAGCCGGACTCAGTGCCGAACGCGAAGAGGCATTGCTGGCGCAGTGGGCCGAAGCGAAGGCCTGAGCCGATGGATGTAGCCATCTCCGGTTCGTCCGGCCTGATCGGCACCGCGCTCATCTCCGAACTCGAACGCGGGGGACACCGCGCGTTCCGGTTGGTCAGACCGGGTGGTTCGGCCGGGTCCGATGATATCCGCTGGGATCCGGCGGCCGGGACCATCGATGCGGCGGGCTTGGAGGGCATCGGTGCCGTGGTTCACCTAGCCGGCGTACCCATCGGCGATCACCGGTGGAGCGCGTCCTACAAGGAGGCGATCATCACCTCCCGTGTGGCCGGCGGCGGCCTGCTGGCCCGAACCCTCGCCGGGCTTCAGCGGCCGCCCTCGGTGTTCGCGAGTGCCTCCGCCGTGGGCTACTACGGCAGCCGCGGCGACGAGGTCATCACCGAGGCATCCGGGCACGGCGCCGGGTTTCCCACGCAGGTGTGCCTGGCGTGGGAAGGCGCCGCCTCCCCGGCGCAAGAGGCCGGTATCCGCGTGGTGATCCTGCGCTCGGCCAACGTGCTGTCGAAGCTCGGCGGCGTCCTGCCGTACATGCTCATCCCGTTCCGCCTGGGACTGGGCGCGAAGTTCGGGAACGGCTCGCAGTGGTTCCCCTGGATCTCGCTGGAAGACGAGGTGGGGGGCATCGTCCATACCCTCACGCATCCGCAGATCATCGGGCCGGTCAACGTCTGCGCACCCGGGCTGGTTCGCAACGCCGAGCTCACGAAGGTGCTCGGTCGCGCCCTTCATCGTCCGACCCCTTGGCGCGCGCCGGGGTTCGCGCTGGCCGTGATCGCGGGGAAGGAGCGTGCCGACCAAGTGCTCCTGGGAGGGGCGCGCGTCGAACCGAAGGTGCTGACCTCGACCGGCTACGCCTTCCGCGATCCGGAGCTGGGGCCCGCGCTGCAGCGCATCGTCGCCGCGACCTGATCTTCAGCGGCGCTAGGGACGGTCGCCGATCTTCTTCGCAGCGCGGCGGTAGACGACGAACGCGATCGCGATGAGGATGGTGGACGTCGCGAGCATGAGGGTGCCGATCGCGTTCGCCGCCGGGGTTGCTCCCGTCCGCGCGGACACGTAGATATACATCGCGACCGTCTGATCGGTTGAGCCCGTCGCCAGCTGATTCACGATGACGAAATCGTCCAGGGAGAAGGCGAAGATGATGGCGGCGCTGGCGAAGATGGACGGCCCGAGCAACGGGAGGGTGATCCGCCAGAGGGTCCGCGTCGGCGAGGCACCGAGGTCAAGGCCCGCCTCCTCGTACGCATCACCCAACGAGAGGAGGCGAGCGCGGACGATGACCACCGGATAGGCGAGCGCAAGGACGACCAGTCCCGACAGCTGCGCCACCGTCCCCGTTCCGACGACTTTGAACGTGTGCGTGTAGAGGAGGAAGAGCGACACCGCCAGGATGAGCTCGGGTGTCACGAACGAGAACATCATCAGGAAGTTGGCAGTGCCGGGCGCTCTGCCACGCCACCGACGCAGGGACAGCGCGAACGCGACCCCGACGGGGACGGAGATGACCGCCGTCAGCGAGGCGAGCTTGAGACTCTGGACGACCGCACTCTGCAGCTCCGGGGAGTGCAGCACCGAACCGAGAGGGTCGCCCGTATACCAGCGGAGCGAGAATCCCTGCCAGATGGTGGTCGAACGCCCCTTGTTGAACGAGAAGACGACGGCGTCGATCAGCGGGATCATCGTCCACACGATGTACGCGATGCCGATGAGCCACAGGAATCGCGTCTCGGCCCACGGGTTGGACAGCCACTCCCATAGGCTCTGACGACGAGCGGGGGCCGCCCCGATGCCTGCCGGCGCGCTCATACGAGGCCCTCGGTTGCCGCGCGGTTGGTGCTTCGCAGGTAGTAGAGGATCGGAACGAGCAGCATCACGAGCATGACCAGGATGAGCGCGGCACCCCGCGCGATGAACAGCGGGAACCCCAGCGAGTCCACGACCGCGTTGCCGAGCATGCGCGTGTTGCTGGAGCCTCCCGCCATGAGCGTCTCCGTGAAGTAGTCCCCGAACATCGGAAGACCGCAGATGACGAAGCCAGCCAGTATCGCTTGGCGGGATTGCGGGAGGGTCACCCGCAAGAAGGTCCGTGCGGGGCCGGCGCCGAGGTCCCGGCCGGCCTCGAGCATCGAAGGGTGGATCCGGTCAAGCGTGGAGAACAGCGGCAGGATCATGTAAGGGACGTACCCGTAGATCAACCCGATGACGACCGTCACAGGATGGCCGTTCAGCCAGCTGAAGGGCTTACCCAAGATGCCGGTGTTCACCATGAGCTTGTTCACCCAGCCGTTGTCCTGCAGTAACGAGATCCACGCGAGCATCCGCAGCATGTACGAGACCCAGAACGGCGCGAAGAACAGGACCAGGAAGATCCCCCTGAACCGTCCTGCCCGCCGGGCCAGGAAGTAGGCGAACGGGTACCCGATCAGCAGGCATCCTAGCGTCGCCAGCCCGACGAACTCGAACGTGTGCACGAACGCCGCCTGGTACAGGCCGTCGCCGTGGGTGATGTTCGAGAACGTGAAGTTGAGGACGTTCGTTTGCCAGGTGAGGGGGTTCCAGAACGGGACGGGCTCCTGTTGGATCGCACCCACCCCGCCGAACGTGATCGCCAGCACCACGTAGAACGGGAACACGAAGAACACCAGCAGGTAGATGATGCCCGGCGCAGCGAACGAGGGCCAGAACCAGCGTGGGGACCAGGCTCCCCGGTCCGAGGCGGCGGCCCGTCCGGGCCGCCGCACCTTCGGGGTCAGGGTCGTGGCGCCGCTAGACACCCGCCTGCAGTTCTTGGAACGCCTGCTGCCAGAGCGCGTCGGCCGCCGTCGGCAGCTCCAGCTCTCGGGAACCCTTCGTGAAGTCATCCTCGGTCACGATGACCGTCTTGAGGTGGTCGGGGACGACGCCGCTGCTCACCATCGTGTCCTGCGTCATCGCCAGGTTCGGCATCTGGTAGCCGGTCATGTTCGTGAAGTTGGCCAGCGTGACCTTCTGGTCGAGCATGAAGTTGGTGAACAGATGGGCCAGGACCGGGTTCTTCCCACCACTGAGCAGGACGATGAGGTCGTTGTCGACGTTCGCCGGGTGGCCGTCGGAGCCCGGCCAGTAGTAGGACAGGACATCGGCCTTGCTCTTGTCCGAGAGGAACACCACGGCGTCGCTCACGTTGCCCGACCAGGACTGGTGCAGGTAGGCGTCGCCCGCAGGCACGTCGGTGTAGTCGGTGTGGTCGTATTTCACCCCTCCGGCCGAGGTCGCCACCGCGGCGATCTCATCCTTGGACTTCGTGATCGTGGCCGGGTCGGTCACGTTCACATCGGTCAGGCCATCGTGGAACATGGCCAGGGCGAGGACGTCTTGCGCGTCCCCAAGCAGGTGCGTCTTGCCCTTGGGCGGGTTGGTCCAGAACACGTCGTAGGGGTTCGACATGGAGGCGGGGTCGATGTTCAGCATGTCGTTCCGCCAGAAGATCCCCGTGGACCACACCGAGTAGGGGAGTGAGAACTGCGCCCCCTTGTCGTAGAAGGGATCTTGGAACTGCTGCCACACGTTCGCGGCGAAGTTCGGGATGTAGTCGTGGTTGATCGGCCGGACGTGCCCCGCCGTGATCTGGCGCCCGAGTCCCCACACGTTCATCCCGAGCATCAGGTCGAAGTCACCCTGACCGGAGTTCAGCTTCTCCAGCCCCTTGTCCATGTCGCTGAAGACGGTCTTCTGGATCTTGCAGTTGTACTGCTTCTCGAACGCGGCGAGCAGACCCGGGTCGACGTAGTAGGGCCACGCCATGACTTGAAGGGTGGCGCCCGTCTCCGGCTGAAGGTTGCTGGCGATCACCGGGTTGTCGGAGGTGACCTTCCACGTAACTGGGGAGTCGATCCTGGCCAACGGGTAGGCCGCTCCGGAGATCCCGCCCGTTCCGAACTGGCTGGGGTTGGTGCTAGGCCCGCCGGAGCCGGTTGCCACGCCCGTCTGCGCGCCCTTGCCGCAGGCGGCGAGGATGGCCGACATGGAGGGCAGTGCGATCCCTGCGGCCGCCGCCCTTCGGATGAAGTCTCTCCTGGACAGGTGCGGGCGCTCGTTCAGGTGATCCATCTGTGCGTTCCCCTCTCGATCGTCGGACTTGTTGTTCGTCTACCTACACCTACGGGGGCCGGCGCGCAAACGCTCCGCTGACCCGACGATCGGGAAGGGCTAGCGATGTTGCCGTGCGGCCAGGATCGGAAGCAGTCCCGCCAGCGTGACCACGGCGCCTCCCACCACCACCAGATAGAGCCCTGTGCCGACACCACCGCTCACCCCCGCGGCCGAGAGCTGTTGATGAACGGAGTTCACCTTGGAGAAACCGAAGACCAGGATGAGTACCCCGCCGATGACGGGCGTGCCCATCTGCCTATTGAAACGGTCCGGCATCGCCATGGAGAGCCCGCGAGCGATGGCGAACCCTGCCAGGATCAGGAACCACCACTCTCCGGCGGCCCATCCGCTCTTCGCGACGTACCCGGGAGCCTGAACCCAGGGGAGGAACACCCCGAGGGCCACCATCCCGCCCCCGATGACCGCGACCCACCCCATCGGGAGCGCCGGACGTCCGGCCCGCCGGCCAGGCTGCGACAACCCTCGGGGGGCCGCGGGCGCTTGTTGGACCGGGAGGTCGTTCACAGCGGGGGGAGGTGGCGGGGGAGGCGGGGAGGGAGCGGTCGGAACGTCGTCTTCATCACTCATGCAGGCAGCGTAGGGGTTGCCCGGGTCCCGGGCCAGCACATCCGGGGTGCCGGTAGACTTGTGGCGACGCGCGGCCGCGCGGCGTTCTTCCAGCTCAGGAGCCCTGTACGTCTATGCCTACTCGAGATGACATCCGCAACGTGGCCATCGTGGCGCACGTCGACCACGGCAAGACCACGCTGGTGGACGCCATGCTCTGGCAGTCCGGCGCCTTCCGCGAGAACCAGGACGTGAACGAACGGGTCATGGACTCCATGGACCTGGAACGCGAGAAGGGGATCACCATCCTTGCCAAGAACACGGCGGTGCTGCACAGCGGCGTGAAGATCAACATCGTCGACACCCCGGGACACGCTGACTTCGGTGGCGAGGTCGAACGCGCGCTGACCATGGTCGACGGGGTCATGCTCCTGGTGGACGCCAGCGAGGGCCCCTTGCCGCAGACCCGGTTCGTGCTGCGCAAGGCGCTCGAAGCGCGCCTGCCCGTCATCCTGGTGGTCAATAAGGTCGACCGCCCCGACGCCCGCATCCAGGAAGTGGTTCACGAGGTGGAGGAGCTGTTCCTGGACCTGGACGCGGACGAACACCAGATCGACTTCCCGATCCTCTACGCCAACGCCCGCGCGGGTAAGGCCGGTCTGAAACCCGACGAACTCGCAGATGACCTAGAGCCGCTTTTCAAGACCCTGGTCGAACGCATCCCGGCGCCTTCCTACGAGGACGATCATCCCCTCCAGGCGCTGGTGACCAACCTGGATGCCTCGCCCTACGTGGGACGGCTCGCGCTGTGTCGTGTTCGGCACGGGCACATCCGCAAGGGGCAGACCGTGGCATGGTGCCGCGTGGGTGGAGCGATCGAGAAGGTGAAGATCACGGAGCTGTACGTCACGGACGCGCTCGATCGCGTGGACGCCGAAGAGGCAGGCCCGGGCGAGATCATCGCCGTCGCCGGCATCCCGGGGATCACGATCGGTGAGACCCTCGCCGACACGGACGACCCTCGCCCGCTCCCGGTTGTCAGCGTGGATGAGCCCTCGCTCTCCATGACCATCGGCATCAACACATCGCCGCTGTCCGGCAAGGACGGCGACAAGGTCACGGCCCGCCTGGTGAAGGCGCGCCTGGATCAGGAACTGGTCGGCAACGTCAGCATCCGCGTCCTGAGCATCGACCGGCCCGACATGTGGGAGGTCCAGGGCCGGGGCGAACTCCAGCTGGCCATCCTGGTCGAGATGATGCGCCGCGAAGGGTTCGAGCTCACCGTCGGCAAGCCACAGGTGGTCACGAAGACGGAGAATGGCAAGCTGATGGAGCCCATGGAGCGGGTCGCGATCGACGCGCCGGAGGACTACCTGGGCGTCATCAGCCAACTCCTGGCTCTCCGCAAGGGACGCCTGGTGCAGATGGTCAATCACGGAACGGGCTGGATCCGCATGGAATACCAGGTGCCGGCGCGCGGCCTGATCGGCTTCCGCACCGAGTTCATGACCGAAACGCGCGGGACGGGCCAGCTCCATCACGTCTTCGACGGCTACGAGCCCTGGCACGGGGAACTCCGCACCCGCCCGTCCGGCTCGCTGGTCGCCGATCGCACCGGCCTGACAACGAACTTCGCCCTCCTCAACCTCCAGGAGCGCGGCGCGATGTTCGTCGGTCCGGGCGAGGAGGTCTACGAGGGCATGATCGTGGGCGAGAACGCACGCGCCGACGACATGGATGTGAACCCAACCAAGGAGAAGCAGCTCACGAACATGCGCAAGGCGAACTCCGAGGAGCTGGTCCGGCTCATCCCGAAACTCCACATGAGCCTAGAGCAGGCGCTGGAGTTCATCCGCGAGGACGAGTGTGTGGAGGCGACCCCGCACAACGTGCGGATCCGCAAGGTCTTGCTCGGCGCACAGGAGCGGGTTCGCGCCGGCCGCCGCGGGGGCAAACCAGCAACAACCCCGTAAGCTCGCCCTAGGCCTCGCTCACATCATCTGCACGGGAGGCGTTGTCAGGTCGACCGTCTTAAACTGGGCGGCCAGTGGCGGTTCCACCAGGTCGGGCATCCAGTAATCGATGGCGTGCTCGGCTTCGCCGAGCAGCTGGCGCCTGACTGGCGTCAATGAATCCCGGAGCTCGGGTTTGACCTCCAGGTCGTCGCGCGTGCGCACCCATCGGAACGTGTAGGCGAAGAAGATCGCCTTACGCGTCAGATCCGAGCGGTTCGGGCTCCGCGCGTGCCACAACCGGCGGTCGAATAACACGGCGTCGCCTGGTTTGGCCAGGACGGGCACGGCGCCGGGGATGTCATTGTCGTCGTCAGCCGGCCGGTCGATCTGATTCACCATGTGCGAACCGGGCAGCACCATGAAGTTGCCCCGGCCGGGTTCGCTGACGTCGGTGAGGAAGTACGCGAGTTTCACGGCCATGCGCGGGCGGGGCTCGCCCTCCAGATCGCGGTTGATGACGCCGCCGTCCTGATGCCACATCCACGGCTGCACCACGTCGGGCTCGGGCGGGTGGACGTCCAGATGGCAGTGGAACATGAAGATGTTCGTGCCGATCATGTCGACCACCAACGGCATGGTGTTCGGCGGGTCGAGCATCTCCAGGAATTCGGGCTCGCGCCCGCAGAAGGCGAGGAGGTGTAGCGCCTTGGCGCCGGACACCGGACGATCGGTGCGTTCTTCGTCCCAGATCTTGTCCACCTTGGCGGTCAGCGAGGCCACTTGCTCGGGGGGAAGCGCCCCCGGGATCACCACGAAGCCGTCCCGCTCGAACGCGGTCTTCATGGTGCCGATGCGGTTGGGCACTTCTCGAACATCCATGGCGGGTCTCCTTGTCCGGGGTGGCCACCCTAAGACCTTCCATCCAACCCCGCCAACCTTGTGATCCCGGGTAGTTCGCGCCGGTGGGCCAGGAGCGGGTCCGCGCCGACCGCCCCGGCAACAAGCCCCCTCGCGCCACAGGAACTCGTAAACGGCTGAAGTACTCGGATCGTACTCGCCCGCAGCGGTTTACGGCCCTTGCATCCCCCGATCGCCCTAGGGCAAGGGTCGGCAGTTCTGCTCGGCCGAGTGATTGCACCTAATCACACCGGGTCACCTTGCCGATAGCCCATGCGTAAGCGACGAACGTCTAGGTCTAGAGGGGGATCACATGACCAAAGCAGAATTCGACCGGAGGGACTTCCTCCGTCGGACGCTCGTTGGCGGTGCAGGTGCGGTGGTGCTGGCCGCTACCCGTTCGACGCTGCTGCCAAGTGTGGCCTCAGCGCAGGGGCTCTCGCATGCTCGTTCGATGGACCGTGCCGCCGGGATGCTGCCACTGGCGGGCACGGCTGTCTGTCTGCTCGGCGCTCACGCACTGCCTCGCGGCACTGAGGTCACGCAGATCGATTCAACGCTTGCGTTGGAGAGCGAGCTGGGTCGTCAGCTGGCCATCGTTCGGCGGTACTCGTACTGGGACAACCCTCCGCCGGACAGCGTCCATCTGTGGGCCGCACAAGGGGGGCGGATCCCCTACATCTCCTGGCACGCCTATTCGGTCGGCGGTCATAACGTCATCCCTTGGGCATCGATCGCTCGCGGCGACTACGACGCGTTCATCCTGCAGGTCGGCCAGAAGCTCGCAGCCTTCGGCTCCCCCATCTACTTCTCGTTCCACCACGAGCCGGAGAACGACCCCGCGAACGGGACGCCGGCCGACTTTCAGGCTGCGTTCGCCCGCGTTCGCTCCGTGATGGATTCTGCCGGCGCCACCAACCTCAGGTGGGTCTGCACACTTATGGCCAGCACGTTCCGCGGCGGTCACGGCGGCGCCGATGCCTGGTTGCCGTCGCCGTCGGTGTATACCTTCATCGGCGCCGACGGGTACAACAGATTCCCGATCGTCTTGCGTCCGGCATGGAAGTCGTTCTCGGCTGTCCTCGGCGCCTCTCAGCAGAAGGCGGCGTCACTCGGGAAGAAGCTGTTCGTCGGGGAGTTCGGCACGGTCGAGCAGACGGCCGGCGGGTACGCCGGCGATCCCCAGGCAAAAGCGGTCTGGTTCCAGGATGCAGCCTCGGCGGTCACGTCATGGGGCAACGTCGAGGCCCTGAACTATTCGCATGCGCTGGCGACTTTCTTCGGCTCTCAGATGCCGTATTGGGTCGACACCAGCCCGCAGTCCCTGGCCTCCTTCAAGTCCGTGGCCTTCATGCCGTACTTCAACGGATAAGCGCGTATCTTTAGGTCTCAACGGGGTCACCCCAGACCGAACGGCGTCGTGCATCCGCAGGTTGCGTAGGGCTGGTTGAGGAGGTGCTCCTCGCCCTGCGGCGGGGATGGGATGTTGCCGGGGAGCGAGAATACGTTCTGCACACCGGCGAGCAGCGAGAACGAGTCCATCGGCGTCGCGAGCAGCGCGGGATCCAGAGGAGTCACGGCCGAACCCAACACGACGAACGTAGGGATGTGGCCGCCCACGATCTGCGGCTGTGCCCCTCCGACCCCGCTACAGCACCCGCTCGCATCGGTGGGCGCGCTCTCATCCCAGGTGATGATGACCTCATCGTTCGGGCCGAGCCCCGCCATCAGCTTCGGCACCCAGTAGCGCAGGAACTCGTCGCCCGCCGTTATCTGGTTCGGTGAGCCCGGAGGGCAGGCTACGAGGTTGCATTTCTGGTGCATGTCTGTGTACTCGTTCGGCGTGACGAAAGAGAACGTTGGCAAGGAGCCGGCCGCCGCGTCTGAGGCCAGCCGAGCCAATCCGTCCCCGTCTCCCAGGTTGGGCACACTCGTCGAGCCGAAGAACTGGGTGCAGCGGGTCGGGTTCTTCGTGATGTCGGTGAAGAACATGAAAGGCACGTGTCCCGCGGTATAGATCGGGGCCGTGGAATTGGGTGCCTTCACCCGATACATCTTGTTGCAGGTCCCTTCCGGTCCCGGGTAGTCCTGCGAGTACTGGCCCCAGGTTAATCCGGCAGGCAGCAGTTGATCGACCAGGTTCTGGTCGTTATCCGGACACGATTGGGGCGTGTACGAGGCGCAGGGCAAGCCCTCCGTCCTCGGGTTGTTTCCCGAGACGATGTTCATATAATCGGGCGCCGAGTTGTGCTGAACGGCGTATATCTGGGTGGCGCTCTCGGTCGGGAAGGCAGTGGCCGGGAAGGCGCAGGTCGTTGTCTGCAGCAGGCACCCGTTGATGTAGGGCGCGCTCGCGCTGCCCACGATGCTGGAGTACGAGTGGTTCTCCATCATGATCATCACGATGTGCCGCAGGGTCACGGCGAACGATGTTGCCGACGTAGCCGAGCCCCCCGTTCCCTTGGTGACCGAGATCGGTCCGTCGACGGCGCCCACGGGCACGCGGGCTGTGACCTGCGTGCTCGAGTCGATCGTGAAGACGGTAGCCGACACCCCGCCGAACGTGACCGATACGACATTGGTCAGTCCCGTGCCGGTGATCACGACCGGTGTGCCCACCGGGCCCGATCCCGGGGTGAACCCGGCGATCGTCGGGCCGATCGCCATGGCCGTGCCGGGGAGCAGCGCCATGAGCAGGGTCCCGAGAACGAACAGGCTCGCGAGCCAACGAAATGTGGGAGCCCCCGCGGCTCCGGCCTCACGGGTACGTTTGAACATCGAAACCATCTCCCTCTCTCTATGACCCGGCGAGTGTCAGCACGAGGCTGACCCCGTGTGCAGGACGTCCCCAAGGGTGTCCTCGAACTGCCAGCTGAGCGATGTCGGGGTTCCCAAGTTCGCTGCCCCATCCAGTCTTAGGTCCAGCACGCCGGGTGTGTTGCCGAGCGACCATGCCAAGAGTGGAGCGTTGCGGGTCGGACCGATGAGGTGCCCACCGGCACCACTCACGAGTTCGGTCATGTGTGCTTGTGACCCGGTCGCCTCCTGGGCCTGGTCGTTCAGCGGCACGAACTGGTTCATGTGATGCACGTGCCCGTTGAGCACGAGGTCGCCACCATGGTCGGTGAGGTACTTCCAAAGGTCTGTCTGCGCTGTGTTCACCTGCGCGCCCTGCAGCGTTGGGATGTGCCAGTAGGAGACGATGCACGGCGGCACCGACGGTTCTGACAGGGCATCCTGGACGAACTGGAACT
Organism: Actinomycetes bacterium; assembly: GCA_025351565.1. Lineage (GTDB taxonomy): Bacteria > Actinomycetota > UBA4738 > UBA4738 > HRBIN12 > JANXVR01. Next base: position 13,044 of record JANXVR010000239.1, read on the forward strand.
GTGGGGAGCCCGCGTTCATCGGAGCCGACGAGTTGAGATCGAGGAACAGAACGTTGCCGAAGGTGAAGCTGGTCCACAGTGGACGGCCGTGCCACTCTTTCTGCCACTGCCCGCTGACGCGCCGCTCGTGGTTCCCCAAAGTCGGCTGCGTGACATCGGCGAACGCTCCCCACAACGTCCCGCCCCCTGGCACGTCTATGTTGGAGACGCCGTAGTGGTTGAGCTGGGTCGTGTAGGTCGGGTGCTGATAGATGTCGCCGAGGAACAGGACCAACGGCGGCGACGGTGTCAGGTTGGCGATAGAGGCAGCCACGGAGTTCGAGGCGACCTCATCGCTCGGTCCATCTCCGACCGCGATCACGTGTGGATCGGAGGAACCGCTCCATCTAGGCTGCGGCAGGTGGCTGGCCCAATCGGTCTGGGGAACGAACCTCGGGTTCGATAGCGTGATCGGCACGCTCACTGGCGTCGCGGAATCAGAGCCGGCCCGCACCTGCAGCTCACCTGATCCGTTCGGATAGCGGGCTGTCGGCCAGGTGAACGAGTAGTCGCCGGTCTGTGCCGATGGAGCGAAGTCCTCCATCAGCTCCGAGTAGTTGGAGGTACTACCCCCCGTCCAACGGAAGAACACTGATCCCTGGTTGGGCGAGTTCGTCACGGCGATCCGGGCGTCGCCCGAGAGGGTCGTTCCTGTCACGCTGATGCAGATCGTGTGACCGTTGGATACGCCGCAGGGCGGCCCCGCAGCTCGCGCGAACCCCGTGAGCGAGAGCGAAGCCGATACGAGCGCAAGCCCGAGGAGACCTGTCCCGGCCGAAGTCTTGATCCGTCCACGCTGCACTGTCTCTCTCCTCAGGTCCGACCGCGGGAAGCCCTTAGTCCACCGGGCCCCTTCTTGACGTGAACGCGCACCCTACGTCACTAGGCTGAGAGCCTATCCAACGCGCTGCCCCTCTAGCATCGTCCATTGGTCCCATAGCTTCCCCGATGGACTATCGTTCATCCGTGCGTCGGATCGCTCTTCTCGCTGTGGCCACCGCGGTGGTGACGGCGAACTTCATGGCTTGGATCGTCCCCGCGCTCGCTCGGGCGAGGGTTCCGATCGTCTTAATCGTGATGGAGAACAAGACGTATCAAACGATCCGGGGGACGAAGTCGGCCCCGTACCTGAACGGAACGTTCATCCCGAAGGGAACGCTCTTCACGAACTACTGGTCCATATCCCACCCCTCCTTGCCTAACTACCTCGCGCTGACAGCTGGTTCGACGCTCGGCTGCCAGAGCGACGCATGTGCCCTCACATTCAGGCAGAACAACCTGTTTCGCCAGCTCGATGCGAAGTCAGTCGGATGGCGTGCGTATGAGGAGTCGATGCCCTCCGCCTGCGATGGTTCCAATGCAGGCGACTATGTGATCCGCCACAATCCCGCGCCCTACTACACCGACCTTGGGGCAGGTTCGTGCAAGCACCGCGACATCCAGTACCCGACGACCTTGCCGCGCCAGCTTCGCCCTTTCACATTCGTGACTCCTAATGTCTGCAATGACATGCATTCGTGCTCCATCTCGACCGGTGACGCATGGCTCGCGACCCATGTGCCCGCGCTCCTGTCGAAAGGCGCGGTTGTGATCATCACGTTCGACGAGGGGAGCGACGCCAATCCCCAGGTCATGACGGCGGTGGTAGGCCCCCATGTAAGGGCTGGGTTCAAGGATGGGACGCGATACGACCACTACAGCCTGCTCGCGGGCTTGGAGCGATACTTCGGGGTCCCGCAGCTCAAGAACGCCGCAACCGCTACCCCGCTACCGATCCGAGTCGCCAGGTCGACGCCCAGACTGTCCCGAAGGATCTGAAGACCGCAGCGCCCCGGCGCCCCGGGGCCAGCGTCAAACAGGCGGCGTGCACGAGATCGAGCCGGTGTGCAGGACGTTCCCCAAGGTGTCTTGGAACTGCCAACTGAGCGAGGTCGGGGTCCCGGAGTTCGCCGCGCCGTCCAGGGTGAGATCGAGCACGCCTGGGGTCTTGCCGAGTGACCATGCCAGTAGCGGCGCGGTGCGCGTGGGACCGACGACGTGCCCGCCGGCACCGCTGATGAGTTCGACCATCTGCGGCTCCGTTGCTGTCGCCCGTTGAACGAGGTCGTTCAGCGGGACGAATTGGTTCATGTGGTGCACATGCCCGTTGAGCACGAGGTCGCCGCCGTGGTCGGCGAGGTATTGCCAAAGCTCGGCCTGCGCGGTGTTCACCTGCGCGCCCTGCAGCGTTGGGATGTGCCAGTACGAGACGATGCACGGCGGCACCGACGGGTCCGCGAGGGTGTCTTGGACGAACTGGAACTGTGGGGACCCTGCGTTCATAGGCGCGTTGGAGTCGAGGTCGAGGAACAGAACGTTGCCGAAGGTGAAGCTGGTCCACAGTGGACGGCCGTGCCACTCGTTCC
>JANXVR010000246.1 GCA_025351565.1 Actinomycetes bacterium
CCCGCCCGCGGCTCCGCGAACGCGATCTTCCCGGCCATGGCCGCCGCGGGCAGCGGGGACTTCCGTGTCTGGTGGATGGACACGCGGACCGGCCGATGGAACGTGTGGTACCGAGCCTCGAGCGACGCAGGGCGGACGTGGTCCCGTGACGTGCGGCTGTCCAACGCGTCGGGCGGTGCCCCATACAAGGGCGCGCGCGGGTTCGGCGAGGCGTATGGCGACTACGGCGAGATGGCCATCACGAACACCGGCAAGACCGTCGCCATCTGGGGAGAGGGACCGAGCTACCGCGGCCCCGGAGGGTCGTGGTTCGTCAGGCAGACGTGAGGCGGTCGAGCGTGGCTGCCCGCAGGTCCGCGCTCTGTGCTTGCACCAGGTAGAAGGTGGCCTCGCGCGAGAGTCGCTGCGCCGGGTGCGACAACGACATGGCACCGCCGCCGCTCGCCGCGACCAGCGCGTCGGTGGCGCGTCGGGCGAGCGCGAGTCCCCGGTCGCGTTCGGCTACACCTGCTGCGATCGCATCCGCAGCGTCCGTTCGGCTGGCGGCCGCCTCGTAGAGCCTTCTGCCGGCGGCGTCGGTGGTGACGCGGGTCTGTTCCAGCTGCTCGGTGAGCGCCTCGGCCGCCGCGGTCGCGGACGCGTTCGCCAGGAGCCGGATCGCGCGCTCCGCGATCCCCAGCGGCGCGGGACCGGGGAACGCAGCGCCGACCGCGTCGCGCGCGGCCCAGGCTTCAACGCTCTCCACCCGAACCACATCGCCTGCCGACACCACCGCCCCGTCGAAGTTCACGGCCACCGTGCCCGTGGCACCCAGGACGGCTAACCGCTGCGGCCCTTCGGCCCGCAGCTCCGGCCGATCCAGCCGTTCGAACACCACAGTGACCACGCGGTCGTCGCCGGTTCGCGCCATGATCACGAGGATGTCAACCAGACCCCACCCGGTGATCCACGGGGCACGTCCTTCCAGCCGCCACCCGCCGTCGACCGGCGTGGCGCGAACCAGCGGCGGCCCATGCCGCCGCAGATACGCGAACCCGATCCCGGCCATGACCTCGCCATCACAGCACGGCCCGAGCCACCGTTCCCGCGCCGGGCCGTCCCCCGCGGCGAGCCGCCGGACCGCGCCGTGGTGCTGCTGCCACACGAACGAGGTCGCCCCACAGCCGCCGGACACAGCCTCCATCACCGGCCGCGCGGAGACTTGATCTGCCCCCAGCCCCACGCCGGCAGGTCCGTAGAGCCCGTGCAGGCCCGCCTGGCCCAGCGCGATCAGGTGGCTGCGCGGGACCAACGCGGACTGATCCACCTCGGCCGCCGCCGGGAACAACACCTCATCGGCAAGCGAACGCGCAGCGACCGCGGCTTCATCCAGCGTAGGAACGGACATGCCTCGACGCTACCGCAACGGGAGATCGTCCCGCGCCCTAGCGGTCGACGTCGCCGACCACGAAGAAGATCGACCCGAGGATCGAGATGAGGTCGGGCACCAGCTGCCCGGGCAGGATCGCAGAGATCACACTCACGTTGCTGAAGGACGGCGTCCGCATCTTCACGCGGTAGGGCTCCTTCTTCCCGGTTCCCACCACGTAGTAGGCCATGAGCCCCAGCGGGTTCTCCGTTCGAACGTAGACCTCGCCTTCCTCGATGGTGAGCTTCTTCGGAAGACCCGCGGCGCGGAACTGACCGGCGGGGAGCTTCTCCATGCACTGCTCGATGATCTTGCACGACTCCCGAACGCGTTCGACCAGCACCCAGAGGCGGTCATAGGAGTCCCCGCGCGTTCCGACCGGCACATCGAACTCGACCTCACCGTACTTCTCGTAGGGCTCGTCCTTGCGAGGGTCCATCGGCACGCCGCTCGCATGCAGGACGGGACCGCTGGTGCCGTACGCGATGGCGACCTCCGGGGAGATCACGCCCACATCGCGGCACCGGGCGAAGATGATCTCGTTCCCCATGATCAGCGACTCGAACGTCTTGACCCACTTCATCGTGGTCTTCAGGCACTCGGCGCTCCGCTTCAGGAACCCAGCGGGCAGGTCGTCCTTCAGGCCGCCGACGCGGCAATACGAGTGGTGCATCCTTGCGCCCGTGCACGACTCCAGCATGTCCTGGATGAGTTCGCGTTCGATGAAGGAGTAGAAGATGGGCGTCATGGCGCCGAGTTCCAGCGGATAGGAACCGGCGAACATCAGGTGGTTCAGGATCCGGTTCCACTCGGCGATCATCGTGCGGATCCACTGGGCGCGATCGGGCACCTCGATGCCGGCGAGCCGTTCCACGGCGATGGTCCAGCCCAGTTCGTTGTTGAAGGCGCTGATCCAGTCGTGGCGGTTCATCAGGACCAGCGTCTGGCGGGCGTCGCGGTGCTCGGCCAGTTTCTCGGCGCCGCGATGCATGTAGCCGATCACCGGTTCGGCGCGCTTGATGACCTCGCCGTCCAGTTCCAGGACGATCCGGAGGACGCCGTGCGTGGAAGGGTGCTGCGGGCCGATGTTGAGGATCATGTCCTCGGTGCTGAGTCCCGCGACCTCGAACTCCAGACCGCCGCCGCGGATCATCGAGGTGATCTCGTGGCCGCTCTGGAACGCCGGGCGCTCTCTGGTGTCTGCCATGGGCGCGCCTATGGTACGCGAACGACGGTCACCGTCATCCACGGCCGACCTCAGGCGCTTGCGAGACGATCCACGCCTGGTATGCGCGCCAACTCCGCCAGTTTCCGCACCCCGCGGAGCTAGCCCCACCGGGGGGGTGCCAGGGCGAGGGCGCCACGGGGTAACCTCCGGCTATGCAGGATGCGAGGCGTCACCTCCCGTCGGTCGATGCGCTCCTTCGCTCGGCGCCGGGCGTGCGCGCGGCGAAGAGCCTGGGGCGGCCGCTGCTCAAGGCCACGCTTGCCGCGGTGCTGGACCAAGCTCGCGCGGACACCGAGCGGGGCGGCGAGCCCCCCTCCGCCGACGACATCCTGGCCCGAGCCGCCGCCGATGCCTCGCGCACCAAGTCCGGGTTGACGCCCGCGATCAACGCGACCGGCGTGATCCTTCACACGGGCCTCGGCCGCGCGCCGCTCCCCGAGGCGGCCGCGCGAGCCGCCGCGCGTGCTGCACGGAGCTACGGCGACCTCGAGGTCAACCGCACCACGGGCGCGCGCGGCAAGCGAACCACCCGAGCCGAACTCCTCTTGACCGCCCTAACGGGGGCGGAGGCGGCGTTCGTCGTGAACAACTGCGCGGCCGCGTTGCTCCTCACGCTGGCGACGCTCGCGAAGGGCAAGGAGGTTCTGGTCAGCCGCGGCGAGCTCATCGAGATCGGCGGGGAGTTCCGGATCCCCGACATCATTGGAGCCAGCGGCGCGAAGCTCACGGAGGTGGGTACCACGAACCGCACCCGCCTCTCCGACTACCGCGGCGCTTTGGGGTCGAAGACCGGCGCGGTCCTGAAGGTGCACCCGTCCAACTACCGGGTGGTGGGGTTCACCGCCGCGGTGCCCACGAAGGACCTCGGGGCGCTCGCGCGGAAGCACGAAGTGCCGTTCCTCTTCGATATCGGGTCGGGGCTGTTGCACACCGGCCACGGCATGCCGCCGGACGAACCCGATGTCTCCACAGCGCTCGCTGACGGCGCGGACCTGGTGACATTCAGCGGCGACAAGCTCCTGGGAGGCCCGCAGGCCGGGTGCATCGTCGGGCGAGCTGAGCTCATAGAGAAGCTGAAGCGCCATCCGATCGCGCGCGCGGTCCGCGTGGACAAGATGCAGGTGGCCGCGCTCGAGGCCGTGCTCACCCTTCACGCCACCGGCCACGAGGACGACCTCCCCGTTCACCGGATGCTGCGCGAGACGGTCGACTCCGTGGGCAAGCGCGCGCACCTGTTGGCCGAGACCATGGGCGGCGACCTCGAACACGCGCACGTGCATCATTGCGAATCGGTGGTGGGCGGCGGTGCCTCGCCCGACACGGCGATCGCTTCGTGGGGCGTCCGCGTGAGCGTGCCCGATCCCCCGGCGTTCGCCTCGCGGCTTCGGATGGGTTCGCCCAGCGTATTCTGCCGCGTGGAGGAACGGTCGGTGATGCTGGACGCCAGAACCGTTGCACCGGAAGAGATTCGTGATCTCGCTCGAGCCGTCCTCTACGCCCTGGAGGGCGACGACGTCAACGAGGACTGACGTGGACGAAGCTCCGGGACTGCGCGTCGTCGCCACCGCCGGACACGTGGATCACGGCAAGTCCACGCTCATCGCCCGCCTCACCGGCATCGACCCCGACCGGTGGGAGGAGGAGAAGCGCCGCGGCCTGACCATCGACCTGGGGTACGCGTGGTGCACGCTCCCGGGCGGGCGGGAGATCGGGTTCGTCGATGTTCCCGGACACGAGCGCTTCATCGCGAACATGCTCGCGGGCGTGGGTCCGGTTCGGCTGGTGCTCTTCGTGGTCGCGGCCGACGAGGGGTGGAAACCCCAGAGCGAGGAGCATCTCCAGATCCTGGACGTCCTTGGCGTGAGCGGCGCCGTGGTCGCGCTGACGAAGCTGGACCTGGTACACGCGGATCACCTTGCGCGAACCCAGGCCCAGGTCCGCGAACGCCTCGAGGGAACGGCACTGGCCGGCGCGCAGATCGTGCCGGTCTCGGCCCCTTCGGGCGCCGGCATCGAGGATCTCACCCGCGCGCTCGATGCCATGGTGTCCGCGGCGCCCGCGCCACCGACCGCGCGCGCTCGGCTCTTCATCGACCGGATCTTCGCGATCAAGGGGGCGGGGACCGTGGTCACCGGCACGCTGGAAGGATCGCCCCTGGAGGTAGGGCAGGACGTGGAACTCCTCCCGTCCGGCCGGCGCGCGCGCGTCCGCTCGCTCCAGACCCACAAACGGAGCGAACCGCGTGCGGTTCCCGTGAGCCGCGTCGCCGCGAACCTGGTCGGCGCCGAACGCGACGAGCTGGCGCGGGGCGATGTTCTAGCCGTGCCCGATCAGTGGCGTCCCGGCACCGTGGTCGAGGCCCAGCTGCGCCCCGTTCGCGGCCTGGCACACGCCATCACCTCGCGCGGCGCGTACAAGTTCTACGCGGGCGCCGCCGAGGTCGACGCACGCCTGCGGATCTATGGCGGGCAGCGCGTCGAACCCGGCGGCGCACCCGCGTTCGTCAGGTTGCGGCTCTCGCGCGCTCTGGCGCTAGCGCCGGGCGACCGGTTCGTGCTGCGGGAATCGGGACGGAGCGAAACGGTCGGCGGCGGCGTGGTCCTGGACACCGCCCCACCGGCCCGGGCAGGCACGGACGCGGTGGAGCGCCTCGCGGCCCGGGAACGCGCGGTGGCGACCGGCGACCCGGCCACCGTGGCCGCGTGCCTGGTAGCCGAACGCGGCGCCGTGCCGGCCGCCGCGTTGATGGAGCAGGTCGGTGCCGCACCCCCGCCGGGGGTTTGGCGGTTCTCCGATGCCTTTCGCCGCCTGGTCCATCAGGCCGTCACCGAAGCGTTGGCCGCGCATCACGTTGAGAACCCACTGCAGGCAGGTGCCGATCTGGACCTGATCCGGCGTGAGGTTGTTCGCACCGCGCGCCGGGCGCACATCCGCACGGACGCCTCCCTCGCAGAGGCCGCGATCGACGAACTCGTGGCCACCGGCACGGTGGTTCGCGACCCAGGCACGCTCCGGCTCCCCGCGCACGACCCGGCCCCGGCACGAACCCCCGACACCGACCGGCTCTTGGCCGGGATCGATCTCGGCGCGCCGCCAACGATCCACGAGCTCGTGGCCACTGGGTTCGCGATTGACCTCATCGACGCTGCGGCCCGGGACGGCCTCCTGGTCCGGATCTCCCCCGACCTAGTGCTGTCGGCTGACGTGGTCGACCGGGCCACGGCCTTGGTCAACGCTGCGCCGCAAGGCATCACGGTCAGTGCGGTTCGCGAAGCCCTGGGGACCACGCGCAAGTACGCCGTGCCCCTGCTGGAATGGATGGACAAGCAGGGCCTCACGCGGCGCGAGGGCGACCTCCGATTCCCCCGCAGCAGGTGAAGTTCAGGCCGGCGTGACCTCCGCGGTCATCGCGACCTCAACAGCGGCGCCCAGCGGCAACGAGGCAACGCCGACAGCGGCGCGGGCGTGCCGGCCTTCCTCGCCCAGGATCCTCCCCAGCAGATCGCTCGCGCCGTTGGCCACCTTCGGGTGTTCGATGAAGTCCGCGGTGGCGGCCACGTACACGGTGACCTGCACGATCCGAACCAACCGATCGAACGACCCCAACGCTGAGCGGAGTGCGGCGAGCGCCTGCAAGGCGGCCTGGGCAGCCGCCGCCGCGCCCTCGTCCACGGCCAGCGCCTCGCCGAGTCTCCCCGACGCCAGCAGCACCCCATCCTTGGTCGGGACTTGACCGCTCACGAAGGCCGTGGTGCCCGTCACAACGACCGGCACGTAGGAGGCCAGGGGCGGGGACGAGGCGGGCAACTCCAGCCCGGCCTCGGACAGCTTCATCAAGATCGCGGCGTCATCCATCCGCGGATGGTACCGGCCCGGGACCTCCGGGCGTGGCGCCGGGCTCGACCTCGACCTTCAGCACGAGGCCGTCGATCCCGCGAACCCGGACCTTGGAACCGGGGGCGATCGCGTCGCTCATCGCCCGCCCGCGCCACATGGTCCCTTTCACGTACACGGGACCTTCCGGTGCCAGCTTGCCTCTGGCTTCGCCGATCAGTCCGATGAGCCCGCGCTGCGCGGTCACGATACGGTCCCGCGATTGCAGCGCAACCGTGAGCCCGAATCCGTAGTAGAGGGCGCTGGCAACCACGGCGAACGTGAGCAGCCACGGCGAGAGCCGGATCGCAGGTCCGACCCCATGCCAGGCCAGCCACGACCCCACGCCGAACACCACCAAACCGATCGCGCTGAGCAGGCCCAGGTTCCGCATCCGCACGTCGACGACCATCAGGCCCACCCCGCCGAGCAACATCGCGAGCCCCAGCCACGAAACGGGCACCACGGTCAGCCCGTAGACGGACAACGCCAGCATCCCCACCCCAGCGAACCCGGCGAACCCGAACCCCGGCTGCGTGAGTTCGAACGCGACACCTGCCAGCCCCAGCAGCAGCAGCAGGAAGATGACCGAGGGCGAGGACGCCCAGTGCAGCATCCGGTCGAGCGGCCCCATGTTGTTGAAGCGGATGTCGACGGTGCCCACCTTCGCCTGGGCGGCATCCGTCGCGACATGCGTGTGGAAGGTGAACGCGTTGCCTTGCACCTGGACGGTCTGTCCATCCAGCTTGTCCAGCAGGTCCGGCACGGAGAGCGCGGCGAACGAGGCCAAGCCGGCGTCGATCGCCGGCTGTGCCGCGATCCCCGTGTCGGCGATCGCCGAGAGGTCGGGCACCGTTCGGTTGTGAGCCGCCGCCCACCGAGCGAGAGCGGCAGACAGATCGGGACGGGCGCCGGCGTGCGCGAGGTCCAGCGGATAGAGCGGTCCCGTTTGGGACCCGGGGCCAACCGTGGCGATGGTTGCCGCCTGCATCAGGAGGACGCCGGCCCCGGCTGCCTTGGCGGGCTCAGGTCCGGTCCAGGTGATGACGGGCACCGACATCGCGGCGATCCGGTCGGCCAGCGCCACGCCGTCCTGGCCCAGGACTCCCGCGGTGTTCAGCTGCAGCACCACGACGGCGTGCTCCCGTTCCGCCGTGGCGAGCTTGCCCTGGACATACGAGAGGAGCGTGCTGTCGATGGGCCCCTCGACCTTGATGACCTCCACGCGCGTGGGCGCCGGGGCAACCGTCGGCGTGGGGGAAGCGGAGGGATCGCCGGCCGCGACGGCTACGGCGGGCCACGCAACCAGCATGGCGAGAGCCACAACCAACGAGAAGGATCGGCGCATGAGGACCTCATCGTACCCAGGGAGACCGGGAGTATCCTTGGCGCACCTCCATGGGGCGCGACCTCCGCAGACTCAGCGACCGACCGGTGTTCAAGCCGATCGCGATCCTGCTTCTCATCCCGGTCATCGCGGTGAGCGCGGGATTGCTCGCTCTCGTCATCTCCCCTCCCTTCCTTGCGGCCGGCGCGGGCATCACGCATCTCAACGACCAGCTGGTGGCGCAGGGGGCCGACTTCACCCACATCCCCAAGTTCCCCGAGCGTTCCACCATCTACGCCAGCGACGGGAAGACCATCCTGGCCCAGCTGTACCTGGACAACCGCCAGATCGTTCGGCTCTCGCACGTGAGCACGATCGCGCAGCAGGCGGTGGTCGATACCGAGGACTCGGGGTTCTACCAGCACGGGGCGCTCGACCTTCGAGGCATGTTCCGCGCCCTGGTTGCCGACGTCAAGGCGGGCGCGCCAAGCCAGGGTGGGTCCACCATCACCCAGCAGCTGGTGAAGAATGCGGTCCTCGGCAACAGCGCGCAGACGTTCGCCCGGAAGTTCCAGGAACTCGCGATCGCCATGCAGGTCGAACAGCGGTACACGAAGGATCAGATCCTGGAGCTATACCTGAACGACGTCTACCTGGGGAACGGTCAGTACGGGATCGGAACGGCCTCCGAGTACTACTTCCACCGGCCGGCGTCCAAGCTCACCCTGGTCCAGGGCGCGCTCCTGGCGGGTCTGATCCAGAGCCCCGAGGGCAACAACCCGATGCTCCACCCCAACCAGGCGCTGGCCCGGCGGAACTTCGTCATCGATCGGATGGCCGTGCTCGGCACCATCTCGCAGGCTCAGGCCGACCACGCGAGGGCCAAACCACTCGGCATCCTGGCCAAGCCGGGCGACAACGTCCAGAAGCGTCCCCCGTACTTCGTGCAGTACCTCACGCAGCAGATCCTGGACAACCCCAACGGCATCTTTGACGCGCTCGGCAAGGGCAAGCCGACACGTCAGCGAGCCCTGAACGAGGGAGGACTCAAGATCTACACGACCCTGGATCCGAGATGGCAGTCCTACGCCCAGCAGGCCGCGCTCGCACCCCTGGCCGTTCCCGCGTACAACCCCTCCTACAAGGACAAGCCGGACACCGCCATCGTGTCGATCGACAATGCCACCGGCGCCATCCGCGCCATGCTCAGCGGCCGCAACTTCGCCCGCGACCAGGTGAATCTCGTCACCGCCGTACGCCAGGCGGGTTCGGCGTTCAAACCGTTCACCCTGGTTGCCGCGTTCCGTCAGCATGTCTCGCCGAACGCGGCGTTCAGCTCGAAGTCACCGTTCTGTTCGCCGCTATGGACCAGCGCCACGCACTGCGTCAGCAACTCCGAGGGCGCGGGGGACATGGGGATGATGAACCTCTGGACGGCCACGGCCGACTCGATCAACGTCGTCTTCGCGCAGCTGGCGCTGCAGGTCACGCCCGCGGCCATCGTCACCGCCGCACACGACATGGGGATCAAGAGCAACCTCCTGGCCGTCCCCTCCATCACGCTCGGAACGAACTCCGTCAGCCCGCTCGAGATGGCGTCGGCGTACCAGACGTTCGCCAACGACGGCATCCACTGCGCCCCGTTCGCGGTATCGCGCATCTCGGATTCCAGCGGGGTGATCTACCGGCACAAGTCGAACTGCGGGCCGGTCCTCAAGCCCGATACCGCGCACCTCATCACCGCGATGCTCCACGGAGTGGTCACGACCGGCACGGCCGGGAGTTCGGGCGCAAACCTCTCGCCCTGGCCGGTCTCGGGCAAGACCGGCACCACGGACAACTCCGCCGACGCCTGGTTCGTCGGCTACACGAAGCAGGTCACGACGTCCGTGTGGGTGGGGTTCCCCAGCACGGACACGACGATGACGCCCTACTTCGGCACATCGGTGTTCGGCGGAAGCGTGGCCGCCCCCATCTGGGCCGCCTACATGCAGCACGTGATGACCGGGATGCCGGCGATCTCCTTCCCCGCCCCACCGGTGCCGAAGACGGCGAGCGTGCCGAGCGTGGTCGGCAAGACCCAGGCGCAGGCCACGGCGCTCCTGAAGAATGCGCACTTCCTGACGGTGGTCAAGACGATCGACGACGTCGCACCGAAGGGCACGGTGGTCACGCAGGCCCCGGCAGGAGGTTCGTCGGCCGAACTCGGAACCACCGTATTCATCGAGGTGAGCACCGGCAAACCCGCCACCATCACGGTCCCCAAGGTCCTCGGCCTCGCGCTCGCGGACGCGAAGGCGGCGCTGGTCAAGGCCGGGTTCGTGGTGGTCATCAAGGACCTGGTGGTGATCTCCCCGGCCAAGGTAGGCCTGGTGGTCGATCAGTCCCCGGCCGCGGGAGCACAGGCGAACCAGGGCGGCACCATCACGATCACCGTGGGCCGCGCGCACTAGTCGCCGAGCTTTGCCCGAACCTTCCCCTGGACGACGGTGCCGTCCACCTGGAACCCCTTCGTCTTCCCCATGACCATGCCCATGACCTTGCCCATCTCCTTCATGGAGGTGGCGCCGGTGGCGGCGATGGCCTCTTCGACCAGGACGTCCAGCTTCTCGTCCGGCAACGTATCCGGAGCGAACGGGGTGATGACGTCGCGCTCGGCCTTCTCCTTGGCCGCCAGCTCGGTTCGTCCGGCGCCCTCGAAGGCTTCGATGGACTCGCCGCGCTTCTTGACCTCCTTGCCGGCCACCTCGCGGACCTCGTCGTCGGAGAGTTCGTGGAGCACTTCCTTCTCCTTGAACTGGATGGCCGCCGAGAGCATGCGCAGGGCTCCCACGGTCAGCTTGTCGCCGGCCTTCATGGCCGTCGTCATCTGTTCGCGGATCTGCGCCTTCAGTGTCGGGTCGGTCACTAGACTCCTCCCGTGCTTGCGTGGGTGGCGGGGTTGCTGGGCTTGGGCGTGGGGTGCGTCCTCTACGGCGTGTTCATCGAGCACTCGTGGTTCCGCATCACCCGGCACCGCCTGGACATCCTACCGGCGGACGCCCCGGGCCCGATCACCGTGCTGCACCTGTCAGACCTTCACTTCACGAGCCGCGAACCGCGGAAGACCCGGTTCCTGGCCTCCCTGCCCAGGGCCGACATCACCGTGGTCACCGGCGACTTCCTGGCCGAACCCGCGGCGGTGGAGACGGTGGTGGCCGCCCTCCGCCCGACACTGGGCACCGGCGCCGGCTGGTTCGTTCTGGGGTCCAACGACTACTACGTGCCGCGCCCCTTGAACTACCTGGCCTACTTCCGCAAGGAACGACACCCGCGCCGCGCCCATCGCGGGCGCGCCGCGGACCTGCGCGCGCAGCTCGCCGCCGACGGCTGGGAAGACCTCACCAACGTTCATCGAGCGGTCCGGATCAACGGCGTGTCCATCGAACTCCTGGGTCTGGACGACGCCCACATCCATCTCCACGACCTGACGGTGGCGCCGCGCACGCAGCCCGAGCGATTCGGGTTCGCCGTCATGCACTCGCCGGATTCGGCCCCCGAGACGGCGGCGCTCGGCTACGACCTCATGGTCGCCGGGCACACCCACGGCGGTCAGGTGCGGCTCCCGTTGCTCGGCGCCCTGGTGACGAACAGCTCCATGCCGCGCCGGTTGGCCAGCGGACTCATCCGGATGGGCGGAGCGATCATGTACCTATCGCCCGGCATGGGTACCAGCAAGTTCGCGCCGTTCCGATTCTTCTGCCGCCCCGAGGCCGCGCTGCTGGAGCTCCACCCACGGAAGAGCTAGGCCGGTCGCTTCGTTACACTGGGGTTCCTCGGGACGTGGCGCAGTTTGGTAGCGCGCAGCGTTCGGGACGCTGAGGTCGCGGGTTCAAGTCCCGCCGTCCCGACTCGAGGAACACGCTGGAGGGCGGGTCGAAAGACCCGCCCTCACGCACTCGGCGAGGGGGCTACTTTCCCGCCCGGGGGGTTTCGCCGAAGTGGTACTAAACGTTTGACGAACCCGGATGCCCCCGGTAGCCTCGGTGGCGAGGGCTCCGGGTTACGGAGCCTTTCGCATAGGCCCAGGATCCCGACCTCAGGAGGCACATGACCCGGAAGCGCTCGAAGATCCTGCGGCTCTCGGTAGCCGCGATCCTCGTCCTTCCCGGGATCCTCGCCTCGGTCGGCACCTCGTACGCGGCTCCCAGCAAGGCACAGGTCGATGCCGCGAAGGCCAAGCTCGACACCCTCAACCATCAGGTTGAGATCTTGGCGGAGCAGTTCAACACCGCGCAGGCCCAGCTCACGGCGATCCAAGCCAAGCAGGCCGCAGCGAAGAACGCGATGGACACGGCGCAGGCCGCAGCCGACGCCGCCCGCGCCGCCCTGAACTCGG
>JANXVR010000251.1 GCA_025351565.1 Actinomycetes bacterium
GATTGGCACAGAGCGTCCACTCGCCTTCGCCCGTGAGCTCGGCCCAGTCCAACTTCATGGCGTCGCCCTGGAGGAGCGAGATATTCCGGATCCCCGCGGTGACTTCCTCCAGCGCCGGGATAAGCGTCCGGTCGAACTCCACGGCGGTGACCTGCGCGCCGGTTGCCGCGAGCGCCACTGTCAGCGAACCGAAACCCGCGCCGACTTCGACCACGTGGTCTCCCGGTCCGACCCCGGCGTCCGAGGCGATAGCCCGAGCGAGGTTCGGATCGGTCAGGAAGTTCTGTCCGAGGGACTTGGAGGGTCGCACGCCGTGGCGCGCGGCCAGGTCCCGGATGGCTCCGGCGCCCAGGGCGCCCGGTCCGCTCACGCGGGGCCGCCCGTCAGGCCCTCACCAAGCGATACGAACGTTGATGACGCCGCGCCCCAGGGAGTCGAGTTGGGAGAACGCCTCGGGCGAGAGGTCGATGATCCGGGAAGGGGCGCCGAACGGTCCACGGTCGTTGATTACCACGACGACGGACCTACCGGTGTCAAGATCGGTCACCGTTACATGCGTGCCGAACGGGATCCATGGGCTCGCCGCCGTCAGACCCGACCACGGCGGGTCGTACCACGTGGCTTGGCCGGTGGTCGGATGACTGCCCACCGGGACGGCCGCGGGAGCCGGTCCCACGAGGCGAACCTCGTCGATCGGCGCGCGGACCACGGCTGAGGTGATCGTTCGAACCGAGGCCCGGCGACCGTCGACCATGGTGACCCGGCGGGCGATGGATCGGACGCCGGCGATCCCAGCGGTGGCGACCTGGACGGTGCCGGGAGCGAGAGCCGGACTCACCTTGGACCGGATCCGGAATGGGACGGGAGCGGTCACCGTCTCGGTGAAGACCCGAACCTTCCGGACGTTGACCGTGACGCCGGAGTGAAGGGGGGTCTGAGGTGATGGTTGAACGCGGTTACCGGCGCCGGGATGGATCCCCATGGCCGAGAGGAGTTCCCCAACGGTCGGTGCGTTCGTTATGACGTCGTAGACCTTCCCCGCCACGACGGCACGAACGCTGACCCCCGGGGAGAACCCGACACCGCCCGCAGAGGCCGAGGCCCCTTCGAGCGCCACCGCTTTCGCGGCGGGTCCGCTGCTCGATCCTTCCACCACCCAGACCCCCACACTTGCAGGCGACTGGTTCGCAACCACGGCGACGGGTGTCGCCGAGGACAGCGCCCGCTGGACCGGTTCCGGCTCGGCCTGCGCGCCGTGCGCCACGCCGACCAGCAGCAGCGCCCCGACCGAGAGGGTCGAGAACTGTGTGGTGCGGCGGATCCGCAATCTGCGGAGCCGAGAAGCTCGTACCGCCAACCTTCCTCCTTGGTGAGGAAGGCTTCAGGGGGAAGCGGCAGGGCCGGACCGAAGCCTTTGTGTCCATCGGGACAGCGACCGTACCAAACCCTCAACCCTCACTGCAACCTTTAGAAAGGAGCCCCATCCGGCCGGAATGTGGTAGGCGCGTTGGGCTATCTCATGCCGGGGAACGCCGCTCGGGCGTTGGTTGCGATGGCCACGGCGACTTCACCGGGAGGTTCGCTACGAGCGGCGGTGAGTTCTGCGATGACCGCCTGCACGTTCCCGGGACTGTTGGGACGGCCCCTCGTTGATTGCGGGCTGAGGAAAGGGCTATCGGTCTCGGTGAGGAGGCGGTCTAACGGGACCGCGGCCGCGGCTTCGCGAAGGTGGATGTTCTTGGGATACGTGATGTTGGCGGCGAAACTGAGGTGGTAGTTGCGGGCGGCGCACTCGCGGGCGATGTCCGCATCGCCGCTGAAGCAGTGGATCACAACGTGCTCGGCCGAACCCTCATCCAGGAGTCGAAGGGTGTCCTCCCATGCGTCACGGACGTGGACCACCATGGGCTTGCCGGACTCGTTCGAGAGAGCGATGTGGGTTCGCAGGGTTCGGATCTGGTCCTCGATGGGTGAGTGCATGCGGAAGTAGTCCAGCCCGCACTCCCCCACGCCTATCACGCGAGGGTCATGGAGCAGCTCTTCGATGCGAGCGGCCGCTTGGGCGTCGAAGGCGCTCGCGTCGTGGGGATGCATGCCTGCCGTGGCGAAGACTCCCGGGATCGAATCCGCCAGTTCCAGGCTTCGAAGGCTGGTTTCGATATCGATCCCGACGCAGATGATGCGGTCGACGCCGACGGCCCTGGCAGCCTCGACCACTGCTGGAGGTTCGAGGTCCAGGAGGAACAGGTGGCAATGAGTGTCGACCGCTCCGCCGTGGACCGTCGGTTCAGGGTTCAAGTCGCTCACGGGCGGGGAGCGTACACGGGTCTGCAGATACGGTCGAGGCAGGGAGCTTCACGTGAAACACGTTTCCGGAAAGCCTCAGCCTGTGGTGCCGACCGGGAGCTACTGCGCTTCGTGCTCCACGCGGGGGAACAGGCTCTCGCCCTTGGTGGTTCTGGCGCCCGGTTCGAGACCGCCCCAGGCGCCCGCGGCCGGAAGATGGGCGTCGGCGACCGACCCCGGCTGACCGAGCTGGCTCCACAGGCTCGCGGCGGCCGCCGGCATGATCGGATGGATCGCGACGGCCAGGATGCGCAAGGTCTCGGCGGCGGCGTACAGCACCGCGGCGAGCTCCCCGGCGTTGGCCGGGTCCTTGGCCAACTTCCACGGCTGCTTCTCCACGAGGTAGGCATTGGCGCGAGCAACGATGTCCCAGACCGCCCCGAGGGCCGGCTGCAACTGGATCGCCAGCATGTGTTCGTCGTACCGGCGGAGAGCGTCGGCAGTCACCGCCGGGAGATCCGACTCCGCCCCCTCGACGACCGGTGCAGGGAGCACCCCGTCGAAGTAGCTCTCCACCATCGCCAAGACCCGGGAGGCCAGGTTGCCCAGCCCGTTCGCCAGGTCGGCGTTGTGGCGATCGACCATCGACTCCCAGCTGAAGTTCCCGTCCTCGCCGAACCGGATCTCCCGCATGAAGTAGTACCGGTAGGAGTCGGTCCCGAACCGATCGAGCAACTCGAACGGATGGATCGACGTGGCGTTCGTCTTCGACATCTTCTTCCCGCCGACGTTGATGAACCCGTGTGCCCACACCTGTGTGGGCGGCTCAAGACCGGCAGCCATCAACATGGCCGGCCAGTAGATGGCGTGGAACCGAACGATGTCCTTGCCGATCATGTGGATGTTCGCCGGCCACAACTGCGCGAAGCGTTCCGGGTCGTCTCCGTACCCGGCCGCGGTGATGTAGTTCGCGAGCGCGTCGAACCACACATAGCAGACATGAGTTTCGTCCCAAGGCAACGGCACTCCCCAGTCGAAGGAGGTCCGGCTGATCGAGAAATCCTGAAGGCCCCCGCGGATCACGGAGAGCACTTCGTTCCGGCGTGACGACGGCTCGATGGCGGAAGGGTGCGCGTCGTAGTGGGCGAGGAGTCGGTCGGTGTAGGCGGAGAGCCTGAAGAAGTAGTTCTCCTCTTTCGCCAGCTCCACGGGCCGTTCGTGGATCGGGCAGAGCCCGTCCTTCAGTTCATCCTCGGTGTAGTAGGCCTCGCAGGAGACGCAGTAGAGACCTTCGTACGAGCCCAGGTATATGTCGTCGGTGCCGTTGTCGTGGACCGCGGTGAGGAGCTTCTTCACGACGGCCTCGTGGCGCGGTTCAGTCGTGCGGATGAAGTCGTCGTAGGAGATGTCCAGCCGGCCCCAGACCTCGCGCCACTTCGGCGCCATCGAATCGACCCAATCCTGCGGGCTCATTCCATGCGCCTCGGCAGCTCGCTGATTGTTCAGGCCGTGCTCGTCCGTGCCCGTGACGTGGAATATCTCTTCGCCCCGTTGCCGGTGATACCGGGCGACGAAGTCGGTGGCGACTCCCTCGTAGGCGTGCCCGATGTGCGGCACGTCGTTGACGTAGGGGATGGCGGTCGTGATGTAGAAGGTGTCCCGGCCCATGGTCGGGTCATTCTACGGGTGGTTCGGCTTCCCCTTGGCCGTGGGGGCGTGGTCGTTCAACAGCCCCTGGTAGATGTCGTTCGCGCTGATGCCGTGGCGTTCGGCCACCGCATGGGCGGCGTCACGCTTCTTGAGGCCCTCGGCCAGGAGTTCGCGGGCCTCCACGATGCACGCCGCCAGGTCGTGCTCCACCTCTTCGGCGCCGTGGATGACCACGACGACCTCACCCTTCAGCCCGGCGTCACCGAGCTTGGACAGGACCTCGGAGACCGAGCCGCGGATCACTTCTTCATGGAGCTTGGTCAGCTCGCGGGCGACGACCATCCGGCGGTCGCCGAAGGCCACGAGGGCATCCCGCAGCAGGATCTGCACCCGAAGCGGCGACTCGAAGAAGATGAGGGTTCTCCGGTCGTCGGCCAACTCGGCGAGCCTGCGTTCCCGCTCGCCCTGTTTGCGCGGCAGGAACCCCTCGAAGACGAACCGATCCGTCGGGAGCCCGCTCACTACGAGCGCCGCGATCGCGGCCGACGGACCGGGCACCCCTCGCACGTCGATCCCCTCTTCCGCGCAGGCGCGCACCAAACGGAACCCGGGGTCGCTGACAGAGGGCATGCCTCCGTCCGTCACGAGGCCGATGTTCTTGCCTTC
>JANXVR010000259.1 GCA_025351565.1 Actinomycetes bacterium
CCGAACTGTGGCTCGACCCACACCGCCATCTCGGACGAACAGCCCGGCATGACCGAATGCGATGACTGCGGGGAGATATTCGACGTCGAGGATCCGAGCTACGGCCAGCCGGATGACGACAAGTGACCCTTGCCGCGGTCACGAGCTCTTCTTCCATGCAGCCTCGAACGCCGGACGGTTCTCCTCCCGGTGCTGTTCGCACACCGGCTCGATCAGCGTCATGGGTCCGGTGGGAGCGTCGCTCGCCAGCAGCGCCTCCGAGTAGAACGGGAGGAAGCGCACGTCCTCCTCCACGCCGTCGGCTGCGTTCGTGTAGATCACGCGCGCGACGGGCACGGGCAGGAGGTCGCGGAAGAACCCCACCAACGTATTACGGACCGTCTCCGGCAGATCGAACCCGCGCCAGCGAGGCGCACTCGTCCTCACCTCGAGCGTCACTACGTCAGCGCCGACCTCCAGGAAGCCCACGCTGATCTGCCCGTTCATCCCCCACGACTTCCGGAGTCCGAAACAGGCCTCGTTCGCCAGCGCCACCAGTTCGTCGGACATCGCTCCTCCTTGCGTCTGTGGGAGGACACCGTGGGGACATTGGTTGCACGGAGCCCGGCGATGCCGGTTCCGGCCGCATCCCCGCCGAAGCGGGTGGCACCTTGGGTGTCCTCCCAGGTTGCCGGGTCCGGCTGCTGCCGAACCTCTCTGGATGCAGACGCCAGCCTACCGTCGGGTCGCCCCGTGCAACCACCTGCCCCCGTCAAGCGTCCTTGCCCATGTGAACGCGACAGCGCGGGATGATGTCGGGATGACGCAAGCAGACGGTGGTCGCCTGGCCGACCTCTACAACCGGCACGCCGCCGAGGCGATCCGGCTCGCCTACATGCTCACGGGCGACCGCCAGCTGGCCGAGGACCTGGTCCAGGACGCGTTCGTCAAGCTGGCCGGGCACCTGGTGCATCTCCGCGACCCGGGCGCCTTCGATGCCTACCTCCGCCGGACGGTGGTCAACCTGACCAACTCGTACTTCCGGCGCAAGCGTCTGGAGCGGGCGTTCATCGCCAGAACGGCCGCGGAGCCGCAGCGGGCCGGGGAGGGGCCGGACATCGGTCTCCGGGCGGACCTGTGGAACCGCCTGCAGCAGTTACCGGTCCGCCAGCGGACCGCCATCGTGCTGCGGATCTACGAGGACCTGCCGGAGCTGAACGTCGCGGAGATCCTGCGATGCCGTCCGGGGACCGTTCGATCCCTCGTGTCGCGAGGGCTCGCCGAGTTGCGCATCCATGTAAGGAGCGACGATGTCTGAGGACCTGACGACCCTGGAACAACTGTTGGCAGAACGCGCGGGGGAGGTCCCGTCCCTCAACGAACCGCCGCGATCCATGCTCGCTCGCGCGCGGCGGCGGGTCGCGCGCAACGCCGTGGTGTCCGTCGCCGCGGCGAGCGTCCTCATCGTTGGGACCTCGGCCGGGATCGCCGCTCTGCGCCACCCCGCTCCCACGGTCACCTCTCAGGGCCCTGGCCCGGTCCCCTCCTGCACCGGGGCTGACCTGCGGGCTACCGCTTCACTCACAGGGGCGATGGGATCGGTGGAGGGCGCGATCCACCTCACCAACTTCAGCGACAGGACCTGCACCCTCACCGGCCGGCCCGCCGTGACGCTCTATCGCTCGCCGACCCATCGGCTCACCGTCCAGGTCCTCGACGTCGGCCCGCAGTGGAAGGCGGACGGGGCGTCCCCTCCCACGGGGTGGCCGGTCGTGCGGCTTCGCACAGGGGCCGTGGCATCGGTCCGGATCCGGTGGAGCAACATGTGCCCGCAGCTCTCGCACCCGGCCCTGTGGAAGGTGGCCGTCGGAGCCGGGGGCACGGTGGACGTGTACGGCGCGGACGGCACCCCGCCGCCTCCCTGCAATGGGCCGGGCCAGCCGTCCACCCTCGAGGTCGGCCCGTTCGAGCCGAGCCCGGTGCCGTAGGAGTGGCGCCCTCTACGGCGTCGGGTCAAGGATCAGCGGCGGCCGGGGGGGCTGGTTGAAGTTGAAGTCCTGCAGGACGTTCCCCAGGATGCCGACGTTCTCACGGACGGTGGGCCGGGGATCGGGACGGCCGTCGGTCTTCGGGTTCAGCCTGGCTCCTCCAAGGAATCGATCCTCGATGAGCTTGAGGAAGGCGTCGAACGAGAGCGTCTGGTGGTCGATGTACCCGGCCTTCGCGTACGGACTGATCACCATGCTCGGCACTCGGAGTCCGTAGCCGTTCTGGTCCACCTTGGGCGGAACCACGTTGTCGTAGAAGCCGCCCCAGTCGTCCCAGTAGAGGAAGATCGCGCTCGAGTTCCAGTTGGGCCCCTGCATGACGGAGTTGATGGTCTTCGTCACGTAGGCCATGCCCTGCCGGACGGTGCCGGGGAATCCGGGGTGCTCGTTGTACGGCGGGGCCACCGCCACCCAGGAGACCGCGGGCAGCGTGCCGGCCTTCGCGGCGGCCACGAAGTGCGAGAGAGTCTGCACGTTCCCGGCGCTGCCGTCCTGGTGGACGTCGACGAAGCCCCCGATCGGCGCCTTATCGGCGGCCGTGCCCCGGTTCCCGCCCGGGCACGGCGGGTTCAGGCATGTCCGGTTGTCGACGTAGTAGCGCCAGCTCACGCCCGCCTTGTCCAGCAGATACGTGATATCGGTCCAGCCGTACCTCGGCGGGTTGCCGTAGCGCCAGGATCGTCCGCCGGTCACCAGGTTGTCGTTCACGCAGGTGGCGGCCACGCTCGGGTTCGAGCAGTAGGCCGACCAGGCCGAGACCATGAACAGGTGCGAGGGCAACGAAGAGGAATCCGTCGGGGCGAACATATGGTCCTGGAGCACGAAATGGTGCGCGTATGCCCAGTAGTTGGGGATGTCCTTGGCGGTCATGTAGCTGAGCGTGTCGGGCTGGCCCGCAGGACCCACCTCGCCGGCACATCCGGCGAGCGCCGGGTTGGTCCAGCAGTGGTTGCTCCCCGGCTTCATCGCACGGATGAAGCCGTCCATCTTGCCGCCGTTGATATCCGTGATCGCTGCGGTCTGGTCGTGCGGACCACCGAGCTGATGCCAACCGGTCGCGTGGTAGGGACGCGAACATCCGCCCAGGTAGGGGTTCGGCACGCACGCCGTGATCTGCCCCTTGGCGTTGCGGGGGAACCCTTTCGCGCCAGGGAAGGTCCCGAAGTACTGATCGAACGACCGGTTCTCCTGGACCAGGAACACCAGGTGCTGGAGCTTGTCCAGTCCGGTCGGGACCGGAGTGCTGGCAGTCCCCGCTGAGGTCGGCGGTGGGGAGGACGAGACGCCCATCGCCGCGGAGGAGCATGCCACGAGCACCGCGAGCGCGGAGACCACGAGGGTCGAGCGATGGGTCCTCCGACGGGCGCGGGGCGGGAGCCGATTCACGCGGAGCCACCGCCCGTGGGCGAAGTGGACGCATGTGCGGGCGGCAGGTCGCTGGCGCAACTGGCGCAACGGGTCGCGGCCAGCGGCACCTCGGTCAGGCAGAACGGACACGGCT
>JANXVR010000278.1 GCA_025351565.1 Actinomycetes bacterium
CACGTCCAGGTCGGCGGCCTCGAAGAGCCGCAGTGTCTGTTCTTCCAGCGACCCTTTCGGGATGACGAGTTTCAGCATCAGCGATCCTTCCCTTCAAGTACGCGATAGAAGCAGGTCCGTTCGCCGGTGTGGCAGGCCGCACCCTCCTGATGAACGGTGGCCAGGATCACGTCGGCGTCGCAATCTACGTTGAGTGATGTCCAGTGCTGCGCATGGCCGCTGGTATCGCCCTTGCGCCAGAGTTCGGCGCGGCTGCGGCTCCAGTAGACCATGCGCCCTTCATCCAGCGTGCGCTGCAGGGCTTCCCGATTCGCCCAGGCCATCATGAGGACCTCGGCCGTGTCGGCGTCCTGCGCGATCACGGGGATCAGGCCCTCGATGTTGAAGGCCAATGCGTCAAGATCGACCGGCGCACGATCGACGCTCACGTCCGGACCTCCAGGCCTTCTGCCGCCAGGTAGGCCTTGATCTGGCCGATCGAGAGGTCGCCGAAATGGAGCCGGCTGGCGGCAAGGACGGCATCCGCGCCGCCCGTGGTCAGGCCGTCGGCGAAGTGGACGAGCGTTCCGGCGCCGCCGCTCGCGATAACGGGAACCGTGGTCGCCGACGTCACCGCCTGCAGGAGTTCCAGGTCGTAGCCGTCACCCGTCCCGTCGCGGTCCATCGACGTGAGCAGGATCTCTCCTGCTCCGCGTTGGGTGGTGGACTCCACGGCCCATTCGACCGCGTCGCGTCCGGCCGGCGTGCGCCCGGCGTCGATGACCACGTCCCAGCCGGCGGCGCCGGTACTGCGGCGGGCGTCGATCGCCACCACCATGCACTGCGTGCCGAATCGGTCGGCGCAGCGTTCCAACAGCTCCGGCTCGCGCACGGCGCCGCTGTTCAGCCCCACCTTGTCCGCACCGGCCCGGAGCAGGTCGTTCACGTCGGCCTCGGTCCGAATCCCGCCCCCCACGGTGAGCGGGATGAAGACCTGTTCGGCCACCTGGGAAACGACGTCCAGCGTGGCCTTGCGGCCCTGCACGGTCGCGGTGATGTCCAGGAAGATCAGCTCGTCGGCGCCTTCCCGGTTGTAGAAGGCGGCGAGTTCAACCGGATCGCCGGCGTCGCGTAGATCCCGGAACCGCGTGCCCTTGACCACGCGCCCGTCGGCGACGTCGAGACAGGGGATGACCCGTTTCGCGACGGCCATGCTCAGCCCCGGATGACCTGGGAGAGCTTGAGGGTGTGTTCGTAGAGCGCCTTGCCGGTGACGGCGGCTTCGCAGCCGAGGTCGCGGAGCGCCCAGACGTCGTCCGCGTGGCGAACCCCGCCGCTGGCGATGATGGGCGTCGTGGTGAGCTTGAGCACCTGCGTGTAGAGCCGGATGTCGGGGCCTTCCAACGTGCCGTCGCGCGCGATCGAGGTGACCAGGTAGCGCGGCGCCCCGGCTTCGTCGAGCATGGGGATCGCGTCTTCCAGCGAAGGCCCCTCTTCCTTCCAGCCCTTGACCATCACCTTGCCGCCGCGGATGTCCAGCCCGACCACGATGTGTTCGGCGAACTCCTCCACGGCGCGCGCGACGAACTCCGCATCGGCGGCGGCGGCCGTGCCGAGGATCGCGCGGGCTGCGCCCCGTTCGAGCACGCCGCCGATGGCCTCGATAGTTCGGATGCCGCCGCCGACCTGCACGGGAAGCACCACGGCGTGACAGATGGCCTGTATCGCGTCGCGGTTGTCGCCTTCGCCCAGCGCTGCGTCCAGGTCGATGACGTGGAGCCGCCGGGCGCCCTCTTCCTGGAACTTCACCGCCACCGCCACGGGATCCTCGGAGTAGCTGGTCTCATCCTCGGGGTTGCCGCGCAAGAGGCGCACCGCGCGGCCGCCTCGCAGATCGATCGCCGGGATGACGATCATGCCGCCACCGCCCGAACGAAGTTCCGGTACAGCTTCAGGCCGGCGTCTCCGGACTTCTCCGGGTGGAACTGCGCTCCGAAGACGTTGTCCTTCGCGATCGCCGCCGCGAAAGGGCGCCCGTGCTCGGTCCGCCCTACGGTGGCCGGGCCGACCTCGGGGGCGAACGAATGCACGAAGTAGAAGCGGGTGTCCGCGGGGATGTCGCGGGCGTAGGGGTGCGCAGGTGTCCACGTCACCGTGTTCCATCCCATGTGCGGCACCTTGACCGTGTCGGGCAGCTTGCGTGAGACCCCCGGCACGACCGCGAGACCCTCCTCGCCGTCTTCCTCGCTCCCGTCCAGGAGCACCTGCATCCCGACACACACACCAAACACCGGACGCCCGGACGCAACGAAGGATGTGATCGCGGCGTCGAGCCCCGCCGTCCTGATCGCGCGCACGCACGCGCCGAAGTGGCCGACCCCGGGGATGACGAGTGCCTGGGCGCGGTCGACGGTCCGCGGGTCGGCGGTCACGGCAGGCTCGGCGCCCGCCGCGGCGAGCGCGCGCGAGACGGAATGGAGGTTGCCGCTGCCGTAGTCCAGCACCGCGATCGCGGTCACAGGGTTCCCTTCGTGGAGGGGACATCGCCGCGCCCGGTCAACGAGCACGCGTCGCCGAACGCCTTGGCCATAGCTTTGAACTCCGCCTCGCAGACGTGGTGGGGCGAGCGCCCGTAGCGCAGGTGGACGTGGATGGTCAGTTCGGCGCTCTGCGCCAGTGCCCGAACGAAGTCCTCGACCAGCCCGGTGTCGAACGTCCCGATGGTTTCGGCGGGGACCGGAACCTCGTGCACCACGAAGTTCCGACCGGCAAGGTCCAGCGACACCTCGACCGCCGCTTCGTCCAGGGGCACCACGATGGAGGCGAACCGCCGGATCCCCGTCTTGTCGCCCAGCGCTTCCTTCAGGGCCTGGCCGAGCGCGATACCGGTGTCCTCGACGGTGTGGTGGCCGTCGATCTCCAGGTCTCCCTTGCAGGTCACGTCCAGGTCCCATCCGGCGTGCTTGCCCAGCTGCCCGACCATGTGATCGAAGAACGGGAGCCCGGTGTCGGCCGAGGACCGTCCGGTTCCGTCTAGGTCGAGCGTGATGCTGATGTCGGTTTCCTTGGTGGTTCGGTTGATGGTGGCGGTGCGGCTCATCGGTCGTCTCCTGCTGTCGGTGCGGGCGTCGGCATGGGCGCGGGTCCGCTGGTGAGGACTTCCGTCAGTGCGGCCAGGAACAGGTCGATCTCCTCCGCGGTCCCGGCGCTCACGCGCAGCGCTTCCGGCACCACCGCGGTCATGTCGCGGACCAGGACGCCACGGTCCAGCAGGCCCTGCCAGACATCGGCCGCGGGTCTGGGCGGAACGAAGAGCACGAAGTTCGCCTGGGACGGGAAGACGGTGCAGCCCTCGATCGCCGTCAGGGCTTCGACGATGCGATCGCGCTGGGCTCGGATCCCTTCGAGGAGGCCGAGCGCGTCGTCCATGTGGCGCAGCGCCGCCAGACCGGCGGTCTGGCTGAGCGCGGAGAGGTGATACGGCAAACGGACGCGCTGGAGGTCCTCCACCACGCCGGGGGAGGTGAGCACGTAGCCGATCCGCGCGCCCGCCATCGAGAACGCCTTGCTGAACGTGCGGACCACAGCGATGTTCGGGTGCTCGGCGACCAGCGGCAGCGCGCTCTGCCCGCCGAAGTCGATGTAGGCCTCGTCCACCACGATCAGCGCCGCCGGGGCGGCCCTGGCCAGTTGTTCGATATCAACCAGCGGCTGCGTGTTGCCCGTCGGGTTGTTCGGCGAGCACACGAAGATCACGTTGGGGTGCAGGCCGAGCGCGCCCGCGACGTCGTGAGCACCCAGCTTGAACGGCGGCTTCAGGCGCAGCTGGATGGGCCGCGTCTCGGTGAGCCGGCACAGGCGCGAGTAGAGCAGGTACGTCGGCTCGAACATGATCGCCTGACGCCCGTGACCGCCGTAGGCCTGCAAGAGCTGCGTCAAGATCTCGTTCGAACCGTTCGCGGTCCAGACCCCTTCGAACGGATGGCTGTGGCGTCCGGCCAGGGCGGTGCGGAGCTCGGCCATCTGGCCGTCGGGGTAGCGGTTGAGCGGTACCAGGCGGATGGCTTCCGCCAGGTCCGCGTGGAAGGCGGCCGGGAGATCGACCGGACATTCGTTCGTGTTGAGACGCGCGCGGCACTCGAGCTGGGGGGAGACGTAGGCGGGGATCTCGCGCAGCCCTGCGCGCGGCGCAGGGGCCGTGAGCGCGGTCACGGCGCGCCGTCTTCCGTGCGTGCGTCCATCGCGCGCGCGTGACCGACCAGCCCCTCGGCTCTGGCGATCGCCGAGGTACCGGGCGCGTAGCGGCGGGCGGCGTCGGCGGTCATCTGGACCACGGAGCTCACCGTGACGTAGTCCGACGCGCGGAGGCCGCTGGAGAAGCGCGAGGTCCCCGCCGTTGGGAGCACGTGATTGGACGCCACTCCGTAATCGCCGAACGGCACCGCAGTCGACGCGCCCATGAAGATGGCCCCCGCGTTGCGAACATCCTTGAGGAAGGTCTCAGGGTCGGACAGGAGCAGCTGAAGGTGTTCGGCGGCGAGGTCGTTGACCACGTCAGCCGCTTGCGCCAGATCGCGGACCAGGACGGTCCTGGTGTAGCGCATCGCCGCGTCCACGATCTCGCGCCTGCCCGCGGTCGCGAGCGCTTCGATGAGGGTTCCGTCCACCCGTTCGATGAGACCCCGGTCGGGGGAGATGAAACAGCACCGCGCCTCAGGGTCGTGCTCGGCCTGAGCGATGAGGTCCAAGGCGGCCATGGCGGGGTCCGCGGAGTCATCGGCCACGATCGCGAGCTCGGTGGGCCCGGCGAGACCGTCGATCCCGACCGTCCCGGCTACCTGACGTTTCGCCTCGGTGACGTAGGCGTTGCCGGGGCCGACGATGCGATCCACGCGGGGGACGGACTCCGTCCCGTACGCCATGGCGCCGATGGCTTGCGCGCCGCCCGTCTTGGCCACGTAGGTGGCGCCGGCGCGGCGCGCGGCGTACAGCACCGCAGGCGCCACGGTCCCGTCCGCGCGCGGCGGCGTGCACAGCACGATCTCCTCAACGCCCGCAACCACGGCTGGGACCACCGTCATCGCCACCGACGACGGGTACGTGGCTCGTCCGCCCGGCACGTAGCACCCCACGGACTGGAGCGGGCGGACGATCTCACCGAACCGCACGCCGTCGCGTTCGTCCCACCACTCGGGCGGAAGCTGGCGCGCGTGCAGATCGCGGAGCCGTTCGATCAGCTCGTCCAGTGCTTGGCGCAGCTCGGGGGGAGTGGCTGCTTCGGCGCTATCGAACTCCGCGTCGGTCACCATCAGCGAGCCGCGCAGGTCGGCGCCGTCGAACTTCTGGGCCAGTTCGAACAGCACGTCGTCGCCCTCGACGAACACGCGTTGAAGGATGCCTCGGACGGTTTCGGCGAGTGCAGGATCGATCTCGAGCTTCGAGGGCTCGAGCCGCCCGCCCCGCTCGCGCAGGTCGAGGAACTCGAGCATCAGCTCTCCCCGACTACTCCGGGATGGTCCGCGGGCGTCCCGGCTTGGGCGGGGTGGCGGTCACGCACGACGTGTACCCAGCCGGTCACCCCGACCACGAAGGCGGCGGTGGCCAACAGGGCGAGTGCCAAACGGAAGATAGCGTCGAGGGTCATGGGATGCCTGGAAGGGTACTGGAAGGAGGTGCGCCGCGGCCGGTCGGTGTATCGACCCATGAGGGGCCATCCGCTATCGTGCCGGGATGGCCTATCTCGTTGCGATCGTCCTCGGGCTCGCGTTCGGTGCTGCAGACCAGTTCCTCGGAAGCCGGTCGATCACGCTCGGCCTGTGGGCCTCGACCGCTGCCCAGGTGTCCGCGCCGTGGCTGGTGCTGCCGTTCCTGGTGGGCCTCACTCAGCAACGATCGCGGAGAGCGGCGACGCTCGGCCTCGCGGTCTCGGTGGCGGCGTTGGTCGGCTACTTCGCCATGACCTACAGCCCCTTGGAGATCCACCCTTGGTCGCTCCACCGATTCGCTTCCGGGATGGTCGCCCTGACGAGAGGTTGGTACAACCCGATGTATGTCCTCGGAGGCTTGATCACCGGGCCACTGTTCGGTCTGTTGGGTCAGCGGTGGCGCGCCCGTCGGTGGTGGGTGAGCGCGGTGCTCGTGGCGGGGGTTCTGTTCCTGGAGCCCCTTGTCCGCTGGGCCGCGGGCCGGCTCATGCCACCCGCCCCGGTGTGGACGGTCGAGGTCGCGCTGGGGATCATCGTGGGGGCGATCTTCGTCGTCGCCGGCTCGGCGTCGAGGCGCGTTACGCCGACCTGAGTGTCTCCTCGGCCGTCGGTGCGGTCGGGTCCATCTGATCGGTGAGCAGTAGATCCGCTGCGTCGAACACCAAGCCCGACACGTTTAGGTCGTCGGTGTTGCCGAGGCAGATGAACGTGGTTCGAGCGGTGGGGAAGCGGACGATCTTCGACTCCCAGCCGGGGAAGCTGCCGCCGTGGCTCACGATCGGGAGTCCGCGATGCGTTCGCACCGAGACGCCCATCGCGTAGTGCAGCGGCGTTCCGTCGCTCAGAGACCCGGCGCGAGTGAGCCGGTCCGGAAGCCACCCGCCGGTGAGTCGGTCGTCATCGAAGTTGGCGTCCCAACGGGCCAGGTCCGCAGTGGTCGTCCACAGGCCGCCGGCGCCCACTGCGTGGAAGCGGGCGGGCTCCTCGTATCGTGCACCGTCGATCGCCTCGAAGTGCCCACGCGCGGCGGAGGGTGGAAGCGCATCTGGCCGGTCGCGGAACATCGTGGCGGCCATGCCGAGCGGTTCGAAGATGCGGTGAGCCGACACCTCTGCGAGTGACTCCCCCGCAGCGCGTTCGACTGCCGTAGCGAGGAGCACGTAGCCGCGGTTGGAGTAGTCGTAGACGGTGCCGGGCTGGTGCGCGAGCGCGGGCAACGCGCGAACCTTCGCGAGCTGATCGTCGGTACTCCAGGCGGGGACGCCGTCGGTCGGCACGCCCATGTGCGTGGCGCGCTCGGCATCGTGCAGCCCACTCGTGTGGTTCAGGAGCTGCGCCAGTCGCACATCTGCGCCCCATGCCGGCAGGTCATCGACGTATCGAGCGATGGGGTCCTGCACCGACATGGCCCCGTCCCGTTCGAGCAACGCCACACACGCCGCGACGAATTGCTTCGCGATGGACCCCACATAGAAGACGGTGTCGTCGGTGAGCGGGCTGCCGTCGGTGACCCGCGCGAGCCCGCTCGTCACCTGCATGAACGGGGCGCCGTCCCGCAGGACGAGGAGCGTGAGGCCCGGCCCACAGGCCGGAACCCGCCGGTCGATCAGATCTGCGAGCGCCCGGTTCATGGCCGGGGAGGTTACGCCTGCGCGGTGCGCTTGGCTTCCAGCCGACGTTCGGCCTCCAGGCGGGCCAGGTCCACCTCGCTGGTGTCCAGATACGTGAACGCCGCGGCCACGGCGGGGTGCACCTCCGCGATCTGGCGTGCCATGGACTGCGCGACCCGCCGGTATGCCGGGTGTCCCTGCGGCTGGGACCGAAGCTCCGTCAGGTGCATGGCCTCGCGCGCCGTCATCTGCATGACGAACCGGATCTTGTACGCCATGGAGACGGCGTACTGCGCGACGTCGGGCAGACCTGCTGTCAGCAAGCGCGTCGCCAGCGCGGCGCTCGCTCCCAGCACGCGCTCCCACGGCTCGCGCAGCCCGGCCTCGTCGATCTCGGTGGGCGTGTCGTAGCCGTGCGCCGTGGTGAGGCGCTGCCATTCCACCGTCAGCGGACGGTGCCGTTGGAGATCGCGGAACGCCCCGAAGTCGCAGAGCACGTCGAAGCGGTACTGCGTTCGCTCCCAGGCGCGGCCCGGCTTGTGGCGCCGGTTCGCTCGGTCGCCGACGCTCGCCGCCAGGATCGCCGCGCGTTCGTCCGTGCTCATCGCGCGGACCAGGGTGAGGATCTGATCGTCGGGGAGATGGCCGACCGCGTAGAGCACCGCAGCCGTGAGCTTGATCTCACCGTCCGGGTCGAAATCGGTCAGCGTGACCTCCGGGCGGGGCTCGGCCTCCGTGTCGCTCAGGAGCTTGGCGGCCAGGTGCTCGGTGGCCTCGCGGTTGGCCTCCCAGTACGCGCCCCACGCGACGCCGCGCTCGGGAACGTCCACGCGCTTGAGGAACTCGGGGATGACCTTGCGGAGTTCGGTGAGAACCATGGCGCC
Organism: Actinomycetes bacterium; assembly: GCA_025351565.1. Lineage (GTDB taxonomy): Bacteria > Actinomycetota > UBA4738 > UBA4738 > HRBIN12 > JANXVR01. The sequence goes on from JANXVR010000278.1 coordinate 8,179, forward strand.
GTACTCGCGCATCTCCGCGAGCGGATGCACGGCCAGCCGCATGACCAGCTGCTCGTAACTCTGGCCGGTGGCGTAGATCCCCAGGTTCGACCGGGTGGCGGCGGGGAGCAGCACGCGCAAGGTGTCGCACGTCTTCGCCATGATGGTCTGGTTGTAGACGAACTCGCTGTCGGCATCGGACTTGGGGAACCGTTCGCGCCAGAACGCGTCCAGCGGTCCGTACATCTGGCCGTATGTCGTGAACACCGTGTCCAGGAACCCGTCGAACTCGGACTTGAGGTCGGTGCCCTCGATCTCGGTGGGAACCGTTGCGCGCCAGCGGTCACCGGGGCGCCCGTCGTAGCGCATGTACCGCGTCGACTGCTCCAGGTAGGCGGCCAGCCGCCCCCATTCCAGCGCCTTGCACAGCAGTTGCGAGGATTGTTCGCACGCAAGGTGCACGCCGCCGAGCTGCGCGACCGAGTCGTCGCCGTACTCCACGAACACCTTGTCGTAGAGCTTGTCCGCCCGCGCCGATCCCACGTTGCTCAGCGTCCCGGCGTCCGTCACGTCCTGCACGAACTCATCCAGGAACAGCCGGCGCAGTGACTTCGTGCTCCGCGAATACCGTGCGAAGAGCGCCCCTTTCACGGCCTCCGGGAGGTTCGTCAGGGCGAAGACCGGACCATCCAGGTTGGTGAAGTGCGGCGCGAGCTGGTCGCGCTCGGAAGGGGTGAACGCTTCGGAGGTGTACCACTGCACGGGGACTCCTAGGGGGTCGGGCTGGGGGTGGGCGAAGGCGACGGTGGGTTCGTGAAGATGGTGACGGTGGTGCCGGGGGGCTGTGGCCCGGGCCCGGGGTCCTGCGAGGCGATGCGGCTGTTGCCCGGCGGGCAGGTCGCGTTGAAGGTGGTCGCGGGCCCGCCGTTGGCCGCAGTGAAGCCGGCGTGCGAGAGCCTGGCCGTCGCGTTGCCGAGCGTGAGGCACACCACGTTGGGGACGGTGACGGCGGCGGGCCCGCTCGAGGTGACGAAGCTCACCGACGTTCCCTTCGCCACGGGCGTGCCGGAGGCCGGGGTCTGGCCGATGACCTGGCCGATGGGCGCGGTGCTGGGCGCCGTGGTCTCGGCCCCCGGCTTGAGCCCTGCCGCGATCAACGCCGTGCGCGCCTGATCGGCCGTGAGGGTGCTGAGGTTCGGAACCGACACCTGCTTGACGGCCTTTGCCACGACCAGCGTCACGACGGCGTCGGTCTGCGTTGGCGTGGTCTCAGGGGGGTCCTGGGAGAGGACGGTGCCGGCGGTCTGGGTCGAGATCTGCGTAGTGATGACCGGATCCTTCGTGAACCCGGCCTTCTTCAACGCGGCGATGGCGGCTGTTTGGTCCAGCCCGACCAGCTTCGGCATGGGCTTCAGCGCGACCGAAGGGGTGGTCTTACCCCCCAGGAGACCGTTCGCCAGGAGGACACCGCCGCCGGCGATCACGCCGACCACCAGGACGCCGATGAGGATCCCGAGCCAGACCTTCCGTCCCGTGCCGGGCGGATCGATCATCGGCGGCAGGACTTCTGTCGACCGCGGCCGGGAGATGACCTGCGTAGCCTCGCCCGCCAGCGGGAGCAGCGGCGTCGCCTCCACTTCCTGCCCCCGGCGAACGCGTTCCAGGTCCGCGCGGAACTCCGCGGCGTCCTGATATCGGTTGGCGGGGTTCTTCGCCAAGGCCCGCATGATCACGGCGTCCAGGCGGGGTGGCACGTCCGGGTTGTGTACCGACGGCGGCTCGGGGGTTTCGTTCACCTGTTTGTAGGCGACCGCCACCGAGGAGTCCCCGACGAACGGCGGACGCCCCGCGAGCATCTCGTAGAGCACCGTTCCCAATGAATAGAGGTCGCTGCGCGCATCGACGGGCTGTCCCTTCGCCTGCTCGGGCGAGATGTAGGTGGCGGTGCCCATGACCACGCTGGTTTGGGGCGCGGTTTCGGGCCCGCTGACCATGCGGGCGATGCCGAAGTCCATGACCTTCACCGCACCCTCGCGCGTGACCATGATGTTGCCGGGCTTGATGTCGCGGTGGATCACGCCCTGCCCGTGCGCGGCCGTGAGGGCGTCGCACACCTTCTCCGCGATCTCGGTGGCCTGGACCGGCGTGAGGCGTTTCCCGCTGGCAAGGAACTCGGCCAGGGTTCGGCCCTCGATGAACTCCATGACGATGAACTGCGTGGTGCCGTCGGCACCCGAGTCGTAGGTGGCCACGATGTTCGGGTGGCTGAGGCGGGCCGCGGCCTGGGCCTCACGTCGGAAGCGTTCGACGAAGCTGGCGTCGCGGGCGTAAGGGGCGTTCAGCGTCTTGATGGCGACCGTGCGGTGCAGGGTCGTGTCGAACCCGCGGAAGACCTCGGCCATGCCGCCCGCGCCGATGCGTGCTTCCACGCGATAGCGCCCTCCGAGTACGGCCTCGCTCATGCTCCTCCTTGAAGCCACGCCTGGATGATCTGCTTGGCGATGGGGGCGGCCACGTGGCCGCCGGTGGCCTCGCTCCCCATGTTGCCGCCGTCCAGCACGATAACCGCGACCGCGATGTTTCGGCCGTTGGCCGAGGCGAATCCCGTGAACCACGCGTGCGGGTTCGCGCTGGAGCCGTGGTCCGCCGTGCCGGTCTTCCCGGCCACCGTGATCCCGGGGATCTGCGCGTAGGTGCCGGTCCCGTGCGCCACCACGTTCACCATCATGGTGGTCAGGTCGGCCGAGACCTGGGGCGTGACGGCCTGCCCGAACGCCGTGCTCGGGAACCGCTGCACCACACGGCCCGAGCTGTCCCTGATCTCGCTGACCAGCCTCGGCTGCATCAGCACGCCGCCGTTGGCGACGGCCCCGGAGACCAATGCCATCTGGAGCGGGTTCGCCAGGTCGTTGTCCTGGCCGATGGCGCTGATGGCCAGCGCCGGCTGGCGCGAGGCGAAGTAGGACGCGGCGGGGAA
>JANXVR010000019.1 GCA_025351565.1 Actinomycetes bacterium
GGTGGTCGGCCTGGACCCCGACCTCACCATGATCGCGGACCCCGTGCACACGGCCGAAGAAGCCATCCTGATCTGCGCCGAGCATCTGCCCGACGTGGTGCTCATGGACATCGTGTTCAAGGGTGGGATGTCGGGCATCGACGCCACGCGCGCGATCAAGACCGCGTCCCCGGCCACGAAGGTGGTCATCATGACGGCGCACGACGACGAACGCCTGCTGGTGGAAGCGGTCGAAGCCGGTGCCTCGGGATTCCTGGGCAAGGATGAGGCGGCTGAGGAACTCCTGACCGCCGCGAAAGCCGCCGCCGAGGGAGAGGTCCTCATCGACCCCGCCACGCTGACACGGCTCCTGCACAGCGTGGCGCTCGAGCGCGAGGAGCGCCGGGACGCCCTCAATCTCCTGGGTGACCTGACGGAGCGGGAGAAGGAGATCCTCCAGCTCCTAGCCGAGGGGATGCGGAACGACGGCATCGCCTCGAAGCTCTTCATCAGCCCACAGACCGTCCAGACGCATATCCGAAACGTCCTGGGCAAGCTCAGGGTGCATTCCAAGCTTGAGGCCGTCGCCTTCGCGGTCCGCCACGGCGTCATCTCCGTCTGAGCAACCGGGCCTAAAGTCCGTCCCCCCGCCGGCCGAAGCCTTTCGAGAACACAGCACGGCGTACACCACGCCACCCGGTCAGGGTCGCCACCCCCTCGGCGACCCCGGATGGATGTTGGGCCCGAGTCCACCCCTCCCGGACTCGGGCCCTTCACTTTGCGGCGCAAGCTCTTACCGGAGTTCGCCGCGGCGAACCTTGCCGGAGGCGGTGCGCGGGATCCTCGTGCAGCCCACGAGCTCCCGGGGGAACTTGAACCGCGCCAACCGCCCCTCGAGGTGGGCCTGGAGCTCGGCCAGGGACGGCGGGTCGTCCGGGCGCTCGGGGACCACGTAGGCCGTCACGTGCTGACCCCATTCCGGATCGGCGGAGCCGGCAACGGCCACGTCCGCGACCTTCGGATGGCCGGCAAGGGCTCGCTCCACCTCCTGGGGCCAGACCTTCTCCGCCCCCGTGCGGATAAGGTCGTCCGAGCGACCCCACACCCCGAGCCGGCCATCCTCGTCCAGGGCGCCGACATCCCCCGTTCGCAGCCACCCGTCGATGGTGAATGCTTCGACGGTGGCCTGGGGATCTCGCCGATAGCCGCTCATCAGCGTCGGCCCCCGGAGTTCGATGAGGCCACCGGACGCGAACCGAACATCCGTCTCGGGGAACGGGCTGCCGTCGTAGGCCACCCCGCCGCACGTCTCTGTGAGTCCGTAGGTGGTGACGACGCGCGCGCCGGAGCGCTCGAGAGCCTCGCGCGCGGGACGGTCCAGCCCACCGCCGCCGACGAGCAGCGTGACGCCGGGTAGCGCCGCACCGGAGGAGACCAGCCGGTGCACCATCGTCGGAACCACAGAGACGAACAACGTCCGATCGGCCGACGCGGCCTCGGCGGCGAGCCGTTCGGGTTCGAACGCCTCGTGCACCAGCACGGGAGCGCCGAGCAACGCCGCGCGCAGGAGGACGAGCATGCCGCCCACGTGCGCGGGCGTGAGACAGGCGACCCAGGGGTCGTTCATCGAGGCACCCAACGCCCGGGTGGATGAATGAACCGCGGCGCTCACGGCTTCCCTCGAGATCTCGGCCAGCTTCGGGGTGCCGGAAGTGCCGGAGGTCGGCATGACCAGACCGACGCGTTCGTCGATCGATCCACCCGTGTCGCGGATCTCCGTGCCCTCGGCGGTCACGATCACGCGCGGATCGGCGAGGGCGAGGATGGCCCGGACTTCGGCCGGAGCGGAGCGGACATCCAGCGGGAGGATCGCGGCGCCCGCGGCCCACAGATCGGTGACCGCCTCCAGCCAGCCAGGCCCGGGAGGCAAGCGAAGGGCGACCAGATCGCCGGGTCCCACCCCGAGTCGTTCGCTCAGGCTCACGTCGGGTAGGCTAGCCGAAACGTACGAGTAACCGCTCTAGGAGTCGATGGTCACATGGTGCAGACGATGGGGTGGCAGCCGTCCGGCGAGTGGAGCGACATCCGCTACGAGACCGCCGAGGGAATCGCGAAGATCACGATCGACCGGCCCGAAGTTCGCAACGCCTTCCGGCCCTTGACCACGAAGGAGCTCATCCGGGCCTTCGACATGGCTCGGGACGATCCGGACGTCGGCACGATCATCCTCACGGGCCAAGGCCCGGAGGCGTTCTGCTCGGGGGGCGACCAGAAGATCCGTGGCGCCGACGGCTACGTGGACGAACGCGGGATCGGCCGGCTGAACGTGCTCGACCTGCAGATCCAGATCCGCCGCCTGCCCAAACCGGTGGTGGCGATGGTCGCCGGGTATGCGATCGGCGGGGGCCACGTCCTGCACCTGTGCTGCGACCTCACGATCGCGGCAGAGAACGCCCGGTTCGGCCAGACTGGACCGCGCGTCGGTTCGTTCGACGGGGGGTACGGGATCGGCCTGTTGGCCCGGCAGGTCGGCGAGAAGCGGGCCAAAGAG
>JANXVR010000025.1 GCA_025351565.1 Actinomycetes bacterium
GCCTACGAAGCGCAGGCCCTCGCCCAGCATGAACCTGCCGGCCTCGGATAGACGGCGACAGGCTAGGCTGCCCCGCGGAGGTGTCAGGGTTCCTGGTGGGCCCCTCGGTCTTCAACACCGATGTGGGGGCGCGAGCTCCCAGGCGGGTTCGATTCCCGTCCGCCTCCGCCACGCGTTGCCGGGACTAGTCACGGCATAGCCAGAAGTACCTAGAGCCCGGTATCAAGGAACGCCGCGGTCCCGGTATAGCCTCTGGCCTGCAAGAAGCACATCCTCAGCAGGTCCCGAGCAACCAGGAGGCGAGCAGATGGAGCAGATGGAGATGCGGACCCAGGCCAGCGCGCCGACCACGATCGAGGCCGAGCGGGTCGCTCGCGAGAGGGCCCAGGCCGCACATCAGTTCCACCAGCAGAGCACCGTTGCGGGCTGTGTCCTCTGCGAGGACGTCGCCTACGAGCCGGGTTGGTACGCCCTCCTCGCATCCTTCGCCCGGAACTCTCTGGAGCCGACCATCACGCTGCCGGACGCGCCGATGCTGCAGATCTGAGTTCCACCCCGCCGATCCCCGATCCCCCGATCCCCCCGTTCCCCGCTTGGTCGTCGGCCCGACACGCGCGTATGCGACCATGACGGCGTGAGCCTCCCGCCGAACCTCGAGCCCGACGACCGTCCCTTCGCCGTCGTGGACATCGGTTCGAACTCCGGCCGGATGATCGTTTTCCGCCTCTCCGAAGGAGAACACCTCGACGTGATCGAGGACGCGCGCGCGCCCCTGCGACTGGCGCGCGCGCTCCGCGACGGGGACTCCTTGGGCCAAGAGGCGATCGAGCGAACCCTCGAGGCGTTGCGCGACTTCCGCGCCGTCGCAGACGGCGCGGGCGCCACGCGGATCATCGCGGTCGCGACCTCGGCCGTCCGGGACGCCGCGGACGGCGAGGAATTGGTCCGCCGGGCCGCCATGATCGGTGTGCCGATCCAGGTCATCGACGGCATAGTCGAAGCCCGTCTGGGGTTCAAGGGCGCGGTGCATGACCTCCCCGTTGAGTCGGGCTTCACCATGGACGTCGGGGGCGGGAGCGTCGAACTCGGCCGGTTCGTCGATCGTGCGCTCCAAACGTCCTGGTCGCTGCCGCTCGGTTCGCTTCGCGTATCGGACCGGTTCCTGAAACACGACCCTCCCACGGACACGGAGCTGACGTCGCTCCGGGCAGCGGTCACCGACGCACTCGAGGGCGCCGGCGTGACCGAACTCGGAAAGCGCGAAACCCTGGTCGGGATCGGCGGCACGGTCCGGAACCTGGCGAAGATTGACCTGCGCCGGACCGACTACCCGCTCCCCGTACTCCACGGCTACGAACTGGGCGGCGATCGCCTGGACGAGCTGGTCGAGGATCTGTCGCAGCGGACCCAGCAACGCCGCAAGCAGGTTGCCGGGCTCAACCCGGACCGCGCCGACACCATCGTGGGTGGCGCGGTGGTCATCCAACAGATCGCCCATCATCTGGGCGCGTCCAAGATCGTCGTCTCCGGGCGGGGTCTTCGCGAAGGGCTCGCGCTCGCGGAGGTGGGCGCCGGCGTGCCCTCCCCCCGAACGGTTCGAACGATCTCTGTGGCGACGCTGGCGGCTCGATTCGCCACCTGGGAGCCACGGGTGGCCGAGCGCCGTTCGGGCCTCGCGGGCGACCTGCTGCAGGCGCTGGACCCCGACGCACCGATCCCCGTCAAGGAGATGCTTGAGCACGCGGCCATCCTCGTGGACATCGGCCGCGCCATCGATTACTACGAACGCTTCGAGCACGCGGCCATGATCGTGACGGCCGCCGACCTGGGCGGATTCAGCCACGCGAGCCTCGGCGCCCTCACTGCGGTCCTGCGGCAGGCGGACAACGACTCGCGCCTCGGACCGTTCGGGCGGCTGGTCGCGACCGAAGACCGGCCAGCGGTCCTTCGCGCGGCCACCGTTCTAGCCCTGGCGGAGGAGCTCAACCGCCGGATACCCTTGGGCTCGCCGGGCCCGATCTCGTGCAACTGGCTCGCCGGCGGGTTCGAGGTGGTGGCGCCGGTGCCGGCCGGGTGGCGTCCGCGTCGGGTGGCCGAACGCTTCCGCCGTGTGTTCGGCCGTCCCCTGCTGGTGGTCCCAGCCGTGAACGTCGCGAACCCCTCTGCAGGATGATGAGCCGCCGCAGGCCGGCGAGGACCGCTCAGCGCGGCAAGAGGATGCCGAGCGCCGCCTCGAGGATCGGCCCGGTCTCAGGCCCGACGCTCATGCTCTCCTCGTACTGGGCGCCCGGGTCGTCCCAGTCCGCAGGCTCGACGAAGTCCTCGCGCGCCAGGATGTAGCCGAGCTCGTCGTTCGCGAGGCCAACGAGGAACGGGTGGGGGGTGCGGAGCGCGGTCTTGCAGGCCAACCCGAGCTTGGGGAGGACCTCGCCGGGCCAGAACGCGATACGCGCTCCGCCCAGATCCAGCAGGCCGACCTCCGTGGTGAGCGTCCCGTCCGGATGCACGTCGCCGCGGAGCAGGCCGGCTTCCAGGCCGGCTCGATACACGGGGTTCTGCAGTGGCAGCGCGACCTTACCGCTGCGGTAGCGGACGAGAGGCGCCGTCAATCGCGGCGCGTCGATCAGCGCTTCGACCGCGGCGCCAGCGAGCGCGCCGCCCTTGCGACGCACCTCTTCCGGGGTTCGCGGACCTTCTGCCGGGGATTGCATCCCTCCCAGGTCGCCACTCGCCCACACGGTGATCCCGCCGCGCGCGGCGTCCACGGATGCGCGGCACGCACCTGCCATGTCTGGGCTGATGAGTGTCGAGTCACCGTCAAGCACTTCGGGGTGCACGCCCACGTTCACCAGTGTCGCGATCGGCCCTCCCGCGTCCGGCCGGTCGAACGCGAGCACCCCGACCGCATCGTCCAGGACGTGGGGATCGCGGTAGTTCTGGACGACACCGTGGACCCGCGTCGTCGCCGCGAACACCCTCGCCGGCTCGAGCGCGGCCACCGCCGCGCGGATGCTGTCGGCCACCGTGGCTCGTACTTCCACGAGGTAGTCCTCGTCCACGCCGCGCGTGGTCTGGTCGGGTCCCCACAGGCCGATCGTGTCGGGTCCGCTGTGGGTGTGCGTCGCCGCGACCACG
>JANXVR010000026.1 GCA_025351565.1 Actinomycetes bacterium
CGTGGTCGCGGCCGAGCGACCCGACGAGCCGGCCCGGGTCGTCCTCAAGGCCACGTTCCCGGACGAGTCCTTCCCGGAGGAGGTGGCGGCGCTCGCCACCTGGGACGGCGACGGCGCGGTTCGTCTGGTGGACAGCGATCCGCGCGGCGCCATGCTCCTGGAGCGAGCCGAACCCGGTGACCCACTCATCGAGGACGCCGATGAAGACCACGCGCTCACCCTCGCCGCCGGCGTCCTGAAGCGACTCTGGCGGCCCCGGCCGGACCCTGGCCCCTTCATGACCCTTGCCCAGGAGACCATCAGCTGGTCCACCAGCATGCCGCGCCGTCACGAGGAGGCGGGACGCCCCTTCGAACGTGCGCTCATCGTCGAAGCGGTCGATCTGATCGCCGAACTCGCGCCGACGCAGGGCGAGCAGGTCCTGCTCCACGGCGACCTCCACCTCGGCAACGTCCTGGATGCCGGTGCCGGCGGATGGCTCGCCATCGATCCCAAGCCGTTGGTCGGCGAGCGCGAGTTCGACGTGACTGCGCTGATCCGCGACAAGCAGGGCCACCTCATGGGCTTGCCGGGGCTGGACGCGGTCGCGCTCCTCCAGCATCGGTTCGACCTGCTGAGCGAGGCGCTCGGCTGCGACCGGCGACGCCTGCGCGGCTGGTCGATCGCCGTGATGGTCGACTACGCGCTCTGGAGCTTCGAAACCCGCCAGGACGAACTGGGCGCGACCCAGGCCGAGTGCGCGCGCCTGCTCCGCACGCTCTCCATCTAAGCCGCCTACTTCCGCTTCTTCAGGGCCTTGTCGTTCATGATCTCGCGGACGCAGTGGTGGCCGGGCATGCCCGTCACGCCGCCGCCGGCGTGTGTCGCGCTGCTCGCCTGATACAGCCCGCGGATCGGCGTGCGGTAGTCCCCGTAGCCCGGTGCCGGTCGCATGTGGAACAGCTGATCCACCGTCAGTTCGCCGTGGAAGATGTTCCCGCCGATCAGGCCCCACTCGTCCTGCATCTGCTTGGGGCCGATCACCTGGCGATGCATCACCGAGTCCTTGAACCCCGGCGCGACCACCTCCATCCGGTCGAACAGCCGGTCCGCGTAGGCCTCCAGCTCCTCGGGGTGATCCTCCTCGGCCCACTCCTGCGGCACCCACTGCGTGAACATCGACATCACATGCACCCCTTCGGGCGCGAGCGTCTTGTCGAACACCGTCGGGATCGCCGTGTCGCTGAACGGCAGGGTCGCGGCCTTGCCGAACCGCGCGTCCTGGAACGCGCGCTCCAGGTAGTCGATGTCGTCCAGGATCTGGATGGCGCCGCCGTGGATCTGCGGGTCGAACCCCGGGTTCGCCGTGAACTCCGGCAGCCGGTCTATCGCCGCGTTGATCTTCACCACGCCGCTCCGCGTCTTCCAATGCTCGATGTCATGCACGAACTCGGCCGGGAGTTCACTGCGCTCGAGCTGCTCGAGGAAGGTGATCTTCGGGTGGATGGCGGTGACCACCACCGGCGCCGACAGCTCGGTGCCATCGTCGAGGACCACGCCGTGCGCGGCGCCGTTGGTCGTGAGGATCTTCTTGACTTTCGCGTTGGTGCGGATCTCGGTGCCGAGGAACTTGGCCGCCTCTTCGCACGCCTTGCTGACGGCGCCCATCCCGCCCTCCGGATAGCCCCAGCTGGCGATCTGCCCATCGCCGACGTCTCCGACGGAGTGGTGCATCAGGACGTACGCCGTTCCCGGCGCGTCGGGACCGGCCCACGTGCCGATGATGCCGTTCACCGCCATGAAGCCCTTCACAACTTCCGACTCGAACCACCTGTCCAGCAGGTCGCTGGCGCTCATCGTGAACAGGCGCGTGATGTCGGCGACCTTCTTCTCGCTGAGCTCCTTGCGGAGCATCCAGCCGATCTGCGCGGCGTCCTTCAGGTCCCCGGGCTTCTTCGAGCCCAGGCGCGCCGGCGTCCGCATCAAGAGCGGTCCCAGGATCGCCGCGATCTCACCTATCCACGCCTCGAACTCGAAATACGTGTCGGCGTCCCTCTTCGAGAAGGTGGCGACGGAGGCGCGGGTGAGGGCCTCGTCGTCGTGCCGGACGATCGACCTCCCGCTGGGGTGCGGAAGATAGCCCATCCCCTGGGGGTAGATCTTGTACCCGAACCGCTCCAACTGGAGGTCCTTCTGGATCACGGCCGGCATCAGGCTCATCACGTAGGAGAGCGTGGTGACCTTGATATCGGGCCGCTCCGGCCAAGGGCTCATGGTGTCGGCGGCCCCACCGGTCTTGTGGCGGGCCTCCAGGACCACGGTCCGGGCGCCGTTCTTCGAGAGGTAGGCACCGGCGATGAGGCCGTTGTGGCCTCCCCCGATGACGATGGCGTCGTATCGGTTCGTGTTCATTGAATCTCCGTTCAAAGTCGGGATGTTCGGAGGGTACACCCGGACCCGGCCGGGAGTGAAATCGCTCTGTGTGCAACGTTCGGGCCCCGGGGTGACACCATCGAACACAGACCTAACGAGGAGGATCGATTGACCACCGATACCGCAACGTTCGGCGCAGGGTGTTTCTGGGGAGTCGAGTACGTGTTCCGCCGGGTGCCCGGCGTGCTGAACGCCGAGGTGGGCTACGGCGGCGGCCTCACGAAGGACCCCACCTACCGCGAGGTGTGCTCCCACACCACCGGCCACGCTGAGCTCACCCGCGTTACGTTCGACCCCGACCAGATCGGCTACGACCAACTGCTCGAGGTGTTCTGGGCGATGCACGATCCCACGCAGGTGGACCGGCAAGGCCCGGACGTCGGTGACCAGTACCGGAGCGCGATCTACACACACTCGGCGGAGCAGCTTGAGGCCGCCGCCGCGAGCCGCGATCGGGCGCAACCCCGGTTCGACCGGCCCATCGCCACGGAGATCCGCGCGGCGGGGGAGTTCTACCCGGCCGAGGACTACCACCAGGCCTACTACGAGAAGAACGGGCACGAGCCGTACTGCCACGCGGTCCCGGTCGGGGTATTGCGGGAACTCGGCTTGATCCACAGCTGAGCGGCGCGGCGCCGTGCTGGCTCCCACGGCGGTGCCGCCCTATACTCCCGAACACATGTTCGACGCCAGCGATCTGAACGGGGACCAACGGGCCGCCGTCACCCACGGCGACGGTCCGCTGCTCATCGTCGCGGGGGCCGGCACTGGCAAGACCATGACGCTAGCCTCTCGCGTGGCCTGGCTCGCCGGCGAACGCCGCGTTCGGCCCGAGCGGATCCTGCTCCTCACGTTCAGCCGGCGGGCATCGCGCGAGATGCTCTCCCGCGCCCAACGGCTCACCGGCAGCGCGCAGACGGGGCGTGTGGTCGGCGGCACCTTCCACGCCGTGGCCAACCGGCTCCTGCGCCTCCACGGCCGTCCGCTCGGCCTTCGCCCCGACTTCACCGTGTTGGATCAGGCCGACGGTGCCGACGTCATGAACCTGCTGCGCGAGGAGGCCGGCTACAGCGCGCGCGAACACCGCTTCCCGCGCAAGGAGACGCTGGCCGGTATCTACTCGCGTACCGTGAACGCGGGCGAGAAACTCGGCGACGTCCTGAAGACGCACTACCCATGGTGCCTGGACGAGGCAGACGGCATCCGCGAGATCTTCACCGCCTATACCGCCCGCAAGCGCGACCAGAACGTGCTGGACTACGACGACCTGCTCCTGTTCTGGAAGGCGCTGGCGTGGGCGCCCGCCACGCGCGAACCGCTCGCCGCGATGTTCGACCACATACTGGTGGACGAGTATCAGGACACCAACGCGCTGCAAGCCGACATCCTGGAAGGGCTCCGGCCGGAAGGCGGCACGCGGAACCTCACGGTGGTCGGCGACGACGCGCAGTCCATCTACAGCTTCCGCGCCGCCACCGTTCGCAACATCCTGGAGTTCCCCCAGCGCTTCCCGGGCGCCACGGTGATCAGGCTCGAGCAGAACTACCGATCCACCTCACCCATCCTGGCGGCCTCCAACGCGGTTATCGCGCTCAGCCCGCAGCGGCACGACAAGACGCTCTGGTCGGTCCGGGAGGGCGAGCGGCTCCCCGTCCTCCGCACGTGTCTGGACGAGGCCGAACAGTGCGACGCGGTCTGTCAGAACGTGTTGCGCCACAGGGAGGAAGGGATGCCGCTGCACCGGCAGGCGGTGCTCTTCCGCGCCGCGCACCATAGCGATCTGCTGGAGGTGGAGCTGGCGCGGCGGAACATCCCGTTCGTGAAGTACGGGGGGTTGAAGTTCCTGGAGGCGGGGCACGTCAAGGACGCGCTCGGCATCCTGCGCGTCCTGGAGAACCCGTTCGACGAGGTCAGCTGGTTCCGCGTGTTGCAGCTGCCCGACGGGATGGGGCCCGCAACCGCCCGCCGCGTGATGGATCAGATCGGCGTTCGGCGGGTGAGCGACGATCAGCCGTCACCGCTGGTCAACTTCCTGGACCAGCCGTTGGAGGTTCCTCGCGCGGCGCTCGAAGGCGTACAGGAACTGCGCTCGGCCCTTCGAGGCTGCGCGGACGAAGACGTGCTCATGCCGGCCGCGCAGATCGAACGGCTCCGCGCGTTCCTCACGCCCATCTTGGCGCGCCGTTACGACGCAGCCTCGGCCCGCATGCGCGATATCGAGCAGCTCGAAGTCCTGGCCCAGGGGTACGAGACGCGCGGCCGGTTCCTCAGCGAACTCACACTCGATCCTCCGGCGTCCACCGGGGGCCTGGCCGGTCCTCCGCTCCTGGACGAGGACTGGCTCGTGCTCTCCACGATCCATTCGGCCAAAGGACTGGAGTGGGACGCGGTGCACGTGATCCACGCTGCCGACGGCATGATCCCCTCGGACATGGCCACCGGCAACGACGAGGAGATCGAGGAGGAGCGCCGGCTCCTCTACGTGGCCCTCACCCGGGCGCGCGAGGCGCTGCACGTCTACTACCCGCAGCGCTACTACCGCCGCCCCAA
>JANXVR010000033.1 GCA_025351565.1 Actinomycetes bacterium
GCACTCGACCTCAAGCTCCGCAAGGAGATGCAGATCGAACTGAAGCGCATCCAGGAGCAGGTCGGCATCACGTTCATCTACGTGACGCACGACCAGGAAGAGGCGCTCTCCATGTCGGACCGCGTGGCGGTCATGTCCAACGGCGTGATCGAACAGCTAGACGAACCACGCCGGATCTACGACCAGCCGCTCACCCCGTTCGTGGCCGATTTCATCGGCGACATGAACTTCCTTGATGGTGACGTGACTGAAGTAGCCGGCGACCGGTTCACCATCGACGCAGGCCAAGGCGTTGTCATCGCGGGTCGCGGCGCTGCGTTGAAGGGCGCTCGCGTGCGCGCGGGCATCCGCCCGGAGCGCATGATCGCGCACGCGGGCACGCCCGCGGCCGCCGTGAACGCGGCCGAAGCACAAGTCATCACGAAGATGTACCTGGGCGACCAGATCCAGGTGGTCGCCACCCTCGTCAACGGCACCAACGTCGTGGTTCGGGAGCAGCGCGCGAGCGCCGACCCCGCCCTCGACACCATCCATCCAGGAGACCGCATCGCCGTGAGTTGGGACGAAGCCGCCCCGCTCTTGCTCGGCGAACTCACGGCCGCCACGAGTTCGGAGGAGGAAGCATGAACGAGCCCCGCCCGGAGGACCTGAAGCTCCTCGCCCCCATCGAGATGAAGCCGAAGCTCGATTACCTGCATCGCGAGGTGCAGCGCGCGGCCGGCCGTTCCATCTCCCGGCGGCATGCACTCGGCTTGGGCGGGATGGCGGTGCTCGCCGCCGCCTGCGCCAAGAAGTCCAGCACGACGCCGGGCGGCTCCACCGGCTCGAGTTCCGCGGGCGGCGGCCTTGCGGGCCAGCCCCTGGAGAACCACCTGGAGATCTACAACTGGTCGCAGTACGACGATCCCTCCACCTTCAAGCTCTTCGAGAAGCTGCCGGCCGAGGCGGCCGTGGGCATGACCACGAACGAGACGTTCTACTCGAGCACCGACGAGCTCATCGCCAAGCTCACCGCCGGCGGTTCGAACTTCGACATCATCGCGCCCAGCCAGAACGCGGTGGCCCAGCTCATCCAGGAGGGCAAGCTCCTGTCGATGGACCAGTCGCTCCTTCCGAACCTGAAGTACCTGGACCCGTCATTCCTCAAGCCGTCGTATGACCCAACCGGGGAGTTCCACGTCATCAAGGACTTCGGGATCACGCTGTTCTTCTACAACAACACGATCATCACCGACGACCTGAAGACCATGCACGACTTCTACGAGGCGCTGCCCAAGTATGTGAGCAAGGGGCGCACCAACGTCCTCGATGGGGCAGAAGAGGTGGTGCCGCTGGCCCTGATGGCGTTGAACCTCGATCCCAACACGAGCTCTCAGAGCGACTTCGACACCGTGAAGCAGTTCCTCCTGTCGATCCGCCAGGGCGTCACCACGATCAGCTCCTACAAGTACATCAACGACGCGATCGCCGGCAACATCATCCTCAGCCAGGGCTGGAACGGGGACGTGCGCCGGATCGTTGAGGGACGGAAGAAGCAGGGCGACATCACCGCCGTGATCCCGACCGGGGCCTCGGAGATCTGGGCCGACAACTGGTGCATCCCCGCCGCGGCGCCGCACCCCGTTGCCGCGCACGCGTGGATCAACTGGCTGCTCACCCCGAGCACCGCCGTCACAGAGATGAACTACCACAACTACCCGATCCCGATCCCCGACGCCCTCTCGCAGCTGCCGGCAACGCTCACCAGCGACCCGCTGTTCAACGTCCCTGCGTCCTATACGGACAACTACAAGTACATCCTGAACGTCAGCCCGGCGGTTGTGCAGGGACGGACCGCGATCTACACGGCGTTCAAAGCCGGTTGATGGGAGCGGACCCGGAGACTCCGGTCGCCGTGGCCTCTGGGTCCGTTCGACGCAGGCGGTCGTTCTCGCCACGCTACCCCGCGTGGCTTCTCGCGCCATCGTTCGTCTACGAGGCCATCTTCTTCCTGGGCGCGATGGGCATCCTGGTGGCGTACTCGTTCGCGACGCAGACGGGGTTCACATCCGTCTCGTATGCCTTCGACTTCTCGCAGTACCACCTGGTTCTGGACCACATCTACCTGAGCATCTTCATCCGAACACTGGTGCTGGCGGGCATGGGGTCCATCCTGACCGTCCTTGTGGGGTATCCGGTGGCGTACTGGATGGCGCGCTACCTATCGACCTACAAGATGCTGGCCCTTCTGTTGATCGTCGTACCGTTCTGGACGTCGTTCCTGATCCGGACCTACGCGCTCCAGATCATCCTCGATCCCCAGGGGTACCTGGCGAAGGCATTCGGACTCAACATCCTCTACACGAAGTACGCCGTCGGGGTCGGGCTGGTCTACAACTACCTCCCGTTGTTTATCCTGCCGGTGTTCGCATCGCTGGAACGGATGGATTGGACCCTTATCGAAGCCGCGACCGACCTCACGGCGAAGCCCTTGAAGGCGTTCTGGCAGATCACGTTCCCGCTCACGCTTCCGGGGATCGTGACGGGCGCCCTCCTGGTCTTCATCCCGATGACCGGCGAGTACATCATCCCGAACATCCTGGGCGGCGGGAAGTACGAGCTCGTCGGGAACCTCATCGGGGACCAGTTCAACGAGGCGCAGAACAGGCCGTTCGGATCAGCGTTGGCGATATCACTGATGATCGCACTCTCGGTGTTCGTGCTGGTCTACATCATGTTCGCAACGAAGGAGGAGCGCTTCGGTGCGTAAGGTCCCGACGGCGAAGGTCGGCTTCACCATCTGGGCGGTCATAGTGTTCCTCTTCTTGTTCGTGCCGATCGCCGTCATGGCGCTGTTCGCGTTCAACAAGCCGTCGCCCTCGGCGCTGGCGAGTTTCCACGGCACGAACTTCTGTTCCCTTCCCCCCGACAAGATCGGCAACATCGACGTGTGGAACGGCGGTACCACCTGTTGGTTCAGCGCCGGGCTCCACGATCAGTACTACATCCCGGCGATCATCGTGAGTCTCAAGATCGCCGCGGTGGCCGCGACCGTCGCCACGGCGCTGGGTCTGTGTGCGGCCCTCGCCCTGGCCAGGATGCGCCCGAAGGCGCGCGCTCCATTCGACGTCATCGTGTATCTGACGCTGGTGGTCCCCGAGATCGTGATCGCCGTGGCCTCGCTCATCTTCTTCGTGCAGGCCAAGGCCCTGTTCCCGGCGTTCCCTTCGCTCGGCATCTGGACCATCGTGCTCGCTGAGATCGTCTTCAACGCCTCGCTGGCCATGCTCATCATCCGCGCGCGGTTCGTCGGGATGGGCGACACGTTGGAGGAGGCCGCCTACGACCTGGGATCGGGACCGCTCTCCACGTTCAGACAGGTGACGTTGCCTCGGTTGATGCCGGCGATCGTGGCAGCGGCGCTCCTGTCGTTCACGTTCTCCTTCGACGACTACGTGCTGGCTGCGTTCACCAACGGCACCACGAACACGTGGCCGATCGTGCTCTACTCCGCTGTTCGGTTCGGGATCACGCCTGCGGTCAACGCCCTGGCCACGATCATGCTCGGCGTGACCGTCCTTTCCGTCGTGATCACCGGCCTGGTGCTCCGGCGTTCCAGGGTGAAGGTGGGAGCGGGAGCACAGGAGGCCGTCAAGAGCTTGGGCAGCTCTATCGGCCTGTGAGGCCGCGTTCTGAGCCGATCGGGTAGTCAAACAGCGTCGGACCATGGCATCCTCCCCGCATGGACGAAGAGACCCTGGCGAAGCAGACGGCTCTGGCGAAGTACTCGATGTCGTTGTCCGCGCGCGCGATCAGGTCGCTCGTCACCAGGTCCGGAACCGATGCCGACCTGGTGCGGGGGAGCCTCGACCTGATGCACCGGACACAGGCGCTCTCGCCGCAGGACCCGATCGCCGAGCACCTCGCGATCACGATGCTCCGCGCGGCCCTGGATCAGCTACGGGCCGACGAAGCCGAACGCGGCTAGCTCCGGCTCGAAGGGGCCCTTCGTGCGCTAGGGTCTTTGCCGATGCCCGACCCCAAGGCCAGAACGGACCGACTCGCCATGCGCAGGCGACGCGCGTCGTTCGTTGTGATACTGGCGGCCGGACTGCTCGCCGCGATCGCATGGTCGCTCCAGGCCGGTTCCAGCCCCGGAACGCCCCGTCCGGGAGCCTCGCCGAGTGCCACGCCCGGGAACGCCGGATCCTCGGGGATAGCGTCGCCGCAGGCGACGGCGAGCGGCGGCGCACAGACGCCCAACGTCTACCAAGGAATCATGGGGCCGAGTCTCAGCCCGAAGGTCGCGGGCGACCCGACGTACGTCTACGTCCCGAACGGCGTCCCGGGGACAGTCGAGGTGATCGACCCGGCCACGTTCAAGATCGTTCGCACCATCCACCTGGGGTATCGGACCTTCCCCGAACACGTCACGCCGTCGTGGGACCTTCGATGGCTCTACGTGGACACGTCCGCGGCGAGCGAACTGGCGGTGATCGACCCGAAGACCGGGAAACTGGTGCGGACCATCCACAACATCGAACATCCGTACAACCTCTACTTCAGCCCCGACGGAAGCGTGGCCATCGACGTGGCCGAGTACTACAACCAGCTCCGTTTCTACGATCCGACCACGTGGAAGCTGATCAAGGCGGTACCGATGCCGTGCAACGGTCCCGATCACCTGGACTTCTCTGCGACGGGCACCTTCCTGGTGATGGGCTGCGAGTTCGACGGCAACGTGATCAAGGTGGATTGGAAGGCGATGAAGGTGCTGGGCAAGGTCAACGTCGGCGGACTTCCCGTGGACGTGAAGCTCTCACCCGACGGGCGGTACTTCTACGTGGGGAACCAGGGGACCAGCGGCGTGTCGGTCATCGACGCGACCACCCTCAAGCAGGTGAAGTTCATCCACACGGGCTCTGGAGCCCACGGGATGGCCATAAGCCGCAACACGAAGTACCTCTATCTGACGAACCGCCTGGCGGGCACCATCTCGGTCATCAGCTTCGCGCAGCAGAAGGTCGTCCACACGTGGAACGTGGGTGGAAGTCCGGACATGGTGCAGATCTCGCCCGATGGGACTCAGCTCTGGGAGACGAACCGCTACGGCACCACGGTTACGGTGGTCGACACCTCGGACGGGCACATCATCCAGCAGATCCAGGTAGGGGCCGACCCCCACGGGCTGACCTACTTCCCCCAGCCCGGCACCTACAGCCTGGGACACAACGGGGTCTATCGATAGGCCGGCTGCACCTTTCGGCCTAGGACGTCGCTTCGGTGTCGACCCGGTCGTTCAGCCGTCTTGCCTACCGCAAGATGGGTACCCTGAGCCATCCTAAGCAGGGTATCTCCGGTCGATACTGGATACGAGGTGCATGCCCGCACCGCGAGAGGACGCCGCACGATGGTTGGCTCCGAGAGGATGCGCAAGCCGGGGTCGGTCGCATTCGGTGTCTTCCTCCTGACCTGCATGGCCGGCACCGTCTCGGGGTTCGCCGCTACGGGCCCGGCGGGTTCTCAGCTACTCACGGCCGGGAGCGCGTCGGTCTCCGCCTGTCAGGCGGCGCCGCTCCGGGTGAGTTTCGCTACGGCATACGACGCCGCGCTGGGGGCCTACGGCGTGACTGCCGTGATCGTCAGCGGGCTGGACACGGGTGCGCCTGCGACCTGTGCCGGCAAGCATCTCCAGGTAACGGTGGCGGATGATCATAGGAACGCCCTCTCCGAGACCAGCGGGACCGTTCCGATGTCGGGGGCGGCCTTCGTGGGCGACTTCACGGGCGCCGGCGTCCGGGCCGCGGCCGTGGGCTCGGTTAGCGTGACGATCTCCGGCTGACCACGCGCCCACCGCGCCCGCTACGTGTCACGCGAATCGAACCGACGTCACCAGCGGCAACCGGTCGAAGGCGGCCGCCCACGTGGCCCCGCCATCCGCCGAGCCGTACACCGTTCCCGAGGTCGATCCGAACGCGAGCGACCGGGCGCCATCGCTCCCGAATGCCTGGCGCAGGATGGTGAGCCAGGCGTCCTGCTGGGGAAGTCCATCCCCGCGCGCGTTCCAGGTCGAACCTGCGTCGCGCGTCTCGTAGACGGCGACGCGGCCGCCGGGTGTCACCCGGTCCTCCGCCCCCACCAGCGGGATGACGAAGGCCGCGTCGGGATCCGCCCGGTCGATCACGAGCGGGAACCCGAAGCCGCTCGGAAGCCCGGCCGCGATGTCGTTCCAGGTCTGGCCCGCATCGTCGGAGCGGTACACACTCCCGTGGAACTGCATGAACATCCGCTCCGGTTGCGCGGGAGCCCGGTGCATGTTGTGCACACACAGGGCGTGCGTCCCGGCGCGCATCTCCTCCGGGATGTACTCGGGTACCAACCCGGCGTAGCCGGTTCGCCATGTGTCCCCCCCGTCGTCGGTGAGCCAGACGCCGGCCGCGCTGATCCCGATAGCAAGGCGCGAGGGATCACCCGGCCACGGGCAGATGGAATGCAGGGCCAAACCGCCCAGGCCCGGGTTCCATTCGAGCCGCGTGGGCACGTTCCAGAGGCCGCGGTTCAGTTCCCAGGTCTCACCGTTGTCCGAAGACATGAAGAGTGCTGCGGGGTCGACGCCGGCATAGAGGAGACCGTCGGCTTCCCCCGGCGTGATCACCCACGTTCGCTCGACGGACGCGTCGATGTCGTCGGGGAAGGCCGGACCCTTGGCCTGGGACCATTCGGTCAGGCCCGGGTC
>JANXVR010000138.1 GCA_025351565.1 Actinomycetes bacterium
GCCCTTGTGGCCGCCGCTCTCTTCGCGACGGTGGGCCACGCGTCCAGCCTCTCCACTGCGGCGCAGAGCCTGGGCGCCGGCAAGTCCGCCGTCGCGAGATGCGATGCGGACGGTGTCACAACGACGCAGGTGCTCACCGTCAACAACGTGACCAGCGTCACCATCGCCGGGATCGCGGCCGCGTGCGGGACCGCCACGCTCTCGGTGACCGTGAACAACAACGCGGGTTCGAACAGCACGGGCAGCGCCGTCGTTCCGGGCGGCGGCGGGTCGATGACCGTGGCGCTTGCCGCCGGGGTCCCCATGAAGGATTCGGATCAGGTCGATGTCACGATCACAGGACCGTAGGCGGGGAGGCTCTCGGGCAGGGCGCGCCGGCGTGCGCGTGGGCTCAGTGCTGCTCGCCACCGTGTGGTTCGCCTCGATGCTGCAGATCCAGGTGGGATCGGCCGCCAGCATCCCCGTGAACTCGGCGAACCTCACGGTCTACCGCAGCTGCGCCCTGAGCGGGACGATCGCCGCCAGCACCTCGATGGTGGAATCCGGTGTGAGCCAGGCGGCCCCCGCTGCCAACACGGGCAACGCTACGACCATGCTCGTCAGGTCTTCGGGTGTGGTGAACCAACGGGCCTATATCCAGTTCGACCTCACCAAGTGCACGCCGGCCATCCCGGCAGGCGCGACCGTGTCGAACGCGACCTTGCGGATATGGGTCACGACGCTGGCCACCGCGTGTCGAACCCAGGACATCTTCCCGGCAACCGCGGCCTGGGGCGAGACCACCATCACGTGGAACAACCAGCCCTTCGGCACCACGTTGAACAACCCGGCGTCGGGCGCACGGACCGACGGGGTCAACGTCGGCACCGCGCCGTGCACGTACTCGGCAGCCGCTCAATACGTGAGTTGGAACGTGACCGCCGATGTTGTGAAATTCGTTGCGGGGACGATGACCAACAACGGGTGGATGATCAGGGATGACGTAGAAGGGTCCGCCGCGGCTCGAACGAACACGTACGGCACATCCGACGTGGTCTCCGTCCCCCAAGCACCGCAGCTGGTGGTGAACTACGCGACATGAGAACCATGAACGATCTCGGGTTCATCGATGGTGCGCCGGTCGACTATGTCGAGGTTCGGCAGGTTCGCGATGCGGAGACGCGGAAGCGCCGGCGGGTGGGCAACATCATCTTCGCGGTCGTGTTCTCGATCGCCGCCATAGGCTGGTTCCTGATGTTCCGGCCGGCGCGCCTGGGCGGGCCCGCGAGCTTCGTGATGGTTCAGGGCGTCAGCATGAACCCGACCTACCACACGGGCGATCTGGTGATCGCGCACACGCAACCGTCTTACGCGGTCGGAGATGTCATCGCCTATCAGGTTCCCCAGGGCGATGTCGGCGCCGGGCTGACGGTTATCCACCGGATCGTCGGCGGCTCCGCGGCCATCGGGTTCATCACGAAGGGTGACGCCAACCCCGCCCCCGACGATTGGCGGCCGACACTGGCGCAAGTCGAGGGGAGCGCATGGTTCGCCGTGCCCAAAGGGGGGACGATTCTCGCGTTCCTTCACGCGCCGATCCCGCTGGGAGCCATGGCGGCAGCTCTCGTGGTCGTCTGGGTCGTGTATCAGGAGGAGATGCCGTCGCTGAGACGCCGCCGCCGCCGGCCGAGGCTTGACCTACCGCCGGAGGTGGGGCGGGCGAACCCACCCCACCCCACCCGGCAGAAGCACCCCTAGGGGAGCAGGTTGAAGATGAACGCGTACTCGGTGCCGCCCTTGCGGGCAACCAACTGCATGGTTCCGCGGGCGTTCGCGAAGGTACCGGTTCCGCCCGTCACGGCGATCGTGTTGTCGCGGGTGTCGTAGAACGGACCCTCGACCGTCACTGAACCACCGGGGATCCAGGTGGTCCACCGGCACTCCCATGTGCCTCCGGCCGGTGAGATCCGGATGCAATCGCCCTGGTCATGGCCCACTTTGCTCGCGTTGGCCGCGTCGTAGACCGTGTTGTGCCACGTGAGCAGGTCCCCGGTGGTATCGCCGGGCTTGCCCGTGTCGATCACGGTGTCGGTCGTGGCATGTTCGATCACCTTGACCGTTACCGGGGCGTCGATCTTCTGCGTGTGTGACGCCGCGGCGACCGTGGCGCCTGCCACCAGCACGACCAGAGCCAGTCCTAGCAGAGCGAACTTCTTCATGCCGTTCCCCTCTCTTTCGATCCTGAACCCGGGAAGTGTTGCACGGACCCGAGAACCGCGCTCACCCACGCCAGCTTGCGTTCCGCCCCGCCCGGGCGGAAACTCGCACACATCCGAACGGAAACGCGCAACGACCTTGGGGGAGACCATCCCGTGGAGCAGCCGCTGCCCGCAGAACGCCACGCCCGGATCCTTGAGGTCCTGGCCGAGCGGCACGCCGTTCGCGTATCCACGCTGAGCGAGCTCCTTGGGGTGTCCGAAGTGACGATCCGGCGTGATCTGGAGGAACTCGAGCGGAGATCGCTCCTCGAGCGCACGCACGGCGGAGCCATCCCTGCACAGCGGATGCGGGCCGAACCTGCCTACGGAGTGGCCGCCGCCACGAAGCTGATCGAGAAACGGGCGATCGCCCGGGCCGCGGCCGCGCTCGTCCAGCCCGGCGAGACGCTGTTCCTCAATGGCGGGACCACTACGTTGGAGGTGTTCCGGGCCATCGATGCCCCGGGTGTCACGATCGTGACCAATCACGTTGGGATCGCGCTCGAGTCGGCCGACCGGGCGATGCACGTGATGCTGGTCGGCGGCGACTACCGCGCGCCGTCCAACTCGTGCGTCGGTGGCTTCGCCACCGACGCCATCCGCAAGGTCTTCGCTGGGCGGGCGTTCATCGGGGTCGAAGGCGTGAGCCTTCGCGCGGGGCTCACGTCGCCGGTGGCGGCAGAGGCCGAGATCGCGCGCGTCATGATCGAACAGACCCACGGTTCGGTGGCAGTGGTGGTCGACCACACGAAAGTGGGGACGGTCGCAGACTTCGCGGTGGCCCCGCTCACCGCGGCGACCGACCTCATCACCGACGTCGGCATGGATCCGGACTATCGCGACGACCTCGCGCGCATGGGGCTCAACGTGATCATCGCGGAAGGGGCCGGTGTGCCCAGGGGCAGCTAACGCACGACCGGGGTCGCGCTTCCGCGCGACCCCTCCGCACTTCGAGAGGGGGATGTATGGCTCCGGAAGACACAGGGACAGGGACGGGAAGCACTCAGGCGGAGCGGGATACCGCGGACTTGGCGAAGTTCGGGTACGCACAGGAACTGAAGCGCGAACTGAGCACGTTCAGCTCGTTCGCGGTGGCGTTCAGCTACATCTCGCCGTCCACGGGGATCTTCACGCTGTTCTACCTGGGGCTCATCGCGGTGGGCGGAGCGCTGTGGTGGACGTGGCCGGTTGTCGCCATCGGTCAGATGTTCGTGGCCCTGAACTTCGCGGAACTGTCGAGCCACTTCCCGGTGGCGGGCTCGGTATTCCAGTGGACGAAGTACCTGTCGAATCGGAAGTACGCCTGGTTCACCGGATGGATCTACCTGTTCGCCGGCGTGATCACTGTGGCGGCGGTCGTCGCTACCCTGCCCATCGCGCTGCTTCCGCTCATCAACCAGGTAGCCGGCACGCACTTCAACACCGCACTCGGGAGCCACGCACAGCTCTTGACGGCGATCATCGCCCTCGTCGTGATTACCGTGATGAACATCTACGGCGTCAAGTTGGTGGCGATAGTGAACAACACCGGCGTCGTGTTCGAGATCCTCGGCATGGTGGTGTTCGCATTGATCATGGCGATCGTCCACAACAACCAGGGGATCGGCGTCATCTTCAAGAGTGGCGGGACCCACGTGACCGCGTCGAACTTCCTCGTCGGGATGTTCATGAGCTTGTTCGTCATCTATGGATTCGACACGGCGGGCACTCTCGCAGAGGAGACGAAGAACCCGAAAGCTGAGTCACCGAAGGCCATCCTTGGATCGATCGCAGGAGCATTCGTCATCGGGGCGATCTTCTTGTGGGGAACCCTCATGGCGATCCCGTCGCTGAAGGACGCCATCGCCGGGTTCTTCACGCCGGCGTCAGTGATCGATGCGGTCTTCACCTCATGGATCGCGGACATGTACCTGCTCATCGTCTCGGCGGCGATCTTCGTGTGCTGCCTGTCGATCATGACCTCGACCGTGCGGCTGGCCTTCGGGATGTCCCGGGACAACCAGCTGCCGTTCTCGAAGTCGATGGCGAAGGTGAATCCACGGCTGCGCACGCCGATCGGTGCCTGCATCGGCGTCGCAGTCCTTGCGGCGATCCCGTTCCTGCAGTTCACGGGAGCGACCGTCATCGCGGTTGCCGCGACGGCCATGATCTACATCAGCTACTTCCTCGGCAACATCGCGGTCATGCGGGCCAGGGCGAAGGGATGGCCGAAGACCGATGCCCCGTTCAAGCTTGGTGGCTGGGGCAAGATCGTGAACATCCTCGCGCTCCTGTGGGGAGGCGCGATGATCGTCAACCTCATGTGGTGGACCGGTAGCTCGACCTCTCTGAGGATCCTGACGAACCCGACGGCGAAGCAGAGCGATTACGGCACGGGCCAACTCGTGAACTTCCATATCGGGTTCCTCAACTCGATCCCGCTCATGGAACTGGTCATCGGGGTGATCGTGATCGTTGGGGTCATCTACTACGCGGCCGTCGGCAAGGACAAGGAGTTCGCCGCGGTCGTTCCGCCCGAGGAGATCACATAGGTACTCGAGTAACGATGCGGGAGGCCCCGACATCGCGTCGGGGCCTCCCGCACGTTCTGGCGAAGAGAGGTACCTTCCACCGATGAAGATCGTTGCGACGCCGAAGGCGGCTGGCCACATCGCCGACCACGGTGGCAACGTGTGGGTGTGGCTGGATCCTCGACGCGGGCCGGTGGGGTCGTACGTGTGGCTCGAAGCCCACTGCGAACCGCCGCGCGCCAGCAAGAGGTCCAGCTTCACGCGGAGTTCGCGGCGCCCGCACCGGTTCAAGGTGGCCGAGGACGCGGGCATCACGCTCCATCACGACTTCGGCCGCCTGGCCCCGCCGGAGGAACTCCACCTGGACCTCAAGGGCTTGAAGAACAAGCGCATCGAGGCCTACTGGAACGGGTCGATCTTCGTCGGGGAGGATGTTCCTGGGCCGGTGCAGAAGGAGTGGGAGGCCAGGCAGCCCCGGGGTGGCCGGAAGGGCTAGGCGCGGATCCGTTCGCCTTCGGGGTCCCAGAGCGGGGACGGGGCGACCACCGCGCTCACCCGTTCTCCGAAGACCTCGATCTCGCACTCGGTCCCGGGTTCGGCGAGCGAAGGCGGCAGATACGCGAACGCGATCGACGTGCCGGCCGTGCCAACCGCGTAGCCGATCCCTCCGCTGGTCACCCGGCTCACCACGGCGCCGTCGTGGAAGACCGGCTCGTTCCCCAGGGTCATCGAGCGCGGATCGTCGAGCGTGAGGCAGGCCAGCACCTGCGTCAGCCCGGCGCCAAGCTGGCGTTCGAGCGCTTCGTTCCCGGTGAACCCGGGCTTGTCCATCCTCACGGCGAACGCCAGGCCGGCCTCGAGCGGCGATCCCTCGGGTGTGATGTCCGACCCCCACGCCCGGTAGCCCTTCTCCAGGCGCAGCGTGTCGATCGCGCGGTAGCCGGCCGGCACGATCCCGTGCCCGGCGCCGGCGGCCATCAGCGTGTCCCACAGCGCAGCGGCGAATTCGGTGGCCGGGTAGAACTCCCAGCCCAGCTCGCCCACGTAGGTGACGCGCAAGGCCAGGCACGGCACATCCCCAACGGTGATCTCCCGAGCCGTCATGAAGGGGAACGCATCGGCGGCGACGTTCTCGCGCGACACGCTCGCCAGCACGTTGCGCGCGCGCGGACCCCAGAGCCCGAGGCACCCGCGTGACGAAGTCACGTCGTCCACGCGGACGTCATCGCCGGGTTGCAGCTGCCGGCGGATCCAGCTGAGGTCGTGCGACCCGAACGCGGTTCCGGTCACCAGGAAGTAGGACGTGGGCGTGAGCCGGGTGGCGGTCAGGTCGCATGCGATACCGCCGCGGGCGTCCAGGAGCTGGGTGTAGATGACCGTGCCGGGCGCGCGGTCCATGTCGTTGGCGCAGATCCGCTGGAGGAACGCCGCGGCGTCGGGCCCCTCCACGGAGATCTTGGCGAAGCTGGATTCATCGAAGAGGGCGACGCGGTCGCGGCACGCCAGGTGTTCGGTCACGATGGCGGTGGACCAGTGTTCTCCGGCCCAGCCGCGCGGTCTTCGGTCCTCGTGGGCGGGGTCCTCGTTCGAGGAGAACCAGTTGGCGCGCTCCCAGCCGGACTTCTCCCCGAACGCCGCGCCCAGCTCGGACAGCCGCGAGTACGTCGGCGACATCTTGAGCGGGCGCCCTGCGAGCTTCTCCTCGCCGGGATAGTGGATGTCGTAGTAGTGCTCGTACACCTCGACCGCGCGGGCACGGGCATACCCTCGCGATCGGTATTGCGGTCCGAAGCGTCTGATGTCCATCTTCCACAGGTCGTACTCCGGCGCTCCTTCCGTGATCCATTCGGCCATCACCTTGCCGATGCCGCCGGCTCCCGCGATGCCGTGCGCGCAGAACCCGGCGGCGACGAAGAACCCGCGAACGTCGGACTCTCCCATGATGAACTCGCCGTCGGGCGTGAACGCCTCCGGGCCGTTGATCATGTGGCCGATCTCGGCCGTCTCCATCGCGGGGACCAGTTCGGCGGCGTTGTGGGCCAAGGACTCGAACCGCTCCCAGTCGTCGGGGAGCAGCTGATGGTTGAAGTCGGCAGGCGGGCCGTCCTCCACCGCCCAGGTCTTCGGGTTGCGTTCGTAGCCGCCCATGACCAGGCCACCGACCTCTTCGCGGAAATACACGAGCCGGTCGGGATCGCGCATGGTGGGGAAGTCCGCGCGGACGCCGTCGATGGGCTTCGTGATCAGGTACTGATGGGCGAACGGCACCACGGGGACCTCGACGCCGGCCAGGTGTCCGATCTGCCCGGCGTACATCCCGCCGGCGTTCACCACCACGTCCGCGTCGATGTCGCCGTGCTCGTCGGTGGTCACGCCGACGACGCGGCCCTCGTGCGTGCGGACGGCGGTCACCCGCGTGCTCGTGCGCACGTGCGCGCCCCGGCGCTTCGCGCCTTCGGCGAGCGCCATGGTGAGTCCGGTCGGATCCAGGTGCCCATCCGTGGGGATGAAGGCCGCGCCCAGGACCCCGTCGGCTTTGAACAGCGGGAACATCGCCAGGGCCTCGTCAGTCGAGATCAGGTGGAGCGGAAGGCCGAACGTCTGCGCCCAGCCGGCCTGGCGTTGCAGTTCCTGCATGCGTTCGGTCGAGGACGCCAGGCGGAGCGAGCCGACCTCGTGCCACCCGACGTTCACGCCGGTCTCTTCCTCCAGCCGTCGGTACAGCTGGGTGGAATACATCATCATCCGCGTGAGGCTCACGCTCGACCGCAGCTGGCCCACCAACCCCGCCGAGTGGAAGGTCGAGCCGGAGGTCAGCTCGTTCCGGTCAAGGAGGAGGGTGTCCTGCCAGCCCGCCGCGGTCAGGTGGTAGGCGATGGACGCGCCGGCCACACCTCCGCCGACAACGATCGCGCGGTAGGAGTCGCTCATGCGGACACCGGAACCGGCGCCTTCGCCGCGTCGAGCCATCCGCCGAACCGGTCATCCTGCGCGGCCGCCAGCAGCCGCGCGAAATGCTTATCCGCGTAGCCCACGTAGTCGAAGTCCAGCGTGCTGAGCGCCTGCTGGACCACCCCCCACATCGCCTCGCGGAAATCGGAGACGATCCGCATGAGCGCCAGGCGTCCGCGATGCACGTCGTGAACCTCGCCGAAGTACAGGCGCAGCAGCAGCTCCTGCGCGGGTTCGTCCAACGCGTTGTTGATGGAGAGGTTCCCGAGGTCGAAGAACGGATCGCCCATCCCCGCGTACTCGTAGTCGACGATCCAACAGTGGTCGCCCTCCAGGAGGAAGTTCGCGTTGAGCAGGTCGTCGTGGCAGGTGGTCAGTGGCATCGGCGCTTCGGCGAACGCGCCCTCGATCCACCCCGCGAACGCGTGCGCATCGTCGTAAGCCTCGGGAACGCGCACGCCCCGTCCGCGGGCGAGCGCCGCGTACTCGTCGACGATCCGGAACACGGGGAACGTCGATGGGATCGGCGCGCACCCATGGATCGCCTTCACCGATCGAACCACGGCGGCCAGGACCGGTTCGGTCCGCAGGGCATCTTCCGGGACGTGCTCCCCGCCGACGAACCGGGTGACCAGGGCGCTGTGCCCGGGGAGGTAGGCGAAGATCTCCGGGCCGACCCTCGCGGCCGCGGCCGCCTCTCCCGCCGCGCGCTCGGCTTCCCGGTTGATGCCCAAGAGACCGGTGTCCTTGCCGGCCAGCCGCAGCACGAACGACTTCCCGGCGATGTCCACCCGGTAATTGCGGTTGGTGATCCCCGCGGTGATACGGGTGACGGTGGGCTCGTGCCCGTCCCACGCCGGAACGGCGCGGATAGCTTCGGCGACGCCCTCGTCCATCTCCCCGCTTCCCACACCTCACGCTATGCCCTATGTTCGATTTCGGTCAACCCTGTACGGAAATGACCGTTCGATCGGCCACGGGGGTCGGCGCGGGCCTCCGCCTTCGGGGCGGGCCGTTATCATCCTCGCAGCGAACGCGAGGAGGCGGGATGCAGGATCGGATCGGCACCTTCCCCTGGCCCACCCTGCCCGGCCGCGACTACCACGCGCCTGAGGTCCACGCCGCCGACCTGGACCGCGTGTTCGCGGCCTCGTGGGTCTGCATCGGGCGCGCTGAATCGGTCCCCGGTCCGGGCTCCTACCTCACCCCCGAGGTCGCCGGCGAGTCGCTGATCGTGATCCGCGGCAAGGACGACCGGGTGCGCGCCCTCGCGAACACCTGCCGCCATCGGGGGACCCTGCTGCTGGAGGGATCCGGCACCGTGAAGGGCGCCATCCGCTGTCCGTATCACTCGTGGACGTACGGGTTCGATGGGGGACTGCTGGGCACTCCGAACGTCCGCGCGGAGGACGGGCTGGACCGCGACGCGCACGGACTCTGGCCCGTGCGGCTCGAGGGATGGGATGGCTTCCTGTTCGTGAACCTGGACGGGAGCGCACAGCCCCTTACCCAGATGCTCGAAGAGTTGCCCGACTCCCCGGTTGAACTCGAACGGTACGGGCTCGGAGATCTTCGGATAGGCGCGACCCGTGAGTACGACGTGGCGGCGAACTGGAAGATCGTGGTCGAGAACTACCACGAATGCCTGCACTGCCCCGGTGTGCATCCGGAGCTGGTGCAGATCGTGCCGCTCTATCGCCGGGGCGAGGTCGAAGAAGCAGGACAAACGCTCGGCAACTCGATGGGTCACGGTCTCACCTCGTTCACCGCCAGCGGGCTGTCCACGCTTCCTCGGCTCCCCGGGCTCTCCGAGGAGGACGCGTACACCTTCTACGGCGCCTACCTCCCGCCGAACTTGATCATCAACTACCACTCCGAGACCGTGAACGCGGTCACGATCCATCCGACCGGACCCGAGCGGACGACCGTGCGAAGTTCGTTCCTGTTCCGGCCGGAGACGATGACGGCGGACGGGTTCGATCCGAGCGAGGTGGTCGACTTCCGCGATCTGGTGGCGCGCCAAGACTGGGTAGTGTG
Organism: Actinomycetes bacterium; assembly: GCA_025351565.1. Lineage (GTDB taxonomy): Bacteria > Actinomycetota > UBA4738 > UBA4738 > HRBIN12 > JANXVR01. The sequence continues at coordinate 9,737 of JANXVR010000138.1, forward strand.
CGAACTGGCTCAGCGCGGGGTGCGTTCACGGTTCTTCGAGGGCGGCGGGATCTACCCGCGGCAGGAACGAGGGATCGCGACGCTGAACGCGCGCTACCTAGCGCAGCGAGAAGGAGGCAGGGATGCGATTCACTGACCGTGTTGCGGTGATCACGGGTGGCACGTCCGGTATCGGCCGCGCCACGGCAGCGGCATTCGCGGGGGAGGGCGCGGCGGTGGCGTTCACCGGACGCGACCAGGCGCGCGGCGCGGAGGTTCTGAAGGAGATCGAAGTGGCCGGCGGGCGCGGGTTGTTCGTCGCGGCGGACGTGCGTTCGGCCGAAGACTGTCGACGCGCGGTGGCCGAGACGCTGTCAGCGTTCGGGCGCATCGACGTGCTGTTCAACAACGCCGGCGTCTACCTGGCCAACGACGCCGTCGCGTGCACCGAGGAGGAATGGGACGAACAGATCGACAGCAGCCTGAAGGGCGCGTTCCTCATGTCGAAGTTCGCGCTCCCGTCCATGATCGAACGTGGCTCGGGGGCCATCGTGAACAACAGCTCCGGGTGGGGGCTGGAGGGCGGGGATCGTGCGGTCGCGTACTGCGCGGCGAAAGGCGGTCTCATCACGATGACCAAGGCGATGGCGATCGACCACGGTCCTCAAGGGATCCGGGTGAATGCCGTCTGCCCCGGCGACACGATGACGCAGATGGAGCGCGCCGACGCGGAGCGGCGCGGGTGGTCGTGGGAGCACTACCTGGAGGTGGCTGCCGAGCGACCCCTCGGTCGCATGGGCGAACCGGAAGAGGTCGCGGCGCTCGTCCTGTTCCTGGCCTCGGATGAGGCGTCGTTCATCACCGGCACCGCGATCCCGGTCGACGGCGGCGGCCTGGCGGGCTGACAACGTGAAGTCTTAAGGTAGCTGTCATGGACGCGACCATCGACCGGCTGAACCGAGTTCGCGCGCTCATGGCCCGCGCTACCGGGGACGAGAAGCATGAGGAGTCCAGTACTTCGACCCTCGACGCACTGTGGGTTCTCTACGACAAGGTGCTACGGGTGGATCCGCGGGACCCCCGCGGCCCGGGCCGCGACCGGTTCATCCTGAGTAAGGGCCACGGGCCGATCGCGTTCTACGCGGTGCTGGCCGAGAAGGGGTTCTTCCCGGAGGCGTGGCTCGAGTCGTTCATGGCGCGCGGTGGGCGACTCGGTTCGCATCCGGATCGTCAGCTGGTGCCAGGGGTCGAAGCCTCAACCGGCTCGCTCGGTCACGGGCTGCCGATGGGCGTCGGGGTCGCGCTTGCCCTTCGAGCCAAGGGGCTGGACGAACCCCGTGTCGTGATCCTCTGCGGGGACGCGGAACTCAACGAAGGCTCGAATTGGGAGGCCATCCTCCTTGCGCCGCAGCTGCATCTGGGGAACGTCATGCTCGTGATCATCGACAACCACAGTTCGTCGCTGGATATGTCGCCGTGGGAGGCGCGGCTGGGCTCGTTCGGGTGGGAGGTCCATGTCGTCGACGGGCACGACCACGACGCGCTCGAGCGCGCCTTCGGCATCCGGCGAGAGGCTCGGCCGGTCGCGGTGGTTGCCGACATCCCTGAAGGGGAGTGGTGATCGTGCGGAACGCGTTCGTGGCAACCGTGACCTCGCTGCTGGATCAAGATCCCCGCGCAGCGCTCGTGCTCGCTGAGATCAGCGAGACCCTCTTCGAGGAGGCGATGCTACGGCACCCCGAGCGGGTGGTGAACATCGGCATCATGGAGCAGACGATGGTCGGGGTGGCCGCCGGCTTCGCGATGGAAGGTTTCCATCCCTTCGCGCATTCGCTCTCTCCTTTCATGGCCGAGCGGCCGTACGAACAGCTGAAGCTTGACTTCGGCTACCAGGGGCTTGGCGGCACGTTCGTGGGGGTCGGTGGCTCGTACGACTACGCCGGCGAGGGCGGCACGCATCACTCCCCGGCCGACGTCGCCGCGATGCTCGCCATCCCCGGCATGGAGGTGCTGATCCCGGGCCATCCCCGCGAGGTGGACCAGCTGCTCCGCGCCACCTACGCGGACGGCCGCCCCACCTACGTTCGCCTCGGCGCCTCGAAGAACGACGAGCCGCTCACGGTAGCGCCGGGACGGATGGAGATCGTGCGCAGCGGCAGTCGAGCCACCGTGCTCGCCGTCGGGCCGATGCTTTCCCGTTCGCTGGCGGCATGCGAGGGTTTGGACGTGAGCGTCATCTACGCGACTAGCGCGCGGCCGTTCGACGCCGCGACCGTGGCCTCCGTGGCGGGCCGGGCGCCGCTCATCGTCACCGTGGAACCGTTCTACGAAGGTACCCTCGCGCCGGTGGTCACGGTCGCGCTGGCGCACGTTCCGGCCAGATACCTCTCGATCGGCGTGCCTCGGGCGTTCATCCACGACTACGGCACGCCGGCCGACCTGGACGCCGACCTCGGGTTGGATGCCGCCGGCATCCGGCGCCGGCTCGTCGACGCCCTAGGCAGCTAGCGGGTCGGGCCGCGTCCGCGTCGGCCCATGTAGGGTTCCGCGATGCGCTCGCAGCGGGTTCGGCTGGTTCTGCTCAGCTTCCTCATGCTCTTCGTGGAGTTGGGGCTGATCCGGTGGTCCGGCGCCTACAACCTCTACCTCTCCTTCTTCACGAACTTCATCCTGCTGGCCAGCTTCCTCGGGGTGGGCGTCGGGTTCCTTCGATCGGGCGGCCGCTTCGAACTCTTCCGGTTGACGCCGGCCGCGCTGGCCGGACTCTTCCTCTTCCTCGCGCTCTTCCCGGTGCAAGGGGCGAAGGTCGGGGGCGTGCTCCAGGTGGTCGGAGGCTTCGGATGGACCGCGTTGCCGAAGTGGGTCTCCCTGCCCATCATCTTCGTTCTCTCGTTCGTCACCATGGCGGCCATCGCGGGAGGCGTGGCCCGGGTCTTCGGCCGGTTCGAGCCGCTCGAGGCGTATCGCCTGGACATCCTGGGGAGCATCCTGGGGATCGTCGCGTTCTCGGTCCTCTCGTTCGCCGAGGTACCGCCGCTGGCGTGGGGCGCGATCGCCGTGGCCTTCCTGGTCTTCTTGACCGAACGCGCACGCCGACGCGACCTGGCGCCACTCGTGATCTTCATCGTCGTCCTCACGGTGCTCTCGTTCGCGCCGCGGACGTACTGGTCCCCGTACCAGCGGATCACGACGACGCCGGTGGCGGCGGACGGAAGCGTCGGCATCAACGTCAACGGCCGTCCCCACCAGCGGATCATGCCGGTCTCGTACATGAAGACCAACCAGTCGTTCCGCTACGTCCCCTATCAGAGGGCGCTGAACACCACGCTCAAGAACGTGCTCATCATCGGCGCAGGCAGCGGGAACGACGTCGCGATCGCTCTCTCGCTGGGAGCCCAGCACGTGGACGCCGTCGAGATCGACCCGCTGCTCTACCAACTGGGGCGGGACCTGCACCCCGACCATCCGTATCAGGACCCCAGGGTCACCGTGCACATCCAGGATGGCCGGGCGTTCCTGCACGACACCACGCAGCGATACGACATGGTGCTGTTCGCGATCCCCGATTCGCTGGCGGCGCTAGCGGGGCAGTCATCCCTGCGGTTGGAGAGCTACCTGTTCACCCAGGAGGCCATCCAGGAGGTTCGGGACCATCTGGCCCCCGACGGTGTGGTGGCGATGTATCACTACTACTTGCCCACCGTGGTCGACCGCTACGGCGCGACGCTGGCCGGTGTGTTCGGTTCGCCGCCGTGTCTTGACGAGACGCCCGGAGCGGGACCACGGCCCCAGGTGGTGCTCACCGCAAGTCTCCAGCCCGGCGCGTTGGTGTGCGACCGCGTCTGGCACCCGTCGGGCGCCTCGGTCGTGCCGAACACCGACGACTATCCGTTCCCATACCTGGTGTCCCGCGGCATCCCGGCGTTCTATCTGGTCTCGCTGCTACTGATCCT
>JANXVR010000091.1 GCA_025351565.1 Actinomycetes bacterium
CCGAACGGCCGTGCACGCGGTGGACGGGGTGTCGTTCTCGGTTCGCACGGGCGAGATGGTCGCGCTGGTCGGGGAGTCCGGATGCGGGAAGACCACCACCGCGCAGGCGGTGCTGCGCCTGGTGGCTGCGCAGTCGGGCGAGATCCGATTCCAGGGACGGGACATCTCCACCGCCACGCCGGCGGACCTTCGCCCGCTGCGCCGGCGCATGCAGATGATCTACCAGGACCCGTACGAGTCGCTCGACCCTCGGTTCCGGGTTCGCCAGGCGGTGGAGGAGCCGCTGCTCATCCACGACATCGCAGGATCGAAGGTCGAGCGGTACCAGCGCGTGCTGGACGCGATGCGCCGGGCCGAACTCAACCCTCCGGAGCTGTTCGCCGACCGATACCCGCACGAGCTCTCCGGGGGGCAGCGTCAGCGGGTGGCCATCGCCGCCAGCTTGGTGCTGGAACCCGAACTCCTGGTCGCCGACGAGCCGGTATCGATGCTCGATGTCTCCGTTCGTGCCGGCGTGCTCACGCTCCTGGATGGACTCCGTTCCCGCGGCGACATGGGGATCCTCATGATCACCCACGACCTCTCGACGGCCGCGCATTTCGCCGACCGGATCATCGTGATGTACCTCGGACGGATCGTGGAGGAGGGCCCGGCCCGCGAGGTCGTCCGGAACCCGCAACATCCGTACACTCGTGCGTTGTTGTCCGTGGTGCCGCGACGTGACCCGCGCGAGCAGGTCATGCCGCAGATCCTGGTGGGCGAAACGCCGAACCCGGTGAACATCCCGCCCGGATGCCGGTTCCACCCGCGGTGTCCGGTTGCCGAGGACCGGTGCCGAACCATAGACCCCGCGTTGGCGGACGCCGGGCCGGATCACCGGGCCGCGTGCGTGCTGGTTGGGGAGGGAGAGCGATGACCGAGAGCGAGTCGAAGTCCGAGGCGCTGCTGGCGGAGGCGATGAAGGTATTCCCCGGCGGCGTCGGCTCCAGCGCCCGGGGCATCCGCGCGGGGTGGGATCCCTACCCGCCGTTCATCGCGCAGGGGACCGGGTCGCACATCACCGACGTGGACGGCAACGAGTACGTCGACTACCTTATGGGGCTGGGTCCGCTGCTGCTGGGCCATCGTCCGCCCGAGGTCACCGCCGCCGTGGTCGATGCGATCCAGCGTTTCGGCACGGTGTTCGGGCTCCCGTACGAGTTGGAGGCGGAGGCCGCGCGCAAGGTTGTCGACGCCGTCCCCAGCGTGGACATGGTGCGCTTCGCGAACTCCGGTTCCGAAGCGGTGGGAACCGCCGTCCGGCTGGCGCGCGCGGTGACCGGCCGCAAGCTCATCGTGCGGTTCGAAGGGCACTATCACGGGTGGCTCGACACCGTGTACTGGTCCAACCATCCCGACCCCGCGGTCGCCGGCCCGCCGGAGCGGCCGATCACGGTTCCTGCGGGCAAGGGATTGCTGCCCGAGGTCGCCGACTCGCTGGTCGTCCTCACGTGGAACGATCCGGAATCCTTCACCGCCGTGATGGACCAGATCGGCGATCAGGTCGCCGCCGTCATCACCGAGCCGGCCGTCCTCAACACCGGCTGCATCCTGCCCGAGCCGGGTTGGCTGGAGCTGCTCCGCGCGAAGACCACCGAGCACGGCGCGCTCCTCATCTTCGACGAGGTCATCACGGGGTTCCGGTTCGCACGTGGCGGGGGGCAGGAGTTCTTCGGCGTCATGCCCGACATCACCACCATGGCCAAGGGCCTTGGCGGGGGATTCCCCGTCGCCGCGATCGGGGGCACGCGCGCGGTCATGGAAGCGATCGGCGACGGCCGTTATTCCCACTCCGGCACGTACAACTCGAACGTCATCCAGACGGCGGCGGTCTCCGCGACGATGGATCTGCTCACGCCCGATCGCTACGTCACCGCGCGGGCGATCGGCACACGGTTGATGGACGGCATCACGTCGCTGCTCAAGGAGAAGGGTGTCACCGGCCATGTGGTCGGACTCGGGACCGTCTTCCAGGTCTGGATGGGCACCGACGAACCCATCCGCAACTGGCGCGACGCCGCTCGTCTGGCCGACGAAGAACTCTTCACCCGGTGGTGGCGCGCGATGATGGCCCGCGGCGTCCTCTTCCACCCGGCCCAGTTCGAGAACCTCTTCGTCTCGATGGCGCACACCGACGCCGACGTCGACCGAACGCTGGAAGCCGCCGAAGGAGCACTGGCGTCACTGTGAACGAAGGCGTCTTCGTCGGGCTGGATCTGGGTACCTCCAGCTTGAAAGGCGCGGTGATCGGCACCGACGGCGCGCTGCTGGCCTCCACTTCCGCGGCCTACCCGACGGACCGTCCCGAGCCCGGCCGGGCGGAGCAGGACCCTGCCGACTGGTGGCTCGCGGTTCGGCATGTGGTGACGGCGCTCAGAGAGGCGGTGCCTGCCGACCGCTGGGACGGGATCGGGCTCTCCGGCATGGTGCCGACGCTGGTGACCGCGGGCGCCGACGGCGAACCGGTCGGCCCCGCCATCACGTGGGAAGACGGCCGCGCGGAGGCCATCGGCGAACGGTTCCGAGAGGAAGCCGGTGCGCAGGAGGTCTACGAGCGAACCGGCCAATGGGTCGACGGCCGGTACCTGCTCCCGATGTTCCGCTGGCTGCAGGCGAACGATCCGGACCGCTTCGGGGCCGTCCGCGCAGTCCGCTCGGCGAAGGACGAGGTGTTTCGGCGGCTCACCGGGGGAGAAGCGACCGATCCCAGCACGGCGACCGGGTTCGGGTGCTACCGGCTGTCGGGGGGGTGGGACACCGAGCTTGCGGGGGGCGCGGCGGGTCTGCTCCCCGAGATCCGCCCGTCCTCGTCTTCGGCAGATCTGCTGCCGCCCGTCGCGGGGCTGCTGGGCCTGCCGGCGGGCCTGCCCGTAGTGCTCGGCGCAGCGGACTCGGTGACGGGGGTGTTCGGTCTGGGGGCGGTGAACGCCGGCGATCGTGCGTCCCTGTGGGGGACCAGCACCGTGGTGATGGGTATCGCGGGCGAACCCACTCCGGACCCGCAGCACCGATACCTGATCACACCGCTCGCATCCGGCGAAGGATGGGGCTTGGAGATGGACCTCGTAAGCACCGGGAGCGCGTTCGGCTGGCTCTCGGGCCTCTTCGGTTGGAAACGCGAGGACGAACTGATGGAGGCTGCCTCGCGTTCGGTCCCCGGGGCGGGCGGCCTGACCTTCCTCCCGTACGTGGGGTTCGGTGAGCAGGGCGCGCTGTGGGATCCGTCGCTCCGCGGCACCATCGACGGCCTGACCACCCGGCACACGCGCGAGGATCTTGCCCGCGCCCTGGTCGAGGGCATCCTCATCG
>JANXVR010000109.1 GCA_025351565.1 Actinomycetes bacterium
GCGCTGTCGAACCTGGCTGTTCGGACCACCTCCAGGGTGTCGGAGAAGTCCGACTCGGTCTCCCCGGGGAACCCGACGATGATGTCCGTGGACACCGCCACCTCCGGCATCGCGGCGCGGATGGCGTCCAGCCAGCCCAGGTAGCGATCGCGGCGGTAGGAGCGCTGCATCGCCTTGAGGACACGATCCGAACCCGACTGCAGCGGGAAGTGGATATGCTCACACACGGCCTCGCACTCCGCCATGGCCTCGATCACATCGGGCGTGAAGTCACGGGGGTGGGGACTGGTGAATCGGATCCGTCGCAGGCCTTCGATACCGTTGACTGCTCGAAGCAGCGAGGCGAACAGCGGCTTGCCCGGTGATCCCGGCACCGAGACATCCCGCCCGTACGTGTTCACGTTCTGGCCCAGGAGCGTGATCTCGACCGTGCCGGCCGCGACCAACCCCTGCACCTCGGCCAAGATGTCGCCGACGCTCCGGGAACGCTGCGGCCCCCGGACGAACGGCACGATGCAGAACGTGCACGCGTTGTCGCACCCGGGAGCTATCGAGACCCACGCCCGAAACGTGTCCTGACGCACCGCAGGCAAGGCACTCGGGAACCGCTCCGTGTACTCCTGCACGTCCATCTGCGGCCCGTCGGTCTCCGAAGCGCGGAGCAGGTCCATGAGCTGGGGGAGGGCGTGCGTCCCGACCACAACGTCAACCCATGGAGCACGTTGCTGGATCAGCCCCTGGTCCTTCTGCGCCAGGCATCCGGCCACCACGACCCGAAGTGACGGGTTCCGGTCTTTGAGCGGCTTGAGGTGGCCCAGGTTCCCGTAGAGTTTGTTGTCCGCGTTCTCTCGGATGGCGCACGTGTTGAGCACGATGACCTGCGCCGCGAAGGCGTCCTGGGTCGCGGTCATCCCGTCTGCCGCGAGGACGCCCGAGATGCGCTCGGAATCGTGCTCGTTCATCTGACACCCGAAGGTGCGGATCAGGTACTTCGGCTCCATGGGCTCGAGGCTACTACCTGTGTGAACGCGTCACTTCGCGTACTCGATAGCCCGCGATTCCCTGACGACGGTGATGCGTATCTGCCCGGGATATTGGAGCTCCTCCTCCACCTGCTTGGCGATGTCGCGGGCGATGACCTGCGCCTGCATGTCATCGACCTGCTGTGGCAGCACCATCACCCGGACCTCGCGACCGGCCTGCATGGCGAACACCTTCTCCACTCCGGGGTGCGCCGTGCAGATCTCTTCGAGCCGCTGCAATCGCTTGACGTAGGTTTCGAGGGACTCCCGGCGGGCGCCCGGACGCCCACCGCTGATCCCATCCGCGATCTGAGCCAACACCGCGTCCACGGAGTGCTGTTCGACCTCGCCGTGGTGAGATTCGATGCAGTGGACGACCTCGGGGCTCTCTCCGAGTCTGCGCGCGATCTCCGCACCGATGATCGCGTGCGAGCCTTCGACCTCGTGGGTGACGGCCTTGCCGATGTCGTGAAGGAACGCCCCACGTTTGGCGATCGTGGCGTCAAGTCCGATCTCGGCGGCGATGGCGCTCGCGATGTGGGCCGATTCGACCAGGTGCCGCAACACGTTCTGGCCATACGAGGTCCGGTACTGCAGCTGCCCGAGCAGCTTGATGATGTCGGGATGGATATCAGGGATGCCCACCTCAGCCACCGCATCCTCGCCGGCCCGCCGAATCCGATCCTCTATGTCTCGCATCGACCGCTCATGGAGTTCCTCGATCCGGGCCGGGTGGATCCGCCCGTCCGCGACGAGCTTCTCCAATGTCATCCGCGCCGCCTCGCGGCGAACAGGATCGAACGAACTGAGCACGACTGCCTCCGGCGTGTCGTCGATGATGATGTTGACCCCGGTGGTGGCCTCGAAGGCGCGGATGTTCCTGCCCTCGCGGCCGATGATCCGGCCCTTCATGTCCTCGCTGGGCAGCGCGAAGACGCTGACCGTGGATTCAGCCGTCTGCTCTGACGCAACACGCTGGATGGCGATGGTTACGATCTTCCTGGCACGCTCTTCGCCCTCCTCGCGGGCGCGCTGTTCGATCTCGCGCACCTGGCTCATCGCCTGACGTTTGGCCTCGTCCAGCACCTGTGCCATCAGAACCTCGCGCCCCTCGCTGGACGTCATGCCGGCGATCTTCTCCAGCTGCGCCCGGTGGAGTTCGGTGGCTCGCTCCAGCTGTTCGCGGACGTAGGTCAGTCGCTCCTCTCGTTCATCCAGCTCCGCGGCACGGGACAGAACCCCCGCGTTCTTGGAGCGGATGTCCTCCTCGGCCTCAGTGATCCGGCGTTCGATCCGGGCGATCTCCTCGCGCCGGGCTCGCACGTCCTCCTCGGCCTCGCGACGGACCCCGGCGGCCTGCTCCTTAGCGTCGTCGAGCCCCTGCTTCAGGCTTCGGGCCGCTTCTTGTTGCGCCTCGAGCAGCGTCTTCTGGGCCTGCGATTCCATGCTGTGGACGTTTGATGCAGCGATGGTCTTGCGATAGAGGAATCCAGCGACGGCACCGACCACGAGGGCGGCGGCGGCGGTGAGAACTTGCAACATGGTGTCTCCCCTGTCTCCGTGGGGAGAGGACCCTTACCGTCCCGAGCGTTGAGGCATGGACAGGGAACTACGGGGCGCCGCGAGCTATCGCGCGCACCGTTCTTTCGATCTGATCGATGACAGTTCCGGTCACGGGGCCTCTGGCGTCAGGTAGGTAAGTGGTTCTCTCGTTACCCGGGATGCTACGGCCGCCAACCTCGTGAGGCAAGACCGGTTGGCACGAGCCTTAGCCTTCATCCCCGTACGCCTGCAGGTCAAGCGCGCGGCGAGCAGCGCTCCGTGCGATACCCGGCCCGTACCCGCGGCGTGCGAGAAGCCCAACCAAGCGTGTGAACGCCTTCTCCGGCGCCAGCCCTCGCATCCGCATGGCCTTGGAAACGGCGAGCTCAACCGCTCGCGCCTGGTCCCCCAGTGCTGCGCCCTCTAGAACCTCGTCGGACACCGACCTGGGTACGCCTTTCGCGGCAAGGGCGCTCGCGACGGCCCGAGACCCCGCTCGCTTGTTGTCGAACTGATGCGCCGCGAGCTGCTGCGCGAAGGCCAGGTCATCGATGAGGCCTACACCTTCGAGACGTCCCAAGACGTCATCCACCTCCTCGCGTTCGAACCCGGCCGCGCTGAGACGCCGCTCGAGCTCCTGGCGGCTGCGTGGACGCACCGCCAGGAGCCCGAGCGCACGCTCGTGGCAGTCCTTGGGGCTCTTGACCCGGCCTCTGGGTGCGGCCATCAGGCCTCTGCGGGGGCTTTCGCCTTCGCCCTGCCGCTCGGTTGTGTGGCGTCCTCGAGCACGACCGCATCGGGGATCATCTCGATCGGCTGCTCACCCTCATCTCCGAAGGACGTCAGGCCAACTGCCTCCCGGATCCTCCGCTCGATCTCGTCGCGAAGCTCCAGGTGCTCGGCCAGGAACTGCCGCGCGTTCTCGCGACCCTGGCCAAGTTGTTCGCCCTCATAGGTGAACCAGGCACCCGCCTTCTTCACGATCTCCAGGTCGACACCGACGTCGATGAGGGCACCTTCCTTCGAGATCCCCTTGCCGTACATGATGTCGAACTCGCACTGGCGGAACGGCGGGGCGACCTTGTTCTTGACGACCTTGACCCGAGTACGGGAGCCGACGACCTCCTGCCCGTCCTTCAGGTTCTCGATCTTGCGGATATCCAGCCGGACCGACGAGTAGAACTTCAGGGCCCGCCCACCCGGCGTGGTCTCCGGGCTTCCGAACATGACCCCGATCTTCTCGCGGAGCTGGTTGATGAAGATGGCCGTGGTGTCGAAGCGGCTGAGGGACCCGTTGAGCTTGCGCATGGCCTGCGACATGAGCCGCGCCTGGAGACCGACGTGGGTGTCGCCCATCTCGCCTTCGATCTCGGCCCGGGGCGTGAGCGCGGCGACGGAGTCGACGACCACGAGAGCCAAGGCTCCGGAGCGCACGAGCATGTCGGCGATCTCGAGGGCCTGTTCTCCCGAGTCAGGTTGAGAAACAAGGAGTTCGTCGATGTTGACGCCGAGCGCCCGGGCGTAGGTGGGGTCGAGTGCGTGCTCGGCGTCGATGAACGCCGCGATGCCCCCGGCTCGCTGCGCTTCCGCGATGATGTGGAGGCAGACCGTAGTCTTGCCGGAGCCCTCCGGGCCGAACACCTCGACGATGCGGCCTCGAGGGATCCCCCCGATCCCGAGCGCGAGGTCCAGCGACATGGAGCCCGTCGGGATGACCCCCATCTCGACATTCATGGGATGCTCGCCGAGCTTCATGACGGCGCCCCTGCCGAACTGCTTCTCGATCTGTTGGAGCGTGACGTCCATCATCTTGTCCCGGTCCACGTGGTCCTCCTTCTTCCGCTGACGCTTCCCGGGGAGAGGCCGGGCGAGCACATCTTCCATCTCTGCGAGCACGCTACTGGACGGGTCCGACATAACTTACACCCCTGTCATTCGATGGGTTGATCTGGCAGAGGCTACCCGAACACCTGTTCGAGCGCAAGGACCTAGGCCCCAAGCGGGAACCGCTGAAGTTGCCGGTACTCCGATCCGTCTGCCCCCGCACGACTCTCGAACAAGGTGAGCCATCGGACGGGGAAACGGCCGGCTGGAACCTGGGCCGTGAGCCACCCCGGCGGGATGCCGCGGGGGGGGTCACCGCGGGCCAGCGTCACGTGCGCGGTGTAGTCGCCCTTCTGCGCCGGGAGCCACCCAGGGATGACATCGACCTGCGAGACGAGCTCGGCCAGGCGGCCCGAACCGTCCTTCAGGCCCGCCCACAGCACCCGCGCCGGCCCACCTCCAGCTGGGAAAGAGCCGAACGCCGTGATCTGGGTATGGAACACCGCGCTCCTTCCGGCCACCTCCGAAAGTGACGCTGCCAGCTCCTCCAGGCGAGCCTTCGCCACCGGACCCAGGAATCGAACCGTGACGTGGTAGTTCGCCTCGGGGACCCACTTGAAGGGCGCCGTCGCGAGGAACGGCTCGATGGTGCGCCGCAGACCGGCGCGGACGGCATCGGGCAGCTCAAGCGCCACGAAGAGACGCGATCTATCCCCCGGGGGGAGCGGCATGTCAGAGGGGACGGTCGCCGTCGGGCAGCGGCTTGCCCTCTAGATAGCGGCGGAGGAGGTCCAGGGAGGCCTGTTCGGCCCACGCGCGCACGCGGTCGCGCTCGCCGGTGGACACGTATCCCCGCGCATGCGTGAGGTGCTCGGCGTCCAAGCCGATCCACACGGCTCCGGGCTCGGATCCCCCGTGCGGCTCCGGCCCGGCGGCACCTGTCAGCGAAAGACCGATATCGGCCGAGAACAACCGGCGGGCGCCCGCCGCCATCTCGAGTGCGCACGCGCTGCTCACCGGGCCGGGTCCGGCCAGCGTCTCCTCCCGAACCCCGAGCACCGACCGTTTCGCCGCGGCCGCGTACACCACGGCATCGCCCAAGAAGTAGGCCGAGGCACCCGGAACGGAGGTGATGCGCGCCCCGACGCTCCCGCCCGTCATCGATTCTGCGAGCGCGAGGGTCTTCCCGGCGTCAGTGAGCAACCGGCCCACGGCTTCCTCCAGACGCTCGTCCGTTCGCGTGAAGACGACATCGCCTAAGCGGTGTTCGACCTCGGTCGCGAGCGGTGCGATCAGGGCCGTCGCTTCCTCCTGGGTCGGCGCCTTCGCCGTGAGGCGGATCTTCACCTCACCGCTTGAGGCGAGGTAGGCCAGGCTCGGGTTCGTCGCGCCCTCGAATAGGTCGGCCACGATCTCGGCCACCCGGGATTCGCCGATCCCCGTGCAGCGCAGCGTGGTGGATCGGATCACCACCGGGCCGGCCAGGGCGGACAGTTCCGGAAGGATCGTTCCCTCCATCATCTCCACCATCTCGATCGGCACGCCGGGGACGGCGTAGATCCGGGCGCCATCGGGCAGGTCTGCGATCAGACCAGGAGCGCTCCCACGGATCGGTTGGATGTACCGCGCACCGGCCGGCACGTCGGCCTGTCGGAGGTTGTTCAGCGGCATCGGCCCACGCCCGAACCCGGCGAAGCGTTCGCGCAGCCACGCTTCGATCTCGGGGTGGCGCTCCATCGGGACACCCAGGAAGATCGCCAGGGCGTCTCGCGTGATGTCGTCCTGCGTTGGTCCCAGGCCCCCCGTCACGATCACGACGTCCGCGCGGGACGCGGCGAGTCGGAGCACGTCGACGATCCGATCCAGGTTGTCCCCGACCGCCTGGTGGAAGAGGACGTCGATCCCTATCTCCGAACATCGCTCACCGATCCAGCGGGCGTTCGTGTTCGCGATCTGGCCCAGGAGGAGCTCGGTACCCACCCCGACGATCTCCGCCCTCATGCCAACACCCGGTGACGCGAGGTCAGGAGGTACTCAGCGCCGGAGTAGACCGTGAGCGCCACGGCGATCGCGGCCGCGGCCAGCCGGAGGGTCCCCCACGACTGGGCCAAGGGCAGGACCGCCAGGCCGATGGCCATGAGCTGGCTCACGGTCTTCAGTTTCGCCACCTTCGACGCCGGCATGGAGACGCCCTTCTTGTCCAGCCGCCATCTGAGCAGCTGGACCAGCGCCTCTCTCCCGACGATGACAACGGTCGCCCAGACCGGGAACCTGCCCTCGATCGAGAGCAGGACCGCCGGCGCCGCGACGAACAGCTTGTCCGACAGGGGGTCCAGCCACGCACCGACCGCCGTGGTCATGGCGTGGCGCCGCGCCAGATAGCCGTCCAGGAAGTCCGTAGCCGCCCCCACGCCGAACAGGACGAAGGCCGTCCACAGCGCGGGGCGGGTGCCCCGCGAGACCAGCAGCAGGATGACGGGGATCAGGCACACCCGGGCGATCGAGACGACGTTCGGCCAGCCCAGACCCAGGGGGCTGGGCCGCGCTCCGGCGCGATCGCTCACGGCGTACTCACCGCGGACGAGGGCACACCGGCACTCCCGGAGACGCCGGGCGAACCCGACGTCCCCGGCGACACCGAGGCGGAGGGCGTGACCCACGGCGTCGTCGCCGCGTCGAAGGTTCGTTCCCAAGGGGTGCCCGCGCGGCCCGGCATGCCGAGGTCTCGCCCGTTCACGGTGACCTGCGCGAGCCCGCCCGCGCCCAGGTGGAGCACGAGCGTCTGTTGGGCGGTCGCCGTCCGCGACTCCCCTTTAGCCATATGCCACACCTGGGTAACCCCGTCGGCGGTCACCGTCACGTCAAGCTTCGCCGATGCGACCACCACTGCCTCAACCCGTTGATCCAATGGGACGGTGGACGGTGTCGCCGTTCCCAACGCGGCCGGTGGTGGCGTGCCGTGGGACCGGGACAAGAGCCCGAACACGATCGCCATAAGGATGACCGCGAGGGCTGCGATCTGGAGGAACCGTTGGTTATCCCGGATACGCGCCGCGGCGATGGCGCGTTCGATGGTCCCCATCTTCGCCGGAGGCGGGGTGAGCTCCAGGTCCTCGGAGCGCTCGGAATAGGCGCGGCCCACCTTGGCGGGATCGAGCCCCAGATACCTGGCGTAGGTGCCGAGCGCCCCCCGCACGTGAGCCTCCCCCAGCATCTCGTCGAAGGATTCGTCCTCAAGGGCTCTGAGTTGATCGGGTGCGAGCTTGGTATCGCGGCTGACCTCCTCGATCGTGATGCCCCGGCGCTCGCGGGCTTTCCGCAGTGCGGGGCCGACACCGATGAGCGGATCGGACGAACGGGCCATGGGTGGCGCAAGGATAACCGCCTCACCGACGCCCGGTAGACTTCGGCCATGGAAGAGACACTGACCGTGGTGGTCGAGATCCCGAAGGGTTCGCGCAACAAGTACGAGATGGATCACGAAACCGACGAGATCTTCTTGGACCGCATGCTCTTCACCTCCATGCAGTACCCCGCCGACTACGGCTACATCACCGGAACCCTGGGGAGCGACGGCGACCCACTGGACGCCCTGGTCTTCGTGGGGGAACCCACGTTCCCGGGTTGCCGGATCCGCGTACGGCCCGTGGGGTTGTTCCGGATGACCGATGAGAAAGGCGAGGACGAGAAGGTGCTGTGCGTTCCGCTCCGCGACCCCCAGTGGTCGCAGATCAGCGACCTCGACGGCCTTCCCGTCCCGCTGTTGAACGAGATCGAGCATTTCTTCCAGGTGTACAAGGACCTAGAGGGCCACAAGGTCGAGACCGACGGCTATGAGGACCGGGCCAGCGCGCTCACGGTGATCCAGGAGGCACGCGAACGCGCGGCCGCGGAGCCGGGGCGCGCGTGAGTCCGCGGGGCTCGCTCGCGACGGGCGAGCGCGTGTACCTCCGTCGCCTGCAGCCTCGGGACTGCGACGCGTTCGT
>JANXVR010000164.1 GCA_025351565.1 Actinomycetes bacterium
AGGCCCTTCTCGGCCTGGCGCTTGGTGATGGCGGCCGTCAGGGTGGTCTTGCCATGGTCGATGTGACCCATGGTGCCGATGTTCACGTGGGGCTTGGTGCGCTCGAACTTCTTCTTGGCCATCTGTTAGGTCCCTTTCCAGGTTCTGCGTGCTCTCGACGGTCTCCCGTAGCGGCGGGTGGACTCGAACCACCGACACAGCGATTATGAGCCGCTTGCTCTGCCCCTGAGCTACGCCGCCGTGTGCGACCACGCAGTCTACCTGCGGCGGGGCAACCCGGCATCTCGAAGAGCTGGAGCGGGGAATCGAACCCCGGACCTCCTCCTTACCATGGAGGCGCTCTACCGACTGAGCTACTCCAGCGTGGAGCGCCCCGATGATAGCAATGGGCCCGCCGGTGCCGGGCGACCTGCGACCATGGAACCCATGCGCGCGATCGCTCCCCTCCTGGTGGCGCTTTCGGTCCTCGTCGGGGCCTGCGGCTCGCCTGTCGCGGTGTCCTCAACAGGTTCCCCTCAGCCGATGGTGGCCAGCCCTCCCGCCGACCGGGTGATCTTCACCGGACCCGGAGTGGCGCCGCGAGCTCGACTGAACGTCTGGATCGCGAAGACGGATCCCGAACGCGCCGCCGGTCTGATGTACGTCGCCACCCTGAACGAAGGGCAGGGCATGACCTTCCGTTATCCGACCCCCACGACGGGCACCTTCTGGATGGAACACACGCTGATCCCGCTCTCGATCGCGTTCGTCGATCGGGGTGGATCCGTCGTTGACGTCCAGGAGATGACGCCGTGCACCACCGATCCCTGTCCCACGTACGGACCCGGGTCGCCCTACACGACCGCCGTTGAGGCGAACGCGGGGTGGTTCGCGGCCAACGGTGTCGGGCAGGGCGATACCATGACCTGGGGGTGAGCGGCGCGTGGGTGAGATCGGCTGCATGCTCTGCGACGCGGACCCGCTGACGGCCCGCCATCACGAGGACGATGACTGCTGGGTCGCGGACTGCATCGTCTGCATGACGCCGATGGTGGTGTGGCGCGTTCACGGCCTCCCCGACCCGAAGAAGGAAGCGGCGCTCCTTGCCCACCTCGAGCGGATCGCCGCGGAGCGCTACGGAGACCAGGGGTACTACGTCGATCCGGAGAGGCGGCGCATCCCGGATCACTGGCACGCGCACGCACGTCCCGCCGGTGGATTCTTCGATCCGAAGAGCAGCCTGTACGGAAGCGCGCTGAAAGGTCTTCCCAGGGGGCGCCGCGAGACGTAGGCTGCTGACTGTGTCATCGACGGTCGCCGATCTTCAGATCGCGGCGTTCGGGATCGAGCGGATCGTCGAGGGGACGCAGACAGGGCGAGACGGCACCACGCTGATGGTGTCGGTCCCGCAGCTCGCGGTCGGGGCGGGGGAACCTGCACTGGCGGAGGCCACGGTCGAGGTCGTCCGCCCCGGCGAATCCGTTCGTGTCGTGAACGTCTTGGACGTCGTGCTGCCCTCCGTCAAGACGGACGACCCTGAAGACACGTTCCCTGGCGTGGTCGGCCGGGTCGGGCCGGTCGGCGTGGGCCCGACGAACCGCCTCACTGGGGTAGCGGTGCTCAGCGCATGTGACTGGTTCGCGGCGGGCTACGTGGGACCCGAGGAGTTCCCGGACTCGATCATCGACATGGCGGGCACGGGGGCGAGCCGGAGCCCGTTCGGTGCAACGAGCAACGTCGTGCTGCGCTTCGTCCCGACCGCGGGTGCTCCCGTGGCGGAGGTCGATGCCGCCATCCGGCGCGTCAGCCTGCGGGTTGCGCGCGATCTTGCCGCCACCACCATCGGACAAACCCCGGACTCCGTCGCCTCCTACAGCTGGCCGCCCGCGGTGGCCGGGGACGGGGACGCGCCCGCGGTTTGCGTCATCCTCCAGGTCGCCTCCGAAGGGCCGCTGCTCGATACGTATCTGCAAGGCCGGCGGCTGGGCGGGGCAGCGCCTCAGGTGCTCGACCCCCGATCGATCCTCGATGGGGCCCTGACCAACGGCGCCTACGATTGGGCGGCGGTGAGGAACGTGACGGCCGCCTATCAGGGTTCGGCGCTCCTGAACGAGCTGTTCGCCCGCCACGGCGAGCGACTGCGATTCGCCGGCCTGATCCTGGCGCTCGGCTACCTGGACACGCCCGCCCAGAAGCTCCGCTCCGCCGAAGCATCCGCGAGGCTCGCGAAGGAGCTCGGTGCGGACGGCGTCGTCTGCACCACCTTCTCTTCGGGTAACTCCCACACAGACACCATGCTGACCATCCGCGCGTGCGAAGCGCTCGGTATCGCTACGACCGGGCTTGTCTGCGAGACGAACGGGGGCCTCACCGACCACGTCCGCGAGGCGGACTGCCTGGTGAGCACCGGGAACGAGGACGAGCAGGTTCCCGCGTGGACGCCCGACCGCGTGAGCGGGTCCGCGGGGTCGGCGCGCTCCGGGGAGCCGGTCCCCATGTGGGCCTACGTCGGCGGCTGCTCGCAGATGGGTGAGTCGAACTGGACGGCGGTGCCCGCGTGAAGATCGTCCACTACCTCAACCAGTTCTTCGCCGGCATCGGCGGCGAAGAGGAGGCCGGCCGCGGCCCGGTGAGGCTGGACGGTCCGCGCGGGCCCGGGCGGGCACTGGCCGCCGCCGGCGCTGTGCCCGACGTCACCCTCGCCTGCGGCGACAACTACTTCGGCGAACACGAGGCCGACGCCCTCGCGATGCTCGTGGGCTGGCTCGATGAACTCCGGCCCGACGTCCTTATCTGTGGACCATCGTTCGGCTCGGGACGGTATGGCTACGCCTGCGGCGTGCTGGCGCGCGAGGCGGGCCGGCGCGGCATCCCTGTGGTGGCTGCGATGACGCCGGACTCGCCCGGGGTCATGGCCGCGGAGGGGGCGGCGCACATCGTCCCCACGGGGACCAACGTGGTCGCGATGAAGACCGTGATGCCGTTGATGGCGGGCCTTGCCCGGCGGCTCGGCGACGGGGAGCCGGTGGGGAGCCCGGAGGAAGAAGGCTACCTGCCGCGCGGTCGCCGAACGATGGTCCGGGCGAGCGACACGGGGGCGGCCAGGGCCGTTGCGCAGCTCCTCGCGAAACTGGAGGGCGACCTGCGAACGGAGATCGCCCCCAGCCAGGACCGGGTGCCGCCTCCCCCGCCGGTGGCGGATCTCACGCGAGCCCGGATCGCGCTGGTGACCGAGGCCGGGTGCGTCCCGACGGGTAATCCCGACCGGCTCCCAACCCGTCACGCGAACGTGTGGCTCTCCTACCCGATCGCGTCTCGCGAAACCCTGTCGGCGGATGCCTATGAGTCCGTCCACGCCGGGATCGACACCGCCGCCGCGAACGTCGACCCGAACAGGCTCGTCCCATTGGATGCGGCGCGCACCCTGGAGCGCGCAGGCGCCTTCGGCTCGCTACACGACAGGCTCTACACGACGTCGGGAGTGGATACCTCGGTCGCCACTTCCGTCAGGTTCGGACAGGAGATCGCGGCGGAGTTGCATGAGGCCGAGGTCGCCGCCGTCATCCTAACCGGAACCTGAGGCACAGGCACGCGTTGCGGGGCAACGCTGGCGAAGGAACTGGAACGAGAGGGGATCGTCACCGTGTTCGTGACCGCACTGCCGACCATCGCGCAGATGGTCGGTGCGAACCGCGTCGTGCGAGGCGTGGCCATCACCCACCCAACCGGTGATCCGTCCCTCGGGCCGGAGGAAGAACGGGCCCTGCGGATCCGGATGGTCGAACGCGCGCTGGAGATGCTCGCCGCGGATGTCGATCCGCTGACCGTCTGGGAGTTGTCGTGACCGGCCGAAGGCGTGCCGCGGTTACCGGCGCATCGTTCGTCCTCGAGCACGTTCCTGATCTGGTGCGGTACGGCTCGAAGCCCTCGCGTGAACCGGGACGGCTGGAGGAGCTGACGGGCGCCCTGCGAACCTTCGAAGACGCCGTCGCTTATCCGCCCGACCAGGTGTTCATCGGGAATCTCCCACCAGAGGATCTGTGGGAACGTCCGCGAACGTGGTGGCAACATCCGGTGAGCGGGGCGCGGCCAACCGGCGTGACCGGTGAGGTGATGCCCCAGGGTGACTTCTACCGGCTGCTGGAGGAAGTCGACCAGTTCGATCTGGTGCGCATGGGTGGCACGCCGAAGCCGGGTGAGCTCGCGCTCCACCAGGGCAGGGATGTGATCGGCGCGTTCGGCGGTGACCATGCCGCGGACGAATCACTCGCTCCCGGCGTACTGCTGGAGAACCTGGCCGCGAAGGCGAGCGGCGTGCACGCGCTGCGTCACCTCTTGACCCATACGGGGACCGACCTCGGCTCCATCACGCACGCGATCGGCTGCGGCGAAGAGGCCGTAGGCGATCGCTACCAGCGCGGGGGCGGGAACGTCGCGAAGGCGATCGCCGAACACGCCGGTCTCACGGGGGCCGGTGCCTTCGATGTGAAGTCGTTCTGTGCGGCGCCTGTTCACGCGCTGGTCGTCGCCGCCGCACTCATCGAGTCCGGGGTGGAGGAACGAGTCGTCGTGGTGGCCGGGGGGTCGCTGGCCAAGCTCGGCATGAAGTTCGAGGGCGCGCTGGCCAAGGGGTTCCCCATCATCGAGGACGTGCTGGCGGGGATGGCCGTCCTGCTCGAGGTCGCCGACGGCTCGAACGGACCGGTCGTCCGCACGGAGGCGATCGGTCGGATGCCGGTCGGTGCGGGCGGAGCCCCGCAAGCCCAGCTCGAAGCGCTTGTCGGCTCGCCGCTGGATGCCCTCGGCCTCGGTGTCACCGACATCGACACGTACGCCACCGAGATCCACAATCCCGAGATCACCGAGCCGCAAGGGGGCGGCGACGTCGCGGACCGCAACTACCGGATGCTCGCCGGACTTGGGGTGGTTCGGGGAGAGTGGGACCGAAGCGACATCCCGAGCTTCGCCCGCGCGCATGGGCTCCCCGGCTTCTCACCGACCCAAGGGCACATCGCGAGCGCCGTCCCATGGCTCCCCCACGCACTCGGGAGGTTCGAACGCGGCCAGATCCGACGAACGATGTTGATCGCGAAGGGCTCACTGTTCCTGGGCAGGCTCACGCATCTGTGGGACGGCGTGTCGGTGACCCTTGAGAGCTAGAAGGAGGTACTGATGATCGATGCCACCATCGAGACGTTCGCGGGCCTGATCGCGCAGGGCCATGTGCTCGTCGACATCTGGGGACCGGAGTGTCGGCCGTGCCTTGCTCTCATGCCGGCCGTCGAGACGCTGGCCTCCACTTACGGCGACCGGGTCCGGTTCGTCAAGGTGGAGGCGCCCGAGAACCGGAAGATCTGCCGGGATCTTCGGGTGGCCGGGTTGCCGGCCTACCTGACCATGCGCGACGGGGTGGAGGTTGAGCGATTGACGAGCAACGCCACCACCCCGGGGCAGATCGAAGAGGCGATCCTCCGTCTCCTGAGTGGCGCCCCGGCTGTGGGGCCGCCGATACCCGAGCACCTGAGGGGGTGAAGACACCATGGAACTGAAGGGCAAGCACGTGATCGCATTGGGCGAGCGCGACGGCGTGCCGGGCGAAGCGATCGCCGAGGTCGTCCGGAGCGCGGGCGCCGAGGTGATCGAGGTCCGCACGGAGTGCTTCGTCTGAACCGCATCGGGAGCCATGGATCCAGAGAACCAGGCGCTGATCAAGCGGATCGCGGCGGAACGCGGCACCGAGAACATCGTGGTGATGCTCGGTGCGGCAGACCCGGAGGCGGTGGAGGTTGCCGCCGAAACCGTTCGTGACGGCGATCCGGCCTGGGTGGGTCCGCTGGCCGGAGTCCAGTTGGGACTTCCCGTGTGGCACGTGTTCGAAGACGAGGTGAAGCGGGAGTGCGATCCCGTGGTCTACGCCGACCAGATCGGCTTCTTCGAGATGACCCTCGATGTCGATGGGGTCAAGGAGGTGATGCGCAGGGCGCGAGGTGATGCGTGAGGCTCGCGATCCTCAGGGTTCGTCGAGCAGCGTGCGGAGGGCGCTATGGTCGAGTTCCCCGCCTCCTGCTTCCACCAGCTTCGCGAACTGCGCCGCCACCACTTGGAACGAGGGCACGGGCGCGCCGGAATCGGCCGCGGCCTTGAGCACGATCCCCGCATCCTTGGCGTGCAGCCGCGCGCGGAACCCCGGTTCGTAGGTCCGGTCCAGCATGCGCTGGCCGTGGACCTCCAGGATCTTCGAACCGGCGAATCCACCCAAGAGCGCCTCCCGGACCTTCGCCGGGTCCACGCCCGAGCGTTCGGCTAACGACAGCGCCTCTGCGACGGCTTCGATGGTGGCGCCCACGACGAGTTGGTTGCAGGCCTTGCACACCTGCCCGGCCCCATCGCCCCCAACATGCACGATCGTCGAACCCAAGACGTCGAACAAGGGCTTCGCGCGAGCGACATCGGCCTCGGCGCCCCCGATCATGATCGAGAGCGTTCCCTCGATGGCACCCTTCTCCCCGCCCGAGACCGGGGCGTCGACCATGGCCACGCTGCGCTCCGCGAGCCTGGCGGCGAACGCGCGCGCAGGCCCGGGGTCGATCGTGCTCATGTCGATGACGAGCGAGCCCGCGGCTGCCCCGCTCGCCAGACCCTCGCCCCCGAACAGAACCGACTCCACATCCTGCGTATCGGGCAGCATCGTGATGATCACGTCGGAGGCGCCGGCGACATGCTGGGGAGAGGCTCCCCGCGTTGCGCCCGCCGCGACCATCTCGTCCACCGGTCCCGTGCTCCGTGAATGGACGGTGAGCGGATAGCCGGCGCTCAGGAGGTTCTGCGCCATGGGCTTGCCCATGATCCCAAGGCCGATGAACCCAACCCGCTCCACGGTCATGCCTCCATCGCGGCGTCCGCGATGTCCAGCGCGCCGTCGACCACGTCGAAGACCTCCGCGAGCTGTTCCTCGGTGACGCAGAGTGGCGGGTTCGTCATGATGTTGTGCCAGCGGATCATGGTGCTGACTCCATGGTCGAGGAGATACCGGTTGACTGCCTGCATCGTGGCGTCGGTCACATTGAACGGTGAGAGCGGCGCCATCGTCTCCCGGTTCTTCACGAGTTCGAGGATGCCGAAGAGACCGATGTTGCGGCGGCGGCCAACGCTCGGGTGCTTGTCGGCCATCGCGCGGTGATGCGCGCTGAGCACCTCGCCCATCCGTTTCGCGTTGCCGACGAGCCCGTCCTGCTCCATGACGTCGATGGTCGCGAGCGCGGCCGCAACGCCCATCGGATGCGTGTTGTACGTCAGGCCCCCCCAGAACACGTTGTCGTCGAAGTGCGCGGCTACGTGTGGGCGCATGCCCACCGCACCGAGCGGCAGGTACGAGGACGTGAGGCCCTTCGCCGTGGTCATGATGTCGGGCACCACGTTCCAGTGGTCCACCGCGAACCACTCCCCGGTCCGGCCGAACCCGCACATGACCTCGTCGGCGATCATGAGGATCCCGTAGCGATCGCACAGCTCGCGCACGCCCTGGAGGTATCCATCGGGAGGGATCAGTATCCCGTTGGTGCCGGTGACGGTTTCCAGGATGAAGGCCGCGATCGTGCCCGGACCCTCGAGCTGGATCGTCTCATCCAGATACTCGAGCGCCGTCCCGGCGTCGTCCACTGCGCGGGCCGGTCCGTGCCAGGGATCCAGGACGTGCACGACGCCCGGCACGGGCGGGTTCTCGTTCGGCCAGCGCCGGGGGTCGCCGGTGAGGTTCATCGTGAGGGCGGTTGAACCGTGGTAGCTGCGGTAGCGCGCAAGGATCTTCTGCCGGCCCGTGGCGAGCTTGGCGAGCTTGATGGCGTTCTCGACCGCTTCGGCCCCGCCGAGGGTGAAGAAGAACTTCTCGATGTCGCCGGGGAACAGCGATGCCAGCTTGCGTCCCAGGAGGGCCCGGCCCTCGAACGCCATGAACGGAGAGATGTAGGGGAGCTTCTCGGCCTGGCGAGCCATGGCGTCGATCACGCGTGGGTCCGCGTGGCCGATGTTGACTCCCATCAGCTGGCTGTTCAGATCGAAGTACCGCTTGCCGTCCGTGTCCCAGAAGTAGACACCCTTGGCGTGATCGATGATCAACGGCGAGACGCCCGCCTGCGCTTGCCAGTCGTAGAGCGTGTGGCGCTTCACCAACGCCCGGATCTCGTCCGTACTCAGGTGTTCCGTGTCGCTCATGAGGCGTCCTTCCTTGGGCCGATGACGAAACTGTGTTCGGCGGCCCACCGGAGTGCGACCCCGTCGCCCGGACGCGGATCCTCGGCGCCCACCTCATCGTTCAGGCGATGCACCGTTACGCGTTCTCCCGTTCGAAGTTCAACGATCAGCTGGGTCACGCTCCCCAGATAGACCACATCGATGACGGTCGCGCTGACGTGGGTCGAGCGATCGCCGAGGCTGCCGCCGCCTGCATCCACGGCGAGCTTGATCCACTCAGGCCGAACCGTGATCGTCTGCTCGCTCTCTGACGTTCCTACTCCCGGATCGACCGCCATGATCCGCTCGCCATCCCCAAGGTCCATCACGAAGCATCCGGCATCGCGCCGGTCGATCCGCAGCGTGATCAGGTTCGATGTCCCGATGAACCCTGCCACGAAGGCGCTGGCAGGGCGTTGGTAGAGCTCGCGCGGGGTGGCCAACTGTTCCACCACGCCGCCCTTCATCACGGCGATGCGATCCGACATCGTCATCGCTTCTTCCTGATCGTGCGTGACGTAGATGAAGGTGGTTCCCGTTCGCTGCTGAAGCGACTTGAGTTCCAACTGCATCTCCTTGCGCAGCTTGAGATCCAGGGCGCCGAGCGGTTCGTCCAGCAGGAGCGCCGCGGGGCGGTTGACCAGCGCACGGGCCAGTGCGACCCGCTGCTGCTGACCCCCGGAGAGCTGTCCGGGACGCCGGTCTTCCATGCCCTCGAGCTGGACGGTTCGGATGACCTCCGTCACGCGGGTTCGCGTCTCCTCGCGGGACCACTTCTTGATCTTCGGGCCGAACGCGATGTTCTCCCCCACCGTCATGTGCGGGAAGAGTCCGTAGTTCTGGAACACCATGTTCACGTTGCGTTTGGACGGAGGGACGTAGGTCACGTCGAGCCCTTGCAACAACATCCGGCCCGTATCGGGAGTCTCGAATCCCGCGATCATCCGCAGTGTGGTGGTCTTCCCACAGCCGCTGGGTCCCAGGAGGGAGAAGAAGGAACCTCCCGGGATCGTGATGGAGATATCGTTCACCGCCACCACCCGGCCGAACGCCTTGCTGACGCGCTCCAGCGCGATCTGTCCATCGAGGTCTGTCTGCGCAGCCTGCACCATCGGGCTCCCCTTCATACGTCGATGCGATTGAGTTTCGCGAGCCGGTAGGCGATCAACGAGAGCACCACCGACAGGACCAGGAGCACGAAGTTCAGGGCCGCGCCATCTCCCCAGTTGTTGGTCGACAGGATCAGATCGTTGACCGCGTTGCCCAACATGTAGGAGTTCGTCCCGCCGACAAGGTTGTTCGTCACGAAGTCGGTGAACATCGGGATGTAGACAAGGATCATCGCGATGAAGATGCCGGGAGCCGCCAACGGAAGGAGGATCTTCCTGGCCTTCGTCCACCATCCGGCGCCCAGATCCTCTGCCGCATGGAAGAGGGCAGGGTCTATCGCCTTCATCGCTGCGTAGATCGGGATGGTGGTGTAGGTGATCCAACTGGTCGCAAGGGTGATGATCACGGAGAACCGGCCGAACAGCATCCAGGTGACAGGCTGACTGATGAGGTGCACGCGCATCAGGAACCCGTTGATGAGCCCCTCCCGGCCCAGCAGCATCCGCCAGGCGTAGATCTTGACGATGGGGTTCAGCTCATCCGCCAACACGAGGAGGAGCAGGAGGATCAGCTCCCATCGACCGGCCTTGAACGCCATGATGTAGGCGAGGGGGATCCCCACCGCGAGCATCAACACCTGCGCGGAGGTTGCGATGATGAACGTGGTTACCGCGATCCGCCGGTAGATGGGATCACCCAACACGTTCACGTAGTGGGCGAACGTGTACCCCCCGGTACTGTTCGGCGGATAGCGCAGGATGCTCATCCGAACCATGAGGATCATGGGCGCCACGAAGAAGACCAGGAGGAGTGCGGTCGGGATGAACAGGTAGCGCCAGTGCGTGAAGCGCCTGCGGCGAGGCGCGGTCCCCTTCGCCTGCACGGATACCGAGGCCATCAGCCCACCGCCTCTTCGATGATCTTGACCTGTGGCTCAACTTCGGCAACCAGCGAACCCAGGATGGCTTCCGCCCCACCGCCGCGACTCCGCAAGATGCGCCACGCGAAGAGGATCATGACGACCTGAGCGGCGGAGATGAGGGTGGAGATCGCATTGATGACGGGAAGGTTGGCTGAGTTCCTGAGCGTGCCGTAGGCCCACACCGGGAAGATCTGCTGAAACCCGATCGTGAAGTAGCTGATCTCGAAGTTGTTGAACGACCACGTGAACGCGAAGATGCCGGCCGCCGCCAGCGCGGGCGTGATGTGCGGCATGATCACGTACCGGAGCACCTCTATCCGCGATGCCCCCAGATCGATCGCGGCCTCCTCCTGGGTCTTCTCGAACCGCAGGAGCTGGGCCGACACGATGGCGGTGACCAGCGGGAACGTGCAGACGATCTGCGTGGCCACCACCGTTCGCAGCGAGAGATGGAAGAACCCCAGGATCTTCTGGAGTTGCGCGAAGAACAAGAGGCCGGCGATGCCGATGACCAGCCAGGGCAGGATGAGTGGCGCGGCCACGAGCCCGCTGACCAGGCCGCGACTCTTGAACCGGAACCGCGTCAGCGCGAACGACATCAGCGTTCCCACGACCAGGCAGGTCGGGGCAACGATGAGCGCCACGATCGTCGAGTTGACGAGCGAGGCGCGCAGATCCGAGTTGTTCCACGCCTCCGGGTACCACTTCGTCGTGAAACCGGCCCACGGCAACGAGATGATCTGCGACTTGTTGAACGAGAAGACCGCGAGCAGCACGAGCGGCCCGTAGAGCACCACCATGGTGGCCACGATGAACGCAACCCTGGCGCCGCGGCCCACCCGGAGGCGCCAGCGGATCGACGCCGGTGCCAGGGAGATCGGCGGGGCCGCCTGCCGCGCAGTCGGGGCGATCGCCCGCACTAGGCCGCCTTCACCTCCTGCCAGACCTGGGTCCACGCTTGTCGATCGGCGGGAGGACTGGCGGGGATCGCGTTCGCGTAGCTATAGGGCGCGTTCAGCGATGCCTGTTGGATGATGTCGGCAGGCGCGTGTTTGAGGACCAACTCGTTCGCCACCTGATAGCTCCAGGTCTTCGCTTCGAACAGCTCCTGGTGCCAATCGAGGTACCAGTTGATGAGGGCGTAGGCGGCGTCCAGGTTCGAGGCACCGGTCTGGATGCCGTACCCGCAGGTCCAGAGCATCTGGCCCTCCTTGGCCGGCACGAACTTCACGTTGTACCCCTCGCGCTGAAGGATCTGCGCGTTCCCCGGATAGCCGGAGGCGATCACGACCTCCCCCGACTTGAACAGGCTCGTGATGTCCGAGTCGGATTGCCAATAGGTGCGGAACTGACTCTTGTTCGTGATCAGGTAGTTCTTGACGGTGTTGAGCTGATCGCTGGTCATGGTGATCGGATCGGTGATCCCGTTGGCGAGCGCACCGATGTCGATCGCCGTGGTCGAGTTGTCCTCGATGGCAGCACGCCCCTTGTAGACGGGGTTGAACAGGTCGGTCCACGAGGTGGGCGGGGTCTTGATGACGTCGGCGTTGTACATGAGACCGGCGGTTCCCGCATCCACCGGGATCATGTACGTCTTGCCGCCCACCACCACCCCCGGAAGGGTCTTCATGGCCGGGAACACGTTCTTCCAATCCGGGATCCGGCTGAGATCGAGCGGCTGGTAGAGACCGTCCTGCACCATCGTGAGGGTGTTCTCGTCCACGCAGCTGTTCACAACGTCCGCCTGGAAACCGGCCTGCATCTTCGCAACGGCCTCGTCCCCGTTGCCGAAGGCGGACGTCACCAGGTTCACGTTCGGGTATTGGGCGCGGAAGGGTTTTATGTAGGCCGGCGCGAAGCCGTCCGAGTAGGCGAAGAGACGGAGCGTGCCGGACAACGCCGCGGGCGCACCCCCGCTGGAGGTCGGCGAGGCCGAACTGCCACCAGAACATGCCGCCCCGACCGTGAGGAACATCGCGACAGCAAGACACTTCAGCGCTCGACTCGTCCTCATCGCTTCCCCCTGACGTTGGCCTTCGCGAACCTATGCCCGGACCCCTGAGTTGTCAACAGTTGACTGTCTGCCACCTAGCGTCGCCTCGCCTCTATATAGGTGGAGATGAGATCCCCCGCGTGATCGCAGTGGGCCTCGGCCATCCGCGCGGCCCCGTCGGCATCCCCCGCCTCGATCGCCTGGACCAGGGGCAGATGCTCGTTCGCCACGTCCCCCAGCGAGCGATACACGCGTTCGTCCAGCCGAAGCAACGCCCTGAGCATCGGCACATGGCGAAGGAAGACCTCGTGGAGCCGGGCGTTGCCCGCCAGACGGCACAGCCCGTCGTGGAATTCGAGATCGCTGCGGAACACGGCGGCCGCGTCCCGTCTGAGGACCGCCTCTTCCATGGCTTCCAAAAGTCCTCTCAGTTCGGCGGCCGCGGAAGGGTCCTTCGCGGCGGCCATCATCCGCGCCGCACGACCTTCTATCGCCGCGCGCAGTCCGTAGATCTCCCGGACGTCCTCGGGGGCGAGCGTGACCACGAACGTTCCCCGGCGAGGCTCCTCCTCCAGGAGCCCCTCCGCCCGCAGGAGTTTGAAAGCTTCACGAACGGGCCCTCGGGACACGTTGAGCTGCTCGGCGATGCGCGCCTCCACGAGGTGGTCGCCCTGTCCGAAACCCCCGCCCAAGATCTGCTCGCGGATCATGTCGGCCGCATCCTCAGCGAGGGATCGTGCGGGTTGAAGGGGTCGCAGCGTTGTCATCGGATCGTCACGGGCCATCGTCCTTCTCTCTTTCGTCCGTTCGTCATGGGTCCGGCACGGGCGGGGAGTCGCGGGAGTCGTACCAGTCGCCGGAGAGTTCGCCCCCATCGACCACGAGCGTCTGCCCGGTGATGAACGAGGCCTCGTCCGAGGCCAGGAACAGAACAGCGGCAGCCTGCTCGGCCGGTGTCCCTGGGCGCCGCATCGGAACCCTGCGCAGGTAGTCGCGGAGTTGGGCCCGATCGTCCTGATCCATCTGACCCTCGGCCTCCGGAGTGATCGTCTCCCCCGGCGCAACGCAGTTCACCCGAACACCAAGGTGGCCGAACTCATGGGCGAAAGCCGTGGTCAACGCGATGAGCGCCGCCTTCGAGGCGTTGTACACGGACTCGGGCGACTCGTTGCGGATCGCGTTCGCGCTGGCGATGTTCACGATGGAACCTCCCCGGCCGTCGCCACGGTTCAGGAAGTGCCGAACGGCGTCCTGCATCAGGATGAACGGGCCGCGCGTATTCACTGCGAACGCGCGGTCGAACTCCTCGCGCGTGACGCCGAGTGCCGGACCGTCCGGCTGAACGCCGGCGCAATTCACCACCACGTCCACACGCCCGAGCCGGGTCACCGCCTCGGCGATGACCCCGCCTGCCTGGTCCGGGTCACCGAGATCGGCCACCAGCGTCTGTCCCGTGCCCGTCTCCAGCAGATCGACGATCAGCACGTCCGCCCCTTCGTCGGCGAACGCCAGCGCGATCGCGTGGCCGATGCCCTGCGCCCCGCCCGTGACGACCACGCCGCGGCCCTGGAACCGCGCCCGGCCGCTCACGGCAGCTCCGGATACATGAGCGGAGCGCCGGTGGTGCCCACGTTGCCGATCGAGAGGAACCGATCGCCGACGTTCGCTACGACCGCGCGATCGAGCGACGCCCCAACGAACGCCAGATTCGTTGGGGCGTCGAACACCCGGGCGAGCGGATCCGTCACGACCGGATCGATGTTCCCGGTAGCCGGGTCCACTCGCACGATGCCGTCGGGCCGGTAGAGCGTGACGTAATAGGCGCCGTCTGCCCCGAGTGTCACGCCGTCCGGGTCGCTCTCAGGCAGCAGGGCGATCACGACAGGCGCGCCGGCAGAACCATCCGGTTCGATCGCCACCCGAACCAACGCGGGCCGATGGGATTCCACGATGACGAGCGCCCGGCCCCCGGCGTCAAGACACATGCCATTCGGATACATGGGCACGGCGGTGGTCCACGTACTGACCGTGCGGTCGGGGTCGATGCGGACCACGCTTGCGGCGCCGTCCTCCCCCGAACACGTGGCGTAGCAATCGCCGGCGCCATCGAAGGCGAGCATGTTCGGCGTGTCCAGCTCGCTACCGCCGGGCCCACGGGAGTACACCTCGACCACGCGGGTCTGTGGGTCGACGCGCACGATCTCACCGTTCCCCTCGTCGCAGGCATAGACGCGTCCCCGCCCGTCGACCGCCAGCCCGAGCATCGAGCCGCCGGTGACGGCAACGACGTCCACGTCGCCATCCAGCGTCACGGAATAGATCTCGCCGCCCTCCCCGCCCGCGTACACCCGCCCATCGAACGGGTTCCAGCACACGCCTTCCGGATGGTTCAGCCCTTCCGCGAACTCCTCGAACACGGCGTTCATCCCACCGCCCGGGCGATGGCCCCATCGAGGATCACGAACGCCCGCGCCAGATCTTCGACGGGCATGACGAGCGAGGGCTGAAGGTTGAGAGAGGTCGTGCTCGCATCGACCAGAAGCCCTTGCTGGAGGGATTCCCACGCCACCCGCCGCGTAAGTTCCATATCGCGTTCCTTCGTCACCCGGTCTTTCACGAATTCGACAGCCATGAAACAGCCAACCGCGCGAACGTCACCGACCTGCTGGTACTTCTCCATGAGCGATCCCAACGCGCCGAGCGCAGCGCCCTCCAGCGCGCGAACGTTCTCGAGGATCGGTTGTCGTTCGAAGACTGCCAGCGTCTCCAAGGCCGCGGCGCACGATGCCGGCAGCCACGACCACGTCGATCCCGTCGACACATCGTCGAAGTCCATCGCGCGCTCGGTGCCCAGCACGGCACCGATCGGCATGACACCGCCACCCATCGCCTTCCCCAGCGCCATGAGGTCCGGCTCCACACCCCAGCGCTCCACCGCGAACATCGTTCCCGTCCTGCCGAAGCCTGTCTTCACCTCGTCCGCGCACAGGAGGAAGTCGAACTCGCGGCACAGATCCGTCAGTCCGGACCAGAACGCGTCCGGAGGGGCCACGCAGCCTCCCGACCCCATCACCGGCTCGATCACCACGCCCGCCACCTCCCGGGGATCGATGGCGTGGTGGAGGAGATGATCGCGCATGTAGTCGATCGTTCCGTCACCGGTACCGCCGGGACGCACGA
Organism: Actinomycetes bacterium; assembly: GCA_025351565.1. GTDB lineage: Bacteria > Actinomycetota > UBA4738 > UBA4738 > HRBIN12 > JANXVR01. The sequence continues at coordinate 15,414 of JANXVR010000164.1, forward strand.
GGAACGGCGTGCGATAGGGATTGGGGTAGGGCACGTGGACGTAGCCCGGAAGCAGCGCGCGATAGCCGAAGGAGAGGTCGGACGTCTCCGCACCGACGGCGCCGGCAGTGCCGGCCTCCCCGTGATAGCCGCCCATGAACCCGATGACGATCGGCCGGCCGGTCGCGCGGCGCATGAACCGAACGGCCGTCTCCACCGCCTCCGTTCCGTTCAGTGCCATGTCGACGCGCACCAGATGCGAGGACGTGATGGCGAGCAGCTTCTCCGCAAGCGGAAGCACGAACTCGTGCGCGAAGTAGTGCGTATCCTCATTGCCATAGCGGCGAAGCGCAGCGACGGCCGCCTCGGTGATGTCCGGGTGCGCGGCTCCCAATGGGACAGACGCCATCCCGCTGATCAGATCCAGATACATATTCCCGTCGATGTCTTCGACCCGCCAGTCGTGCTTGCCGTTGATGACGAACGGACCCAGGTCGTGCCCCGTCCCCTTGTAGAGGACGGCCTGCAGGCGTTCGAGGATCCGTTGGGCCCTCGGGCCGGGCGGCGCGGCACCCATCGACGGGACCCCGCTCAACGCCTGGCCGCCTTGGCATCTCGCAGAACGGTTCGCGCCGCGTTCTGGCCATTGGCACCGGTGACGCCACCGCCCGGATGGGTTCCGGCGCCGCACAGATAGAGCCCCCGAAGTGGGGTTCGGTAGTTAGCCCACCCGCGCGCCGGGCGGAGGAACAGGAGCTGATCGGGTGACATGTCGCCGTGCAACGCGTGCCCCCCGGTGAGTCCGATCAGCCGCTCGAGATCCAGCGGCGACAGCACCTGGCGATGCTCGATCAAGCCGGGGAGCTGCGGGAAGTACTCGGCGATCGAGTTGATCACCCGGTCGGCGCGATCCTCCTTGATGTCGTCCCACTTCCCTTCCGCCAGGGTGTACGGCTGCGAGTTCACGTCGATCGTGATCACATGTTTGCCCTCGGGTGCCAGGGACGGGTCGTGGACCGTGGGGAAGCACATCTCGATGTGCGCGGGATCCGCCGGGATCCCAACCAGCGCCTGCGCCTGCTGCATGTCCATGTCGGCGTTGAACCCGTTCAGCTCCATGATCCCCGTGTGATAGGGCTGGACCCCACCTTCGGGTAGCCCGCGCACGTAGGGCAGGGCGGAGACCGCCAGGTTGATCTTGATGCTGGTGCCGTCGCACCGGTAGTTGCGGATCTTGTCCAGGAATCCGGCGGGAAGATCGGCCGGGTCACAGAGCTTGAGGAACGTCCGCTTGGGGTCGGCGTTCGAGATGACGATAGGGGCGCGCAGCTCCTGTCCCGACGTGAGCGCTACACCCACGGCCCGGTTCCCCTCGGTGATGATGTGGTCGACGTCGGCGCCCGTCCGGATCTCGCATCCCGCCTCGTGGGCGGCATCCGCCATCCGCTGGGTCACGACGCCGATGCCGCCGCGGACGAACCCCCATTGCCGCAGACCACCGTCCCCGCTCGCGTGGTCGTGGAGCAGGACGAAGGCGGTCCCAGGCGTCGATGGTCCCGCGACGCTGTCGTTGATCGCGTGCCACCCCAGGGCCGCCTTCACGTGTTCGGACTCGAACCGTTCTGACAGGTACCGGTCCACCGATGTCGTGAACAGGTATGCCAGATCCACGGACCGCTTGCGGTGCCGCCACCCGAGCCACCCCCAGGACGCAGCGTCACGGAGTTCGTGCAGGCCTCGGCTCCGGGCGTTCGGCGCACCTCTGTCGAACGCCGGCATCACGGCGGCAGCGAGTTCGTTCAGGTCCTCCTCGAACACCGGGAGAGTGAGGGCGTCATGCGTCGAGAATCGCTTCGTCTCCCGGACGTTCTCGGACATGTCATCACCCAGGTAGTACCGGGCGCCGTCGGGGTAGAGGTTCAGGGTCGGGCCCGCCTGGTCGACGCGCACTCCCCGCTGGACCAATCGCATGTCCCGCCAGAGGTCCTCCCGGAGCATCGAGAGGACATAGGCGCCCGTCGAGGCACGGAATCCCGGCGCGAACTCCTCCGTGACGCACGCGCCGCCCACGAAGTCGCGGCGCTCGAGCACCAGGGTCCGCATCCCGGCGCTCGCCAAACGGAAGCCGGCCACGAGGCCGTTGTGCCCTCCCCCGACCACGATCGCTTCGTAGCGGCCTTCCATCCCACGCCCCTCCGCCGAATGGTCGACAGTCTACACTTGGCACCCGCCGACTCAAACGGAACCCGGATCCCCGCCACCGTATCTCGACATCCATCGGGACGAAGAGGCTTGACACTCGTCGCCTCGACCGGTTATCTCTATGGGCGCGCTGCGTGACCGGACCACCGGAGACGGCGCTCACCCCGCGGGATGCGGTTACAGCTCCCGCGTTGCGGACCCTCGGTTGACCGGACCACCGGAGACCGATCCAACCCAGTCAGTCGGCATCGCCATGCCGGCCGGAAGGAGTGATCGGTTATGTCTATCCGTACCCGGCGGGGACTCAGCGTCATCCTCGCCCTCCTCCTCACCACCGTGCTCGCCGCGTGCAGCGGCAGTAGCAGCACCTCGGCCGCCGGTGGCGGCGCCTGCACCCCGTCGGACCTGCCCACGATCAACTTGGCCGCCTACAGCACGGCTCGTGGCGTCTATGGGGCGCTCATCCCCGCCTTCCAGAGCATGTGGAAGGACTCGCACAACGGCCAGCAGGTGAAGTTCCTGGAGTCCTACGACGGTTCCACTACGCAATCTCAGAACGTCATCAACGGGTTCCCGGCCGACATCGTCGCGCTGTCGCTCGCACCGGACGTCAACGCGATCAAGGATGCCGGCCTTATCACACACGATTGGACGACCGGCCCCGATGCGGGTGGTGCGGACGCTGGGATGGTGTCGAGCTCGGTCGTCGCGTTCGATGTTCGTCCAGGGAACCCGCTCGGCATCACGGACTACTCGGACCTGGCCAAGCCCGGCGTGAAGGTCCTGACGCCCGACCCGGCGCAATCCGGCGGTGCGCGGTGGAACCTCGTGTCGGCCTACGGCGCAGCCATGCGCGGGTACACGGGCAACACGAAGGGCGACGAGGCCGGCGCCGACTCCCTCCTGCAAGGGATCATCGGCAACGTCACCGCGTTCGACAAGAGCGCGCACGCCTCTGTCCAGAACTTCGAGGCGGGCGTCGGCGACGTGGCCATCACCTACGAGAACGAGATCCTCACCGCGCAGGCCGCGGGGCTGCCCGACCAAGCGGTGTACCCGCTGTCGTCGGTGCTCATCCAGAACCCGGTGGCGATCGTTGACAAGAACGTCGACGCGCACTGTGTCCGGCCGATCGCCGAGGCATTCGTGCAGTACCTGCACTCGAAGGCGGCCAAGGACATCTACACCAAGGTCGGGTTCCTTCGGCCGGTCGACCTGGCAGCGGCGCAGAAGGGTGGTCCCGGCATGCCGGCGATCAAGGACCTGTGGACGGTGGACCAGCTCGGGGGCTGGGATGCCCTGACGCAGAAGCTCTTCAGCGACACCGGCGTGGCGACCCAAGCGATCGCCAACCAGGGATAAGTCGGACGATGCGCAGCGCCGTGCAGCTCGCAGACCGCGGTCGGTCGCGACTATTCTCCCGTCGCGCCGCTGCAAGGCTGCGCCATGCGAGCTTGCGCGGCGCTGCCATCGTCTACCTCGGCGGCATGGTCGCACTTCCCGTGGCCGCCGTCATCGGCAAGGGGTTCGGTGGAGGGGTGACCGCGCTGCGCTCGGCCCTCGCCGCCCCTTCGGCGTGGCACGCGATCACCCTGACCCTGGAGGCCGCAACCCTGGCCACCGTGTTCAACATGGTGTTCGGCACGGCGCTCGCATGGGTTCTCGTGCGCTACGAGTTCCCGGGGCGCCGGCTCCTGTCCGTGGTGTGCGACCTTCCGCTCGCGATCCCGACACTCGTGACCGGCGTGATGCTCGTGGCGATCTACGGCCCGAGTGCCCCCGTGGGCCAGGCGCTGGAGTCGGCCGGCATCCAGGTCATCTACGCCCCTCTCGGGATCCTTATCGCACTCATGGTCGTGACATTGCCGTTCGTCGTTCGGGCGGTCCAGCCGGTGTTGTTGGAGCTCGATCCGGCTGAGGAGGAGGCGGCGGCGACCCTGGGCGCGAGCGGGTGGACCTCGTTCAGGAAGATCGTGCTTCCCGCGATCCGACCGGCGATCGTCGCGGGATCCCTCCTGACCTTCGCGCGATGCCTCGGCGAATTCGGGGCCATCGTGATCGTGTCGGGGAATACCGGACGCACGATCACGGCGCCGGTGTTCATCGCGCAGCTGATCGGACAGTTCCGCTTCGCGGACGCGGCAGCGATCGCAACGCTGCTCTTCACGATCTCGTTCTCACTGGTGCTCGTGACCGTACGGTTGCAGCGCAGGCCGGAAGCCGCCCAGGAAGAGGAGGACGAGTGAGTCTCGCGGGAACGAAGCCGAACACATCCCGGCGAGCCGCCCTTACGCGGGCCGCGATCCTCGGGGCCTGCCTGCTCTACGTCGGGGTGCTCCTCCTCGTGCCCCTGTCCGGGATCGTCTGGGGCGCGTTCAAGTCGGGTTTCGGCGTCATCAAGGACACCTTCGGGCAGGCCGATGTCCGCCACGCGTTCATGCTCACCGGCATCATCACGCTGATCACGGTCATCGTGACCACCGCGTTCGGTGTCGTCGTCGCGTGGGTCCTCGCCCGCCAACGATTCGTCGGACGAACACTCATGAACGCGTTCGTCGACCTGCCGTTCGCGATGTCGGCCGTCACCGTCGGACTGGCAGCCGTGCTGCTGTTCGGGCGAGGCGGATGGTTCGCATCCTTCTTCGAAGCTCGGGGTGTTCAGATCATCTACGCGCTGCCATCCATGGTTCTGGTCACGATCTTCATCTCCATCCCGTTCACCGTCCGCGAGGTCGCGCCGGTCCTCGAGGAGATCGGTACCTCAGAAGAGGACGCGGCGCGGACGCTCGGCGCTTCCACCTGGCAGAGCTTCTTCCGCGTGACGCTTCCCAACATCCGCTGGGCGCTCCTCTACGGCGTGGCCCTGTCGACCGCCCGTGCGATCGGGGAGATCGGCGCGGTACTCATCGTGAGCGGCAGGATCCAAGGTCGAACCGAGACCGCAACCGTGTTCGTGCTCCGTGCGTTCGA
>JANXVR010000174.1 GCA_025351565.1 Actinomycetes bacterium
TGACCTTGCGGCGTCCGTGCTTGCGCTCGGCGTATTCGGTGTGCAGCCCATTGTTGAGCGGGCCTGGGCGGTAGAGCGCCACCAGCGCCATCATGTCCTCGAACCGGTCCGGCTCCAGGACCTTGATCAACTGGCGCATCCCGGCGGACTCCATCTGGAAAACACCGGTGGTCTCGGCGCGCTGCAGCATCCGGTAGGTGTCCGGATCGTCCAGCGCTACGTGGTCGATATCCAGGTCGATGTCCCGCTGCCGCAGATGCCGCAGGGTGTCTTCGATGACGCTCAGGTTCCGCAGACCCAAGAAGTCCATCTTCAAGAGCCCGAGATCCTCAACCCCGTGCATGTCGAACTGGGTGACCACCCGTTTGGAGTCGTCACGAGAGTCCTTCGACAGCTTCAACGGTAGATAGTTCACGAGCGGCTTGTCGCCGATGACCACACCCGCCGCGTGGACCGAGTCCTCACGACGCAATCCCTCGAGCGCCCGGGCGGTTTCGATGATCTCCTTGGCCTCCGACTCCCTCTCGTAGGCGGCGGCCAGGTCGGGTGAGAGCTTCAGTGCGTCCTGGAGGGGGTAGTCACGGCCCATCACGGCCGGCGGATACATCTTGCAGAGCCGGTCCCCGACCATCGGCGGATACCCCAGCACCCGGGCAGCGTCGCGGATGCCTTGCTTCCCCTTGATGGTCTGGAACGTGACGATCTGCGCGACGTGATCCGCCCCGTACTTCTGGGTGGCGTAGCGGATGACCTCGTCCCGCCGCCGCTCGTCGAAGTCCATGTCGATGTCGGGCATGGAGATGCGTTCGGGATTGAGGAACCGCTCGAAGATGAGCCCGTACTTCAGCGGGTCCAGGTCCGTGATGCGCAGGCAATAGGAAACGACGGACCCCGCGGCCGACCCCCGTCCGGGCCCGACGCGGATCCCCTGCTCCCGCGCGTGGCGGATGAGGTCCCAGACGATGAGGAAGTAGCCGCCGAAGCCCATCGACGTGATGACGCCGAGTTCGTGATCGATGCGCTGCTGGATGTCGGGGGCGACGGAGCCGTAGCGCGCTACGGCTCCGTCCTGGACCAATCTGCGCAGGTAGTTGTCGCGGTCCAGCCCTTCGGGCGTCTCGAATTCCGGCAGATGGTAGCGCTCCTCCGCCGGCGCGCGCGCGCCGTAGACCAGATCGAGCTCGCACCGCTCGGCGATCCGCAGCGTGTTGTCGCACGCCTCGGGCACCTCGCGGAAGACCGCACGCATCTCCTCCGCGCTCTTCAAGTAGAACTCCTCCGAATCGAACCTCAACCGTTTCGGGTCCGTCTGGAGCTTCTGCTGCTGGATGCAGAGCAGGACATCGTGCGGCTTGGCGTCCTCGCGAAGGGTGTAGTGGAGGTCGTTCGTGGCCACGAGCGGGATACCCAGCTCGCGGGCGAGCGCCACCTGTCCGGGCAGGATCCTCCGCTGGTCGTCCAGCCCATGATCCTGCAGCTCCATGAAATAGCTATCCGCACCGAAGATGTCGCGATACTCGGAGGCCGCCGTTCGGGCGCGTTCGTCCTGGCCGTTCTTCAGGTGGGTGGCCACCTCGGACGACAGGCAACCAGAGAGACAGATCAAGCCCTCGGCGTGTTCGGCCATGAGGGGTTTGTCCATCCGGGGCTTGTGATAGAAGCCCTCCAGGTGCGCGGCGGAGACGAGCTTCAAGAGGTTGTGGTAGCCGGCCAGGTTCTGGGCCAGCAACGTGACGTGGTAGTACTTCTCCTCGCTCTCCCCCGGGTTCCGGTCGAACCGCGAGCCCGGGGCCACGTAGGCCTCGACGCCGATGATCGGCTTGATCCCGCTGGCCCGGCCGGCCTCGAAGAACCGGAGCGCTCCGAACATGGATCCGTGATCCGTCACGGCCACCGCCGGCATCCCCAGCCGCTCGGCCTCGGTGAAGATGGTGGGTGCCCCCGGGTTGGTCGCGGGCGCTTCGATCCGCGCCGCGCCGTCCAAGAGCGAGTACTCCGAGTGCACGTGGAGGTGGACGAAGCTCTGGTCTTGGTCGCTGCTCATCTGCGCTGGTCAGGCCTCCTGTTGGGGCGTCTCCCTCAGCGTTTTCCCCAAGGGCCCCGGCGACTGTGGAGAACTACATCGGTGTGATTCTACGGGAGCCTCAAGGTACGCCGGGCTCCGGAAGGCGTCAAGGTTGCAGGTCGCGAGCATCGCCGCGGAGCGCAACCAACGCCGCCGCCAGATCATCGGGGAGCGGCTCCTCGAGTTCGATGAGCTCGCCCGTCAGCGGATGAGTGAACTTGAGCTGCCACGAATGCAGGAACGGGCGGGTCAAGCCGAGCCGCTTGGCGTCATCGCCCATCCCGCCGTAGGCCCGATCCCCCAGGATGGGGTGCCCGATAGCGCGGAGATGCACGCGGATCTGGTGCGTCCGCCCGGTCCTGGGCGTCGCATCAAGGAGCGTCGCGTTGTCGAAACGCTCGCGGACCTCGAACGCAGTCTCGGCATCCCGCCCCTCCGTGTGGTCGATCACCACGCGGTCGGCCTTCCGGCCGAGCGGCGCATCCACGGCGAACTGTTCGTTCTCCACGTGCCCACGGACGAGTGCCAGATAGCGTCGCCCCACCAGATGGCTCCGCATCATCTCCTGGATCGTCTCGTGGGCGCGATCGGTGAGGGCCACGAGCATGAGGCCGGAGGTGCCCGCATCCAGCCGATGGACGATCCCGGGCCGCAGCGGGCCGCCCACGGTAGAGAGCGGGAGGTCCATCGCCAAAAGGCGGTTCACCAGGGTCCCCGTGCGATGGTTCTCGGTGGGATGCGTCACCAGGCCGGCCGGCTTGGAGATCACCATGAGATCCGGGTCCCGCCAGCGGATCGGCACGCCGCCGGGTTCGGGCTGCAGCGCCTCCGAATGACCGAGCCGAACCTCCAGCCGTTCGCCGCCCGCCAGCTGGAAGGACTTCTGCTTCGCCGCGCCGTCCACCGTGACGTCGCCGGCCACGATGGCGCGCTGGATGTCAGCCCTGGCGGCCCCGGTCAGGCGGGCGAGCACGGCATCCAGGCGGCCCGCCTCTCCCACGTACACCTCAGCTTCCATCGCGCACCTGCCTTTCCGCGGGCGGGTCTCGCCGCCACGTGGTGAGCGCGAGCAGCAGGGCTCCCATGACCACGGCGCTGTCGGCCAGGTTGAAGATCGGCCAGATGTGGAGATCGACGAAGTCGACGACCTGTCCGGTCAGATGGGGGCCACGGAGCAGCCGGTCGGTCAGGTTCCCGATCCCCCCGCCCAGGACCAGGCCGAGCGCGATCGCGGGCACGACGCGGGTGTGACGCAGGCTCGTCACCACGATCGCGCCGCAGATCAAGGTGGTGGCCGAGGCGAACACTAACGGGGCGCTGGTTCCCAGGCTGAAGGCCCCCCCGGAGTTGGTCGCGTAGCGGAAGGTCAGCACCCCTTTGATCACGTCCATCGGATGTCCGGGGAGCGACCTTGCCGCCCAGCGTTTGGTCAGCCGGTCAGCGATCCAGACGCCGGCGGCAACGCCGAACAGAGCGAACGCGGCACGGCGCCGAACCGCGTCCATGACTACCGGCGTGACTGCGCCTTCGCGTCGGCGATGCACATGTCCACGTACGGGAGCGCCTTGATACGAGCCTTCTCGATCGGCTTCCCGCAGAACTCGCATATGCCGTACGAGCCATCCACCATCCTGGCGAGTGCCCGCTCGATCTTCTGCAGGAGATCCCGGACGTTGTTCTCGATCGAGAGCTCCTTCTCACGTTCGAAGGTGGTGGTCCCGGCGTCGGCCGACTCGTCGTCGACCCCGGAATCCCCGGTCATGTCCGTCTGGGAGGCGGAGAAGGTGTCCTCTTCGATCGTTGTCAGCTGGCTGCGCAGTTCCTCCCGCTCAGCGAGAAGTGTGACCCGCAATGCCGCGATCTCGGGCTTCGTCAGTTTCGTGGTTCCGGCCATGGTCGGCGAGGGTAGCAGAGACACACCTCCAGGCCCCATCAGCGCAGGTCACCGGACGTGCAGAGCATCCTCCAGCTCACCTGAAGACCACCCCTTCACGGCGAACACCTTGACCCGCGAACGCGCCCCTGAGATCAGGCGAACATCCGACCGCGCAACCCCGATCGCAGCCGCCAGAGCCCGGCGGGCCTCCTCGGTGGCCTTCCCGTCCTCGGGCGCCGAACTGACCCGGATCACGACCCCCCGTTCGGCGCCGTCATCACAAGTGTGCGCCCCGATCTCGGCCTGACGTGAACGGTGATGGTTCCCTCCATGGCCGTGTAGCATCCCCCATCACAGGCGTCGACGGGAACACGGTCGTGGGGGCCGAACGGCACGAGCGAGCCGGGGGTGGTGTGAGCCCGGCGCCGGATCCCCACGGGCATCCTCCCCGAGCCCCTGCCCGAACCGGTGGCGGACGGACCGCCTCCGCAGTAGACGCAGGCGTGACCGCACGTCATAGCGGATGGCCGCTTCGGCGGCCCGGAGCGGCCGGCCGCCGAAGGCGGCCGGCAAGCGGGGTGGTACCGCGGGGATAACGCCTCGTCCCTGCAAGGGACGAGGCGTTTCGCATGTCGGGAGGGAACGAGATGACGCGGTTCGAACCGGTGGATCAGAAGATCAGCTTCCCTGAGATGGAGGCGCGCATCCTGAGCTTCTGGAACGCCGAGCGGATCTTCGAGGCGTCGCTGCGCCAGCGCGAAGGCGCCCCCGAATGGGTGTTCTACGACGGCCCTCCGACCGCGAACGCGAAGCCCCACATCGGCCACGCCGTCACCCGCACGTTCAAGGATGTCTACCCGCGCTTCAAGACGATGACCGGCCACTACGTGCATCGCAAGGCGGGATGGGACTGCCATGGCCTGCCAGTGGAGATCGAGGTCGAGAAGGAGATCGGCACCAAGGGCAAGCGCGACATCGAGGCATTCGGGGTGGCCGAGTTCAACCTGCGCTGCCGCGAGTCGGTCCGGCGCTATGTGCGCGATTGGGAAGAGCTGACCGAGCGCATCGGCTTCTGGCTGGACATGTCCGACCCCTACTGGACCATGGACACCGAGTACATCGAGTCCGTCTGGTGGTCGCTCAAATCCCTCCACGGGCGGGGTCTGCTCCAGGAGGCCGACAAGGTCACGGCCTACTGCCCCCGGTGCGGGACGGCCCTGTCCGACGCTGAGGTCGCCCAGGGGTATGAGACCGTCGAGGACCCGAGCGTCTTCGTCCGGTTCCCTCTCATGTCGGTTCCCGGAGATCCGGAGCTGGCCGGTTCGTCCCTCCTGGTGTGGACCACCACCCCCTGGACGCTTCCGTCCAACACCGGAGCGGCCGTCGATCGAACCGCCGACTACGACCTGGTCGAACGGGACGGGGAGCGGCTGTTGATCGCGAGCAGCCTCCGCGCCCAGGTGCTCGAGGACGCAGCGCTGCTGCGCACGCTCAAAGGCGAGGTGTTGCTGGGCGCCGGGTACACGCCCCCTTACCTCAACGTCGAGAACGCGCACAGCGTGGTGCACGGGGACTTCGTGACCATGGAGGATGGGACCGGCATCGTGCACATGGCGCCGGCGTTCGGTGCCCCCGACCTGGCCGTCGGCCGGGAGCACGGTTGGCCCGTTCACAAGCCGGTCGGTGACGACGGGCGCTTCACGGATCTGGCGCCGGAGTTCATCCGGGGGCTCTTCTTCAAGGACGCTGACCCAGTGATCATGGATGACCTCCGCGCGCGCGGGCTCCTCCTGCGCGAAGGCGTGTACGAGCACACCTACCCGTTCTGCTGGCGGTGCAAGACCCCGCTCCTCTACTACGCGCGGACATCGTGGTACATCCGCACCACCGAAGTGAAGGACCGGCTCCTGGAAGTGAACAGCGCCGTGGACTGGCACCCCGAACATCTCAAGAAGGGCCGATTCGGGAACTGGCTGGAGAACAACGTCGACTGGGCTCTCAGCCGCGAGCGCTACTGGGGCACACCGCTGCCCATCTGGCGTTGCGGCGCCGGCCACCAGACCGCCATCGGCTCGCTCAGCGAACTCACCGCCAGGACCGGCAGCGACCTCTCAGAGCTGGATCCGCACCGCCCGTTCATCGACGAGGTGACCTTCGCCTGTCCGGAGTGCGGTCGCGCCGCGACCCGTGTTCCCGAGGTCATCGACACCTGGTACGACTCCGGCGCCATGCCGTTCGCCCAGTGGGGCTACCACCCGGAGCTGGGCCGCGGCATCGAGACGTTCGCGAAGCGCTACCCGGCCGACTTCATCTCCGAGGCGATCGACCAGACGCGCGGATGGTTCTACACGCTCATGGCAGAGGGAACGCTTCATTTCGACGAGACCGCGTATCGGAGCGTGGTGTGCTTCGGCCACATCACCGACGAGGACGGCCGGAAGTTGTCGAAGTCCCTCGGCAACGTCTCGGACCCCATGGAGATCATCGAAGCGCACGGGGCAGACGCCGTCCGCTGGCTTGCCCTCACCAGTGGCTCCCCGTGGACCTCCCGCCGCATCTCCCCCGCGATCTTGGATGAGATCGTTCGCCAGTTCCTCCTCACCCTGTGGAACGTCTATGCGTTCTTCACCACCTACGCGAACGCCGAGGGTTTCGACCCCGACGTGGGGGCACCGCCAGCCCAGGAGCGGCCGCTGCTAGATCGCTGGGTGCTCTCGCGGCTGGCGACGACCTGTCGCGGGACTCGCGCGGGGCTGGACGAGTTCGACGCGACCGGCGCGGGACGTCTCATCGCCGCCTTCGTCGACGACCTCTCCAACTGGTACGTCCGGCGGTCGCGGCGCCGCTTCTGGAACCCCGGCGGCGCCGCCGATGCCGACAGCGCCGCGGCCTTCCATACGCTGTATGAGTGTCTGACCACGCTGGCCCGGTTGCTCGCGCCCTTCACCCCGTTCATCAGCGAGGAGATCTGGCTCAACCTCGCGGCCTGGCGTTCGACGATGTCCCGCTCGGTGCATCTCTCCGACTACCCCGGGCCCACCGAGTTCTCCGAGGACCCCGCGTTGGACCAGGCCATGGGAACCGCCCGCGCCATCGTTGAGCTGGGCCGCCGCGTCCGGACGGACACGAAGACCAGGACGCGGCAACCCCTCGCGGAAGCGGTGATCCACCTCCCGGAGGACCCGGCGGGCCTGCGGGACCTTCTGCCGATCGTCGCCGAGGAGCTGAACGTTCGCGAGGTGGTATTCGCCGAGTCCGTCGCTGGTTTCGGGCGATGGCACGCGAAGCCGAACTTCAAGGCGCTCGGTCCCAGGCTCGGAGCCCGCGTGAAGGAACTGGCGACCGCGCTGGCGGCCGATGACGGCACGCTGGCCGGACAACTCGCTCGCGGCGAGACGGCGCAGGTCCCGACCGCCGTCGGGAACGTCGACGTCGAGCCGTCCGAGGTTGAACTGACCCAGGAGGTTCGCGAGGGGTGGGGGGTGGCATCCGAAGGTGGCCTCACGGTCGCACTCGATCTTGAACTCACCGACGACCTTCGCCGGGAGGGACTCGCGAGAGAATTGGTTCGCGCGGTTCAGGACGCGAGGAAGGCGGCGGGCTTCGACGTGAGCGACCGGATCGCGCTGGGCGTTGAAGGCGACGCGAACGTCGAGGCAGCATTGACCGCCCATCGGGGCTACATCGCGGCCGAGACGCTCGCGACACAGGTCCTGGCGTCCGAACTTCCCGACGCCGAGTTCGAACGGGCGGCGGCGTTGGAGGGAGCCGAGATCCGGCTCACGCTCCGCCGGATGGGTCCGGACGCCTGACGCGCCGGCTGCGGGCCACCCCGGACCACAGCAGGATGAGCGCACCGGTGCCCGCCAGGACCGACAGCACGATGACGTTCGTCCGGTGCTCGCTGAGGAGGCCGATGGCGAGGGCAACCGCCGAGACCGCGACCAGCGCGAGCGCTGCCGAGTAGATCAGCGCCACACCGAGCGGCTCGCGCTCGGTCAGTCCTCACCCCAGAAGAGTTCGCGCAGCGACCGGTCCGGACCGTCCCCGGGGCCGTCGTCGTCTCGGCGCGCCGACGCGGGCGCCTGTTCCTCGACCCGGATGGGTTCCTCTACCGTCTTGATCGGGGCCGTCGAGCGGGGGTCCATCGGGGGTCGGGCGGCCCGTGCAGGCTGAAGCGGAACCGAAGAACCGGCCATCGGCCCAGGCGAGGGCGCCGCCACGGCTCGGTCGGCTCGAACCATGCCCTTCACGGCTTCGGCGTGCTCGTTCATCAGGCCGGCCATGCTCTGGAGGAAGGTCTTCTCCTTGGCCAAGAAGGCGTTGACCGGGGCTCGATCCGGCGAGCCGGGGGGCCCTGCGGTCCCGACCGCCCCCGCGCCCCGTTGTGCGTCCCGGATGATCTGTTCGGCCTGGGCTCGGGCCCGTTGGATGATCTCGTCGGCTTGGCGAGATGTGTCGGCGAGGTCGGGAGCGCCGATGGACGGGCCGCCGCCTTGGGTGCGCAACTTGCGGTTCTCCTCGACCATGGCGTTCATGGACTCGGTGATCTGGTCCAAGAACTCGTCGACGTCGCGCATCTTGTAGCCACCGCTGAAGCGCGAGACGCGGAATTCCTTCTGTTGGACGTCGGCGGGCCCGAGCGCCTTGGGCGCCGGGCCTCCGGCGAAGTCGGCCACATCGTCGGTCTGCTTCTTCTTCATCGTTCCTCCCCGCGAAAACGGCAGTATCTCAGCAATGCAGCGCCTGTTGCACCACGATCAGGACGACGAACGCCGCCAGAGCGGACCCGTCGATCAGGCGCATCGGCGGCAGGATCTTCCTGATGGGTCGGAGCATCGGTTCCGTCACGTCGATGATGAGGTCATGTCCGGCCCGTACGGGCCCGGAGACCGGAACGCGCCACCCCGCGGCTTCGGCCCAACTCAGGATGACCCGGATCAGCAAGATGACCCAGATAAGGGTGACGGCAAGGCAAAGGAATCGGGTCAGGCTCGACGCAGCGATCATCGAGGCGAGAGGCTAGCAGCCCCAGCCGAACAAGGGCCTCTGGGATCTGGCGACGGTCAGAACTGGTTGTAGAAGGCGCCGCCTGCGATCCTCTCGCGCTCCTCGGCACTCACTTCCACATCGGCCGGGGTGAGCAGGTAGACGCGGTTCGCGACCAGCTCGATCTTCCCGTCGAGTCCGTAGACCAGACCTGAGGCGAAGTCCACGAGCCTGCGAGCGATCGTGTCCTCCGTGCTCTGGAGATTCATGATGACCGCAGTGCCGTCTTTGAACCGGTCGGCCACATCTCGCGCTTCGTTGAACCGCTTGGGCTCGGATTTGTGGATCGACCCGGATGCAGCAGGGCGAGGGGACGCGTGGGTGAGAACCACACCTTCAGCGTTGGACGGAATCTCCCGAACGGCCTGCGGCCTCATGCGACGAACCGCTGCGGGCTCGGCTTCCGGCATCTCCTCGACGAAATCGTCGTCGTCCTCAACCAGGCCCAGATAGTTCAACGTCTTCTTCCACACGGCGGCCATCACTTCCTCCCTACTTCACGTCGCTCGCGGACCGAACAACGCCGTTCCGATCCGCACCATCGTAGCGCCTTCCTCGACGGCGATCGGGTAATCCAACGACATTCCCATGGAGAGTTCCAGCACTTCAGGGTAGGTTCGGCGCAGCTCATCGCGGAGATCTCGGAGCCGGCGGAAGTACGGACGGGCATCCTCCGGGGTCTTGGGCACGGGCGGCACCGTCATGAGCCCCGTCAGCCGAACCCCTTCCAACGAGGCCACGAGGGAGGCCGCCTCGGCCAGGTCCTCGGGCCGGACACCGGAGCGTTCGGCCGTGAAGTCCACCTCGATGAGGACATCCAGGTTCCGGCCGGCGCGAGCGGCCCTGCCGGCCAGTCGTCGGAGCGCCCCCTCCCCCGAGATGGTCTCGACGACACCCGCGAGATCGGCCACGTGATGCGCGGTGCCGCGCTGCAACGTTCCGATGAAATGCCACGTGACGTCCGGGAAGACGGGCGCCTTCTCCCGCAGCTCCGTCACGTAGTTCTCTCCCACGGCGGTGACCCCGGCGTCTACGACCCATCGGACGGCCTCCACCGGCACCAGCTTGGCGGCGGCGACGATGGTGACGCGCGCAGGGTCTCGGCCCGAGCGCGCGGCGGCATCAGTGATGGCCGCGGTGATATCGGCGAGGTTCGCGAGAACGTGGGCCTTGTCCATTAGCCCTAGAGGATATGGAACGAGGGCGGGGAGGCCCGCTCACTGCCACGAGGCGGGGGAAGGTCGCCTCGGGCTGGAACCTCCCCGCCCTCAGGTCCGCGCGGGGCCGCGCGGCAGGGCGGGCTTGCTTGCCCGGCCTAGCTCTTCAGGAAATCTGGGATGTCCAGATCCTCCTCCGCATCGAACGAAACCGAAGCGGGCTCGGGTTCGTTGGTCGGCGCGAAGATATCGGCCTCGTCGTCTAGATCCTCGGCCAGGATGGACGGCAGGGACGAGTCGGACGCGCTTCGGCGACCGGTGCGAACCGGCTCCTCGAGCAATCGGGACAGGCGGTTCTCGAATCGGTTCTGATCGCCGGTGCCGGCCACGGGGGAGGTCTTGTCGAACCCTGCCGCTACGACCGTCACGCGGACCTCTTCACCCAGCGCATCGTCGACGACCGCGCCGAAGATGATGTTGGCGTCGGGGTGCGCCACTCGAGTGATGGCCTCGGCGGCCAGGTTGACCTCATGAAGCGAGAGGTCGGTGGGGCCGGCGATCGAGAGCAGCACACCCTTCGCGCCGTCGATGGAGGATTCGAGCAGGGGCGAGCTGATGGCAGCCTTCGCGGCCTCGACGGCCCGATCCGCCCCCGAACCGATACCGATACCCATGAGAGCAGACCCGGCGCCGGTCATGACCGACTTCACATCGGCGAAGTCCAGGTTGATGAGACCCGGGGTGGTGATGAGCGAAGTGATCCCGTCAACGCCTTGGAACAGGACCTGATCCGCCATGCGGAACGCGTCCACCATCGGGGTGCTGGGGTCCGACACCTGGAGAAGTCGATCGTTGGGAACCACGATGAGGGTGTCGACGGCCTTCTTCAATTCGGTGATGCCGACGTCGGCCTGGGTCGCGCGCTTGCGACCTTCGAAGCCGAAGGGGCGGGTGACCACGCCGATGGTGAGGGCGCCCAGACCCTTAGCGATCTCGGCGATGACGGGGGCACCACCGGTCCCCGTTCCGCCTCCCTCACCGGCCGTGATGAACACCATGTCCGCGCCCTTGAGGATCTCTTCGATCTCATCGCTGTGCTCGTGCGCCGCGGCCTGCCCGACCTCGGGATCCGAACCGGCCCCAAGGCCTCGCGTGGTCTCCCGGCCGATGTCGAGCTTGACCTCCGCGTCGGACATCAGCAGGGTCTGCGCGTCCGTGTTCACGGCGATGAACTCGACGCCCCGGAGGCCTGCCTCGATCATCCGGTTCACCGCATTCACACCACCGCCACCGATGCCGATGACCTTGATCACCGCTAGGTAGTTCTGGGGAGCATCGATCATGGAGAGCCTCCGAATTCCCGGACCCCGGTCCGGCTAGCTTGGGAAGGTGCTACCTACGTACCAGACCCTAACTGTAAACTATATGGTTATTGTTATATCTACCTAACGTAGAAGTACGGAGCCTACTAAGAACATGCTGGTCCGTCAAGCATCTTGGTCAACCAGATGAACACACTCTTGGCAGTTCCTCGGGCCCTACAGTCATGGTGTTGCCGACGGAGACGGCGTGGGTGAAGGGGGCGCGATGATCGCAGTGGCCGACGTGGTTCCGCGCAACCTTGCGGTGGGGACTCCGGGGGAGGACACGTCTATGGACTCAACGCCGATCGGTTGGTTGCGAGCCCATGTCAACACCGACCGCAACGCCTGGGCTTTGCGGTATGCATCTCGAGCGTCACCATAGGTCACGCTCACCCCGTCCCTCAGGGTCAGCGTGATGGCGCCATCGGCTGCGACCGCTGCGGTCGCGACCCGCGCCAAGAGACTCGGCGGCATGGCGCCCAACGCCGCCGCTACGTCGCGGATGGACGCCTCCCCCACCATCCCGACCACCGGCAGCCGGGTGCCCGGCGGAGGCGAACCCAAGATCGTGCCGTCTTGCGCGAGCAGCATCGGCGCCTGAGCGTTCGCCGTCACGCCCACGGGTCGAACCTCGTGGATGGTGATCAGCACGGTAGAGGGAAGCGAGCGAGCGACGGTTGCCGAGGCCACCCACGGGTCCGCCACGAGCCGGGCCTGGGCCGCCGCGGTATCGAGGTAGAAGACGTTCGTGCCCGGGTGAACGCCCGAGCGCCGAAGGATGTCTGTCTCTGACAGATGGGCCGCGCCTCGAACCGTGATGGTTCGGGCCGCGAAGATGGCCGAATGGGTGGACAAGACGGCCACCCCCACGAGCATCGCCACGATGATGCCGATGACCGCGGCCTGGCTCACCCGGCTGTACGCGCCCCAGCGCCTGCTTAGCCAGGGCCGAAGGTCAGACCGCATCCTTGGCGCCTCCCGCGAAACGGACCTCGGTCTGTAGCCGGACTCCCGAGGATGCCTCGACGAGAGCCTGGACGCGACCGATCAACGCCCGGACATCTGCGGCGGTGGCGCCGGGGTTCGCCACGATGAAGTTCGCGTGCTTCCGGCAGACGACGGCCCCGCCGACCCTGAGCCCCTTCCCCCCAGCGGCGTCGATGAGACGGGCCGCATGATCGCCCGCAGGGTTGGTGAAGACGCTCCCGCAGTTGGGTTCGGCGAGCGGCTGGGTTCGGCGGCGCCAGTCCTTCGCGGCATCCATCCGCGAGCGGATGCCGGCCGTATCTCCGGGACCCAGCCGGAGAGCGGCACCGATGACCACTCCATCTTTCGGAACGCCGGAGTGCCGGTAGGAGAATCCGAGGTCCGCCGGCTGCAGGGTCGTGGTGTTCCCGCTGTCCATCAGGAAGACCGTGACGGTCTCCACAACGTGGCTCATCTCACCCGAGTGTGCGCCAGCGTTCATAGCCACGGCCCCTCCCAGCGAGGCTGGGATGGCGACGCCGAACTCGAGCCCCGCGAGCCCATGGCGCAGGGCGATGCCCGCGAGCGCGGGCAGCGGCATCGACCCGCCGGCCGTGACGACGTCCCCGTCACGCGCCGACCACCGGAAGCCGCGGCCGAGCCGAAGCACCAGCCCGGGGAACCCTTCGTCCGCGACCAGGACGTTCGAGCCTTTCCCGATGACGAGGTACGGGATCCCAGTGTCGCCCACAGCCTCGCCGCAGGCCTCAAGATCAGATCCCGAGTCGGGTTCCAGATAGATCGAAGCGGGACCACCGATCCGGAACGTGGTCAACGGTGCCAACGGAAGATCCCGCTTCATCCGTTCGCCCGCATGCCGTCGCAGGATCGCCGCCGCACGTTCCAACCGGTCGTTCACGCGTCATGCTCCACGATCCGCGCAATCGCGGCGTCGCCGAGCATCCAGACGTCGCCGCATCCCATTGTGAGGACGAGGTCCCCCGGGCGAACCTCGCGTTCCAGGAAGTCCAAGAGGTCGTCGCGGTGCGGGAGATAGACGATCGGGCGATCGGGCGCCGCGGCACGCGCCCCATCGGCGACCATCTCTCCAGTGACACCCGGGATCGGCGGCTGATCCGCGCCGTAGATGTCCGTCACGACGATGAGGTCGGCTTCGGTGATACTGGCGCCCAGTTCCCTCCACAGGGCCTGTACCCGCGAGTATCGATGCGGCTGGACGACGGCGACCAGCCGTTCGGGCGAACGGCCGCGGGCCGTCCGGAGCGCCACCGCAAGCTCCGTAGGGTTATGGCCGTAGTCATCGAAGAAGTCGGCGCCGCGCGCGGTCCCTCGCAGCTCGAACCGGCGATGCACCCCGGTGAACGCAGACAAAGCCTGCGCCGCCACCTGCGGATCGACCCCGACCCCGCGAGCGGCGAGCAACGCGGCCGTGGCGTTCAACAGGTTATGCGCGCCGTCCACCCGCAGCTGCAGGCTCACTGCTGAGCCGTCCTCTAACTCGATCGAGCCCTTCGCGCCGTGGGGCCCCGACCGATCGACGCGCAACCGGATGTCGTTTCCGGGCTCGAGCCCGTAGGCGAGGACCGCGCGACCGGCCATCGCCGAGGCCCGGCCGACGCCGGGGTCGTCTCCGCACGCCAGGACCGACCCGGCCCGTTGCATGAACAGGACGAACGCGGCGTCGATCTCACGTTGGCCTCCCGGGAAGAAGTCGACGTGGTCCAGTTCGATGTTGGTCACGATGGCGATGGCCGGCTCGGACAGGAGGAACGAGCCGTCGCTCTCGTCGGCTTCGAACACGAAGAGATCGCTGGAGCCGGCTCGGGCACCGCTTCCCGATTCGTTGAGGTCGCCACCGATGAGGTAGCTGGGATCAAACCCTGCGCGCTCCAGGATCACCGCGAGCATCGATGTCGTCGTCGTCTTCCCGTGGGTTCCCGCTACCGCGATCGACCGATGCCCTGCCGCGAACGCGGCGAGCGCTTGGGCGCGGGCCCACACCGGGATCCCGGTTCGCTCGGCCAGGGCGAGCTCGACGTTCGACGGAGCGATCGCGCTCGAAGCGATCACCGCATCCGGCGCACCGACCTGGCCTGCCACGTGACCGATAGACACGAGCGCACCCAGTTCGCGAAGCTCGCGGAGCCCCTGGGAGTCCTTGAGGTCCGAACCACTCACCACCACACCGCGGGCCAGGAACAGCCGGGCGAGGTTCCGCATCCCGGCGCCGCCGATGCCGATGAGGTGTACCGACCTGATCCCCAGGAGAGAGGGCACCGGCAACGTCGGGATGCTGCCGGGCGGTGGGATGTAGGTATCGCTCATGATCCGGCCACCTCGGTCACCAGAGCCGCCAGCCGCTCGGCGGCGTCGGGTCGTGCCCACGTCTGCATCGCGCGCGCCATCCCGGCTCGGGCCCCGTCGTCGTCCATGAGCCTCAGGATGCCCGCTGCGAGACCTTCCGGCGACAACCCCGCATCCAACAGGACCGTGGCGGCCCCGGTTCGTTCCAGCTCCCTGGCGTTCGCCTCCTGATGGTTCTCGGTGGCGTGCGGATAGGGCACGAGGATGGCCGGAACCCCGCACGCCGCGAGTTCGGCGATGTGGCCCGAGCCCGCGCGCGAGACGGCGAGGTCGGCGACGGCGAGCGCCAGGTCCATCCGTTCGATGAAGCCGTAGACACGCGCGGGGAGCCCGCCGGCGTCCGCCACGGCGGGTTGGAGCACCCCGACGTGGGCCGGCCCCGTGGCGACCAGCAGCTGGATGTCGGCCCTGTCTCGAAGTAGGGGAAGCGCGCCGGCCAGCACTTCGTCAAGGTGCAGCGCGCCCTGGCTGCCTCCGAACACGGCGACGGTCCGCCGGGCTGCGTCCAGTCCGAACGCGGCCCGCGCCTCTATGACGAGCTGCGCGCGCGCAGCTCCCACCGCCAGGATCTCGGGCCGAACGGGGTTGCCCGTTCGTTCGACACGCACGCCCGGACGCAAGCGCGCGGCCGTTCCGTCGAACACCACCGCCACGACGGCCGCCCAGCGCGACGCGATCTTGTTCACGGCCCCGGGAACGCTGTTCTGTTCGATCAAGACGATCGGCGTGCCCGCTCGCCTGGCGGCGAGCAGGGCGGGGGCGCTGGCATAGCCACCGATCCCCACCACGACATCCGCTTCCGTAACCAGCGGGCGGATCTCGCGCGCGCCCACCAGCGTGCGCCACAAGGCCTTGACGGCGCCGAGCGAGATCCGCGTCTGAGCCGGCGCCACGCGGAGTGCGCGGAACGCATGGCCGGCCTCGGGAACCAGCCGTGCCTCCGGACCCTCGGAGGACCCGACGAACGTGACCCGTGCACCTCGCGCCGTGAGCCGTTCAGCCAAGGCGAGCGCGGGGAAGACGTGACCGGCGGTTCCACCTCCCGCGATGATGACCTTCACGGCATCGCCTTCCGGGCGCGGGCGCGGCCGTGTGCCGCGTTCCCCGACCCGGAAGCGACACTCGATCGCGCGACACTCGCCAAGACACCGATCGCCGCCATGGTGGCGATGAGCGCCGAACCGCCGAACGACACCAGCGGGAGCGGCACACCGGTGATCGGGAGGAGCCCGGTCACCGCTCCCAGGTTCACGACCGCCTGAACACCGATCCATGCGGTGATGCCAGTCGCGAGCAGCCGGCCGAACACATCCGGGGCGCGGAGAGCGATCCGCACCCCCGCGTAGATCAGAACGACGAAGCAGGCAAGCACTGCAAGCTCTCCGAGGAACCCGAGTTCCTCGCCAAGGATCGCGAAGATGAAGTCCGTGTGCGCGTTGGGCACGTTCCCCCATTTGCCCCGGCTTGCCCCCAGCCCTACGCCGAACCAGCCCCCGGAGCCTAGCGAGATGAGGCCCTGTGTGAGCTGATACCCGGTGCCGCCGGGATCGAGGCTGGGGTTGATGAAGCTGAGGAATCGAGCCCGCCGATACGCGGTCCCAAGCACTGTGTACCCCCCGAGCACCATCGCCGCGACCGCCGCCGCTCCCAGATGCTTCATCTGCGCGCCCGCGACGAAGACCACGATGAACACGCTCGAGCAGAGGACGACGGTGGTTCCCAGGTCGTGCTGCAGCATGACGATCCCTGCCACCACGATGACCACCAGCCCGAGCGGCAATGCCAGATGGCCCCCGTCGTGAAGCTTGTCCCACTTCTTCGTGAGGATCATGGCCGAGAACGCGACGAGACCGAGCTTGGCGAATTCGGAGGGCTGGAGCGTGAACGGACCGAGCGCGATCCAGCGGCTGGCACCATAGGCGGACTGACCCGCCCCGGGTTGTAGCGCCAGCAACATGAGCAACACTGTCGCACCCAGGAACGGCACGGCGGCTCGCTGCCACACGCGGTACGGCAGGCGCCACCCGGCCACCAACGCGACCGACCCCATCCCCGCGTACATCAGCTGGCGTCCGAAGAACCAGAAGCTGGTGTGGTACGTGATGTAGGCCTCGACGGAGCTAGCCGACAGCACTTCGACCATCCCGACCAGGACGAGGAGCACGGTGGGAACGAGCAGGAACAGGAGGCTCGCCCGCACCCCGCGAGCCGGATCCCTGACCGGCGTGTTGACCGGCACCGGCGTGACCAGCCGGAGCGGTTCTCGGGCCGGCCGTGACGCCGGCCCCCGGCCTTTTCGAGCCGGCTGCTTCTTCGCACGCGCCGCGCCGCGCTCAGTCACGACGGTGCTCCTCTACGATCGCCCTCGCGCCGGCCGCGAAGTCCTCGCCGCGCTCGCGGTAGTCCCGATACATGTCCCAGCTGGCACACGCCGGCGCCAGCAGCACGGTTCCGGGATGAGGACAGCAGTCGAACGCCGCGCGCGTGGCCTCTCGCATGGACCCCGCGGTCCGCACCTCGGTTCGCTCGCGCAGGAGTTCGACGATCTCCGGGGCCGCCTCACCGATAGCGATGACCGCATCGAGGCGTTTCGCCGCGCGGCCGAGCGGGGCTAGATCCTGCCCCTTCGCGCGGCCCCCTGCGATCAGGACGAGGGGGCCGTCCACCGCGGCGATAGCCGCGAGCGCGGCATGCACGTTCGTCGCTTTGGAGTTGTCGACGAACCGCACGCCCTGGCCCTGCGCCACGACATCACCACGATGGGGTTGCGGCTCGAAGGCTGCTAGTCCCTGCGCAACGGCCGCCGGCGTGACTCCGAACGAGAGCGACGCAGCGGCCGCAGCGGCCGCATCTTCCCGATATCCCGCTCGCCGGGGATCGACCGTGCCCAGCGACACTGCCTCGCCGTCCAGGCGCGCGGTGAGCTGGTCATCGACGTAGCCAACCTCGCCGGCGGAGGGTTCACCGGCGCAGATCCACACAACGGCGCAGGGCGCCGTGGCGGAGATCGCGGCCCCCTGCGGGTCCTCTCGGTTGCCAACGTGCGTGTCCGGAGCCGATTGCGCCGCGAAGATCTTCGCCTTCGCCAGGCGGTACGCGTCGGCGGACCTGTGCCAGTCCATGTGATCCTCCGCCACATTGAGCAGCACCGAGACCACGGGATGGAAGGAGGATTGCGTGGACAGCTGGAACGATGACGCCTCGACAACGAGCACCTCGTGGCGCTGCGCGGCGGCTGCCGGGAACGGGTGCCCGATGTTCCCGCACGCGAGGGCATCCAACCCCGCGGCGGTCAGGCACGAGGCGATCATCCCCGTCGTCGTGGTCTTGCCGTTGGTGCCGGTGACCGCCAGGTACGGAGTCGCGGCGATCCTGGCGCCGAACTCGAGTTCGCCCCACACGGGCAGCCCGCGCTCGCGCGCCCACGAGGGGACCGCGGCGCCGAGCCGCACACCCGGGCTCACGATGACCAACGTAGCGCCGTCGAGGTCATGGGGGTCATGTCCTCCGGTATGGACGTCCGCACCTGCAGCCAGCAGTGCAGCGACCGTCCCGTTCAGCTCCGTCGCTTCGCGTTCATCGGTCACGAGCACCTCTGCGCCGAGGTTCAGCAAGACGCGCGCCGCCGAGGCGCCGGCAACGCCGGCACCCACGACCACGGCGCGAACACCTCCGAACGAGAAGTCGCCGGTCATCCCAAGCCGCCGCGCGCGATGAAGTCGGCGTAGTAGAGCCCGAGCCCCATGCCGACGCAGAGTCCCGCCACGATCCAGAACCGAACGATGACGGTGAACTCGGGCCACCCCGCCAATTCGAAATGGTGATGGATCGGAGACATCCGGAATATCCGCCTGTGGAAGCCACGGAAGGAGATGACCTGGAGGATCACCGATGCCGTCTCGATCACGAAGAGCCCGCAGAGGATCACCAAGAGCAGCTCCGTGTTCGTGGTGATGGCGAGCGCCCCGAACAGTCCGCCGAGTGCCAGGGCGCCCGTGTCTCCCATGAATATCCGCGCGGGCGCGGCGTTCCACCACAGGAAGCCCGTGGCCGCGCCCATCATCGCCGCCGCCACCACGGCGGCGTCCAGCATCGCGCGTCCCTGGACCGAGTAGCAGGCATGCAGGACCGGAACGCCGCAGGCGTGCCGGAACTGCCAGAAGCCGATGAATACGTACGCCGCGAGCACCATGATCGACGAACCCGACGCCAACCCGTCAAGCCCGTCGGTGAGATTTACCGCATTGGACGACGCGGTGAGGATCACGAATGCCCAGGCATAGAACAAGAACCCGAGCCGGATCCCAGTGTCGCGGATGAACGACACATCCGTGGTGGTGCCCGTATGGCCCGCAACGTGCACCACCATGACCGCGAACACCACGGACACCAGGGCGGTTCCCAGGAACTTCTGCGCCTTGGACAATCCGAGCGACCGACGATGGCGCACCTTGATGAAATCGTCCAGGAACCCGACCAGGCCGAACCCGATCGCCGCCAGGACCAGCGACACACCAGTGGTCGAGAACCCGCCGAAGGTGAACCGCGAGGCCACGTACCCGAACACGAGCCCCACCAGCATGACGGTCCCGCCCATGGTCGGCGTCCCCATCTTCTCGAAGTGGGTGTGCGGTCCATCCTCGCGGATCCGTTGACCCCAACCCCACAGGCGGAACGCGCGGATCGCGATGGGGGTCCCGAGGAGCGTGACCGAAAGCCCGACCCCTGCCGCCACCAGGATCGAGATCATCGGAGTGCCTCCGCAAGCTTCTCCAGGCCCGCAACGCGCGAGGCTTTGAACAACACGACATCGCCCGGGCGTGCGTGCGCACCTACGTCGGCCAGGACGTCGGCGCCCTCGTCGTAGCTCGCGACGTTCTCGGGCTCCACGCCCTCCCTGAGACCGGCCACCGCGATCGGGTACGCGGCCGGACCAACGGTGATGAGCCGGTCCACCCTGACCCGGGCGGCGAGCTCGCCGATCCGTTCGTGTTCGGCCATGGCAAGCGAACCCAACTCAGCCATGGGACCGAGGACCGCGATGAGCTTGGCGTCTCCGGCGATCCAGCGCGCGGCCTTGATGGCAGCCGCCACCGATTCGGGATTGGCGTTGTAGGCGTCGTTCACCACGCGGATGCCGCCGGGAGTGGTGAACGTCTCCATCCGCCAATGCGAGATACGGGCATCGGCGAGCGCGTCCGCGGCGGCGGCGAGCGGGACGTCCATCTCGTTCCCGACCGCGATCGCCGCCAAGGCGTTCGTGACCATGTGTTCCCCGGGCACGGACAGGCGCACCTGGGCATCGTCCACGCCCGCGGAAACCATGAATCGCGCGCACCCGTCGCCGTCCAAACTGACATCCACCGCGCGAACATCCGCGGATGCGGTGAGCCCGAAGGTGACAACCCTGCCCGCACATCGGTCGCGATAGCCGGACACCACCTTGTCGTCCGCGAGCAGGATCGCGACCCCATCGGCGTCCAGGGCCTCCACGGGTTCGGCCGAGGCTTCGACGATGGCATCCCACGATCCGAAGATCTCGATGTGCGCCATACCGATGTTCGTCACGACAACGATCGTGGGGCGAGCGATCGCGCAGAGCTCCGACACATCCCCCTTGTGGCGGGCGCCCAGCTCCGCCACCACGACCTGCGTCTCAGGTGGCGCGGACAGGAGCGTCACGGGGAGCCCGACCTCGTTGTTGAAGGAGCCGGAGCTGGCGTGGGTGCGCAGCGCTGTGGACAGGACCGCCGCCGCGAGGTCCTTCGTGGTGGTCTTGCCGTTCGCACCGGTGATGGCGATCACGGTGGCGTCCATCCGCAGACGTTCGTCCGAGGCCAGCCGCGTCAGCGCCTCCCCCGTGGACCGGACGAACACCGCCGGCCCTTGGATGGTGGTGCCGTCCCTGCCCAGGACGCCTGCCGCTCCGCCGGCCAGGGCATCCGCGACGAACTTGGCACCGTCCGTCCGCTCGCCCGGGAGCGCGACGAACAGGGCACCCGGTGTCACGTATCGGGAGTCCGTCGTCACCGAGGTGACCTCGACATCCTCACCGATGAGCATGCCGTCCACCGCCCGCGCCACATCGCTCATCCGCCGCGGTCTCATGACCTCTCCCCCACGAGTTCCGCTAGTTCCGCGCGCGCGACGGCTCGATCGTCGAACGGCACCTGGAGGCCATCTACCTCCTGATAGGGCTCATGTCCCTTCCCGGCGATAACGACCGCGTCACCAGCCTCGGCTCGGCGCAGGGCGAGCCTGATGGCCGCGCGCCGGTCCACCTCGGACACGAAGTTTCCCCCGGCGGCGCCCTCCTCGATCTGCCTGATGATCGCCAGCGGATCCTCCGAACGCGGGTTGTCGCTCGTGATGACGGTGAGATCTGCACCGGCCGTGGCGGCCGCTCCCATCAGCGGTCGCTTCGCCCGGTCGCGATCTCCACCGCAACCGAACACACAGATCAGCTTCCCGGGCACCAGCGGGCGCACCGCCCTCAACACGGTCTGGATGCTATCCGGCGTGTGCGCGTAGTCCACTACCACCAGGAATCCCTGTCCTTCGTCGACGGGCTCGACACGGCCGGGCACGCCTTCGAGCCCCGCGATACCGGCCGTGATGACGTCGTCGGCGATCCCAAGCTGCCGCGCGGCGGCCACCACCCCGAGGCAGTTCGACACGTTGAACGCCCCTCGGAGCGCGGAGCGGACCGAGAGCCCATCCGCCGCGAACGAGACTCCTTCCCCATCCACCCGGATGTCGGTGGCAACCAGGTCCGCGCCGGCCGCCGCGGTCCCGACGGTGATCACGGGGATGGTGGCAAGATCGCCGAGCTTCCGCCCATACGGATCGTCGATATTCACGACCCCGACGGCCGCGCGCCCGGGGGTGAACAGGCTCGCCTTCGCTTCGAAGTACTGCTCC
Source organism: Actinomycetes bacterium (assembly GCA_025351565.1). Lineage (GTDB taxonomy): Bacteria > Actinomycetota > UBA4738 > UBA4738 > HRBIN12 > JANXVR01. The sequence continues at coordinate 21,784 of JANXVR010000174.1, forward strand.
ATGTCCCGGTGGTAGTCCAGGTGGTCCTGCGAGAGATTCGTGAAGACCGCGACGTCCACCGCGAACCCGTCGACCCGGTGCTGCGCCAGGGCGTGTGAGGAGATCTCCATCGCCACCCCGCGAACGCCGGATGCTCGCATGCGCGCCAGCAGGCGTTGGAGGTCCGGCGCCTCAGGGGTGGTCCGGGGAAGCGGGACGGGCACGCCGTCGATGCGGGCGCCGGTGGTACCGATCACGCCGCTCGTCATCCCGGCGGCGCCGAAGACCGCCTCCATGAGGTACGTCGACGTAGTCTTCCCGTTGGTCCCGGTGATCCCGGCAAGGGTGAGCGCCTGCGCGGGGCGTCCGAAAACCTGGGCAGCCATCGGACCCATGGCCGCGCGAACGGACGGCACGACCAGCTGAGGAACATCGACGCCGTCGACGCGGCGCTCGACCACGAGGGCCAGGGCGCCGGACGCCACCGCAGCCCCGGCGAAAGCGTGGCCGTCGACCTCCTCCCCCCGGACGCAGAAGAAGATCGAGCCGGCCGCCACGTCGCGGGAATCGTAGGAGACCTCCCGGACCCCGACCCCGGGGTCGCCGAACACGACGACGCCGGGCACCGCGGTCGCGAGGTCACCAACGGTGGGGAAGGAGGGAACCACGGACCCCGAGCTTACCGTCGGCCCGCCCCCTTGGCCCGGAGGGATCACGGGTGGAAGGCACTGGGCGGCAGCGGTACCGGCACGGCCGGCGCGATCCCCAGACGATGGATCGCGTACCGCGCCACCTGCTGGAACAGCGGTGCCGCGGCGACCCCTCCGTAGACCGTCGTCGGCCTGTCGATGATCGCTGCAACGACGACGCGCGGGGCCGACGCTGGGAGGAACCCGATGAACGAAGCCACATAGGCGTTCTGGTAGTAGCCACCCTGAGGGTCGGGTATGAGCGCCGTCCCGGTCTTCCCAGCAACCTGATACCCCGGGATCGCCGCGTTCACCCCCGTGCCGTCGGCGACGACCGAGGAGAGCATCTGCGTGAGCTCATCGGCGGTCGTCTTCGCGATAACGGGCCGCGTCGGCGAGGGCGGCGCGGGGTTGAAGACGCCGCCGGGGTCGTTCGTGCCGAGGATCAGGCGCGGCTGGACCAAGGTGCCTCCGTTGGCGACGGTGGCGTACACCGAGGCCATCTGCATCGGGGTGACGGAGATCCCTTGTCCGTAGGAGATGGTGGAAAGGCTCGTGCCCGTCCAGTCCGGCGTCGCCGGGACTTGACCTGCGGCCTCGCTCGGGAATCGGAGTCCCGTGGTGCGCCCGAACCCGAACCTGGCCAGGTAGGTCGCGAGTCCCGGGGCACCAACCTTGTCGGCCACCTCGCTGGCGCCGATGTTGCTGGACTGGGTGATGATGTCCCCGAGCGTCATCTGCTCGATCGGGTGCACGTGCGAATCGTGGATCGTGTAGGTCCCGATGGTCCGCGTCCACGGCACGCTGAAACGCTGGGACATCGAGACCCCGCCGATCTCCAGCCCCGCAGCGGCGGTGATGACCTTGTTCACTGAACCCGGCTCGAACATGTCGGTGAGCGCGCGGTTGCGGAAGAAGTTGGCGTTCGCCGTCGCGAAGGCGTTCGGGTCGAACGTCGGGTAGTTCGCCATGGCGTAGATGTCGCCGGTCCGCGGGTCCATGACGATGATCGTGCCGCCCTTCGCGTGATTGGCCTGCACGGCTTGCCGCAGGTACTCCTGCGCCTGGAACTGGATCTGGCGGTCGATCGTGGTGACGAGCGTGCTCCCGGCCACCGGAGGATCCACCACGTGGACGCCTTCAGGGATCAGCTGACCTCCAGGCGACAACTCAACCTGCTCTTGGCCGGGATGGCCCGCGAGGAGCCCTTGGAACTGGGACTCAAGGCCGGACAGACCGAGGCCGTCGATGTTCACGAATCCCAGCGTCTGGGAGGCGAGGTTCCCGGCCGGGTACTCGCGCTTGGGCACCGGGGTCGCGAAGATCCCCGGGAGCGACAATGCCTCGATCTTGGCCGCAACGCCCGGGTCGATCTGGCGACCCAGGTAAGCGAACGACCCGCTCCGTGTCAGCGCGGACATGAGGGTTCTGGGCTTGACCTCCAACAGCGGCGCGATCGCGCCCGCCGTGGCCACGGGATCGACGACGTAGCGGGGATCGGCGTAGATGTCGCGCGCCTGTACGGTCATCGCCAGCGGGGCGCCGTCGCGGTCCACGATCATCCCTCGGGCCGCCGGCAGGGTGATGGTATGCACGCGCTGCGCCAGCCCTTGCGCTGCGTATGCCCGCTGATCGCGCAACTGGAGCACTCCGAGGCGCACCGTGATCCCCCCGAACGCCAAGACGAACACCACGAGAAGGATCACGAGCCGGGCGCCGGGTGGCCTCCTCACGGATGCCCCACCTTTGCGGTCATCCCGGGAACCGTCAGCACGATCACGTCAGGCGGGGTCACCATGCCGCGGGCGATCGCCCATGTTTGGATGCGCCCGGGCGCGGACAGCGCCGCCAAGTGTTCCGTCAACGCGACCCTGTTCGCTTGCAGGGCACTGATGTTGTCGCGCAAGGTGCGCGCCTGGAACGCCTGCTGGGCAAGCAGAACGTTGAGCACCACCACCCCCGTCACCAACGCGGTGACCACGGCGGCGGAGAAGAAGAGGAATCCGGGATGGAACGCGGGCCGGCGCTGACGACGGGGTTCCGGACGCGCAGCCGGCGTCGTGGGGGCGCGGCGGGGGGCCGGCGCCGGTCCACGGCTGGGAGCCGGGGCGGGAGCACTTCGTGCCGGTTCGCTCATGCGGCCGCCGCCGACCGCTCTGCCACACGGAACTTCGCGCTGCGCGCTCGAGGGTTCCGGGCGACCTCTTCCCGGCTCGGCACCAACGGCTTCTTCGTCAAGGTGGCAAGGCGTTCGTCGGCGCGGAACGTCCTCTTCACGAACCCGTCTTCCAGGGAGTGGTAGCTGATCACGACGACGCGGCCGCCGGGAGCGAGGAGATCGACCGCCTGAGGCAGGGCGGCGGCGAGCTCCTCCAACTCCCGGTTGACCGCGATACGGAGCGCCTGGAAGGTGCGACGCGCGGGGTGGGGGCCCCCCGGCCGCTTCCCGACGGCGCCCACGACGACCCCGGCCAGCTGGTCGGTCGTCTCGATACGGGCCTTATGACGATTACGAACGATGGCGGAGGCGATCCTTCGGGACTTCGGCTCTTGCCCGAACCTGAAGATCAGATCGGCCAGCTCCTTCTCCGGGAGGTCGTTGACCAGATCGGCGGCGGTGGGGCCCTCGCGGTCCATCCGCATGTCGAGCGGCGCGTCCTGCCGGTAGCCGAACCCGCGCTCGGCTGCATCGAGCTGCATCGAAGACACCCCGAGATCGAAGAGGACGCCATCCACCGGCCCCAGTGTGTCGGTCTCTTCGATCTCGGAGAAGAGGTGTTGCAACGCCCTGAACCGGTCGCCGAACCCTGCGAGTCGCCCGGTCGCGAGCGCGATGGCCACGGGGTCGCGATCGATGCCCACCACCGATCGAACCCCCGCCGACAGGAGCGCCTCCGCGTGTCCTCCGGCGCCCAGCGTCATGTCCACCACGATGCCCCGGCCTCCGAGGAACTCGGTCACCTCGGTCACCATGACGGGAAGATGCGGAGCCTCGGCCACTACGCCACGTGTCCGGCAAGGAGACCCAGGCCGTAGGTCGCAAGCACGGTGAGCGCCATCATCGCGATGAGGGACAGACTCTGTCGAACTTCCTTACCAAGGTCGGGCTTCATCCTTGCCTCCCGGGCTCAAGGGTCCCGGCTTGATACGCACCGCTGTAGCTCTCTTCGTAGCGGTCGTAGGCTGCCCGGTCCCAGATCTCCATGCGGTCCATCACACCGAGGACGATCACGTCCTTCGTGATGCCGACCTCCTCGCGTAGCCGGCCGGGGATGGTGACCCGGCCTTGCGAATCGAGTTCGGCCTCGTGCGCCTTGCCGAAGAACATCCGTCCGTAGGCCCGGCCCGCAGCGTCGGAAAGGAGTGGAGACCCGACCTCGGCGGCGCGGCGATCCCACTCGGCCCTGGGGAAGACATAGAGGCAGTTGTCCTGGCCGATGGTCAGCCAACAACCGTCGGCGAAGGCCTCGCGGAACCTCGCCGGCAGCGACACCCTGCCCTTGGGGTCGAGTACGTAGCTGTGCGTACCGAGCAAACCTGCCACGTCTCCTCCCCCTTCCTCCACTGCGAGCCACTTTTATGCCACCAACACTCCACCGCGTCAACCAGAATCGTGCCCGAACTGCTGTTCGAGACGGGCGGGAGCATGACGAAGAACGATGTCGGCGATGGCGGACGGAGATGCGAATGCGTCAGGGCCAGCGCAGGAGTCTCAGACGAGGAAAGGTTCCCAGCCGGGTTCGAGCCGCCCAAGCGTGAGCCGGAATCCGTCGGTGGGAGCGAAGGGCGCTCTGGCGAGGTGGAATCCAGCCTCGCCCGGCGTGCGGTCTTCCTTCTTCGCGTTGCAGCGCCGGCACGCGGCCACCACGTTTTCCCATATATGGAGTCCGCCCCGGGACCGCGGGATCACATGGTCCAGGTTCTCCGCGGTGGTTCCGCAGTATTGGCACACCCACCCATCACGCGCGAAGACCGCCCGCCGGGTGAGCGGCGCGTGCGCTCGATAGGGCACCCGCACGAACCGCCGCAATCGGACCACCGAGGGGGCTTCCATGACGATCCGCTCAGCGTGGAAGACCATCCCATTGGTCGCGACGACCTCGGCCTTCTCCTTGAGGATCAGGACGACCGCCCGGCGCGCGGGCACGACCGCAAGGGGGATGTCGGTGGCATTGAGCACTAGGGCCCGTCCCATCCAGTGAGTGTAGACAGGCTTCCCGCGGAAACGTTCGCCTCAGGGTGGCGCGAACGAATCACATCGGTGTAATCTGTCCCATCGGCGGGCTGGCCCGGATGCCTGGAACCAAGCGAACAGGGGCCGCGCGGGGTGTCCTTCGGGCCGGTCCGCCGAGTTCACGCGGGAACCTCCTCCCCCGGTTCCCGCGTCGCAGCCCCACGTCCCCTCATCGCGGCCGCATCGGGGAGCAAGCCCCCCGTTCCCCGGGCCGTAAGATGATGACCCTGCCCTGGAGGTGATAGTGGAGGTTCGCGAACGTCCGCAGGACTGGCAAGGCTTCGCCGCGAGATTCAGCGAGATCGAGCACAACGTCGAACGAGTGGTTCGCGGGAAGAATGCGGAGATCCGACTGGCGCTGGTCGCGCTCGTTGCAGAGGGGCATCTCCTCATCGAGGACGTCCCGGGTGTCGGCAAGACGATGCTCGCGAAGGCTATCGCCCGATCCATCGATTGTTCGTTCCGGCGCATCCAATTCACGCCCGACCTTTTGCCCACCGATGTCACCGGCGTCAACGTCTTCAACCAGGAGCAGCGGGACTTCGAGTTCAAGCCGGGAGCCATCTTCGCCAACATCGTGCTGGGTGACGAGATCAACCGAGCCTCCCCCAAGACGCAGTCCGCCCTCCTGGAATGCATGGAGGAGCGCCAGGTCACCGTCGACACTCAGACGCACCCACTTGGCACCCCGTTCATGGTGATCGCCACGCAGAACCCGATCGAACACGAAGGCACCTACCCGCTGCCCGAGGCGCAACTCGATCGATTCATGCTCCGGTTGGCGATCGGGTATCCGAGTGCCGAGGTCGAGGCGGACATCCTCTCGAGCCACACGGGCTCGGGAACCCTGCTTGAGATCCATCCGGTCACCGATGCGCCCGGCATCGCCGACATGATCCAACAGGCCCGGCTGGTTCACGTGGCACCCACCCTCCGCCGCTACATCGTCGACGTCGTGGAGGCCACACGCCGCCATTCGGACATCTACCTGGGGGCCAGTCCACGCGCGTCGATCATGATCGTGCGCGCTGCCCGGGCGCTGGCGGCTTCGGAACAACGCGATTACGTCATCCCCGACGACGTGAAGACCCTGGTTTTGCCGACGCTGGCACACCGAGTGATCGTCACCGCGGACGCGATCATGAGCGGCAGATCCTCAGACGTCGTGCTCCGCGAGATCCTGGACGCGGTTGCAGTACCGGTGACGGAGAACCCCTGATGCCCACCGGCCGCGGGGTGGCCGTGTTCCTCGCGGGTCTAGGTCTGTGGGTCGCGGCACGCCTGGTGGGGTCACCGGGGATGGAGGTCGTGGCCATCGGCGTTGCAGCGCTGCCGTTCGTGGCCGGTGGCGTGGTGCGATGGTCCCCTCACCGGTTCGGCATCCGGCGTCGGTTGAGCGACATCCGCGTGGATCCGGGAACACGCGTCACCGTCGAGCTCGACGTGGAGAACCGAACCGGGGCGCCTACCTCGTTCCTCCTGGTCGAGGATCACCTTCCGCCGTCGCTGGGGCGCCCCGCGCGGATGGTGGTGACGGGCATCGGCCCCCGAAAGACCCAAACGGTTCGCTACACCGTGCTGCCGCAGACGCGGGGGCGGTTCCGGCTGGGCCCGCTCACCGTTGATGCGACGGACGCGTTCGCGCTTACCCGGAAACGGCTGTCGTTCGACGATCGTGACGAGCTCATCGTGACGCCGAGGGTCGAAGACCTCCGAACGCCTCCGGAAGCCGGCACCGGCAGAGGCTTCGGCAACTCCCGCGCGATGCACCTGTTCCGATCGGGGCAGGAGTACTACACGATGCGCGAATACCAAACCGGCGACGACCTGCGACGGATCCACTGGCCGAGCGTCGCCCGGACGGGTGACCTGATGATCCGACAGGACGAATCCTCCCGGCGGGCCAGCGGCATGGTGTTCCTGGACAACCGGAAGGACGTGCTTGGCAAGGAAGGCACGCCCGCGTTCGAGAAGGCCGTCTCGGCCGCCGCGTCCATCGGCGTGCTGTTGCTGAGGGAGGGGTTCAGCCTCAAGATCGCCGCGGCGAGCATCGCGCCTCACCCCGTAGCGGAAGACACGTTCCTCGACGAACTCTCGGCTATCTCCGACGTGCAGGTTCGCTCGATCGGTCCGTCCTTGGCGAACCTGCGGGCGGCGGCGGCCGCGGATGCATCGCTCGTCTACGTGGGCCCGCCGCCCGAGGGCGCGGAACTGGCCGGCGTGATGCGCGCGGGTCAGGGGTTCGGTCCGCGCCTGGCTGTATTGGTCTACCCGCACGAGCCCTCGGCGCTCCCGCCGAAACGGCAGGCCGAACAGGAAGGGCATGCCACGGCCGCCCGGCTCGCACTCTTGCGCGCAGGGTGGGACGCGATCGTCCTGCCCCCGTCCATGTCACTGAGGGATCGATGGCACACCCCCAACGAACGCCCGCTCGCGCGCACCGTCTGATCGGGGCCACCGCTGTTCTCGCTGTGGCCTTGGCAACGGCGCTGGCGTTCGCGCGCGTGTTCGTCGGGCACGGACCCACGTGGAAGTTGTTGGCGGTCGGGCTGGCCTCGGCCGGTATCGCCATCGCGTTCGAACGACGGAGCCTGATCCTGGCGACTCTGATCAGCACGGCCGCGTGTGCCGTGGCCGTGGCCGTCGTGGTGTTCCCGCAGAGTGCGTGGTTCGGGCTCCCGACCGTCCACACGTTACACCTGGCGGTGACGGCCGCCGGTCAGATCGGGCAGGAGGCGAAGATCCAGGTCGCACCGACCCTGCCACTGGCCCCGCTCATGCTGGCCGGTGTGGTTGCGGTGTGGGCGGCGGTGTTCTCCATGCACGCCCTTGCCGTTCGAACGGGGAGCCCCCTGTTGGCGCTGCTGCCCCCGATCGCGCTCCTCGCCTTCGCCGATACCGTGCTGGAGGAGACGGTGAAGCCGCAGTACGGCGTCCTCTTCCTCATAGCGGCGCTGTGTCTGGTGTTCGCCGACGGACTGCGCCGGATGCAGGGGTGGGGGCCGGTGTGGGGGCTCCCGGCTTCCTCCCGATCCCGCCGATGGTCGATGGGGAGCGGCGCCAGGCGGATGGGCCTTGCCTGCGTGACCGTCGCCGTGCTCGCACCGTTCGTCCTGCCCGGATTCGGCTCCAAGGCCGTCATCGACCTGTCGACGTCGACAGGGGCCGGGCTCAACCCGCTCGTGTCCATCCGTGCGCAGCTGAACCGCACGAACCCGGTCGAGCTCTTCCGGGTCCAATCTCCCGTGGCCGCGTACTGGCGGACGGTGGCGTTGGATTCGTTCGATGGGACGACATGGCGCCCGGAGCCGTCGCAGGACCCGGTGCAGATCCAGCCGCAGACGTCCATCGCGGCCCCCGGCCTGAGTCCCAGCGTGACCACGGACCAGCCGTTCGAACAGCACTTCACGGTGACGAGCGACCTGGGTTCCCCGTGGATCCCGGCCGCCTATCCGCCGTCGGCGGTCACCTCCGATACCACGCTGCGTTATGACGTCAGCAGCCTGTCGCTCTCGGCCGACGGGCCCCTGCGGATCGGCACGACATACACGGTCACGTCGTCCGTGGTCCAACCCACACCGGGCCAGTTGGACCAAGTCGTCTTCCCGCACCCGTCTCAGGATGTCCGGTACACATCCCTACCGAAAGACCTGCCGACCTCCATCGCCGCGATCGCCAGGGCATGGACGCAGGGCCAACCCAACGACTACCGCAAGATCCTGGCCATCCAGGATCGGCTCCGTTCGTTCACCTATGACACCACCGTGGCCCCACGCGACGACGCGCTCTCCATGAGCGACTTCCTCACCGTGACCAAACGCGGCTTCTGTCAGCAGTTCGCGAGCTCCATGGCCGTGATGCTTCGAACCTTGGGCATCCCCGCCCGCGTTGCCGTGGGATTCACCCCGGGAACGTTCGCAACTGGGACCGACACCAGGGTGGTGACCACGAACGACTACCACGCGTGGGTCGAGGTGCTGTTCCCAACCTACGGGTGGCTCGCCTTCGAGCCAACCCCCGGCCGAAGCAATCCGCTGGCCGCCGGGTACTCGCAACCGGCTCCCGATTGCGTGGGATCGAAGTGCGGCTCCGGAGGCGGGCCCGGTCCGCTGCCCGGCAAAGGTGGCCTTCCGGATGGCGGACCCGGCGGACAGAAGGGCAGCAGGGGCGGGGCACTTCCCGGGACCGACCGGAGATCGTCGCCGCTCGGACGACGCCCGTGGGTGCCCTTCGCAGCCGGCGGGGCGGCGGTTCTGCTGCTGGCGCTGCTCGGGCTCCCGCTCTGGCGCGCGGTCGCCCGCCGTGCGCGACGGCGGCGAGGCGGCCGCGGGGTCCGCGGACACATCCTGGCGACGTACCGAGCGTTCACCGATCAGGCCGGGGCCCTCGGGTATCCGCGAGCCACGGGGGAGACGATCCAGGAGTACCGGGTTCGCGTCGGTGTCCAGGTCGGGACCGCGGAACCCGGGCTGGCCCGGCTCACGGGGCTTGCGGGGGCGGCTGCGTACGGGCCTACCGAGCCCGAGCGCGACCTCGGCCACGAAGCCGACAGGGCCGCGCGGCAAGCGCTGGGAGCGCTCCGTGGAACCAGGACCATCCGCCAGCGTCTCCTCGGCGCGTACCGTCCATCGAGGGCTTAGCCGCCGGTGGCGGTGTGGACAGCTGCTTCCCGGAGCGCCCGAACGAACTTCTCGCGGTCTTCCTGGAACTGCGCCACGTTGGTCTGGACCCCCGTCGCGATGTCGTCGATGGCCACGAAGAATGCCATCTGGCCATCTTTGAGGGCATCCATGACCTCACCGTCGCGCCGGCAGATCTTGAAGATGCTCTGGCCATCGGTCACGAGCTTGACCTCGGACAGATGCTTGTCCAGCCCGGCCTTCTTGTTCAGGAAGTCCCAGGACCTGCGCACCCGTTGCAGCGACATACCGCCGTCCAACAGGGACCTCACGATCCGAAGGGCAACCAGGTCGCGGAACGAGTAGAGCCGGGGGATCCCGGGGCGTCCCCCCGTTCCTTGCACCGAAGGTTCTACGAGTCCGATCTCGTCCCAGTAGCGGAGCTGTCTCGAGGTGCAGCCGGTGAACTTGCTGGCCTGGTGCGAGGTGAACCCCTCCATGGGACGCGTGCCCTTTCGATAGAAACAACTGCCTGCGTTGCCGCGTAGTTCATCTGAACAGTGGTGCTCGGAACGCGCGATGACCGCGCACCCAGGGAAGGACGCTCTTTGTACCGCAGCGCATGAACATGTGGCAAGCGCAGAGCGTACATGGGGTGAAGAATCACCCGAACGGGCTATGCCATCGGTCGGGTGTCAGTCGTCGAGCGGAGTGTCGCGCGGCGCGCGGAACCGGGCGACGATCTTGCTGATGATGCCGACCACCGACGCGCCTCCGCCTCGTTGCAGATCCCGGAGTTGGTCGCGTCCCAACTGGCCGACGTAGCGATAGATGGCAGCCCCGGCCAGCACCATGATCACGAAGCCAACGCCCGCAAGCGGAACCCACACCTGGAACAACAGCAGCAGGATGAACCCGATGACGAACGCTGCGCCCGCCCTACGGATCCGCCGCGCCAGATGCGAGTAGAGGTCCGAACGTCCGACCTGTTCCACCAGCTTGGGATCGTCTTCCGCAAGCCGCCGCTCGATCTCTTCCAGGATCTTCTGTTCGTGTTCGCTGAGCGGCATGTGGCACCTTTCCCGCGCGCCCTCTCCGATCGTGGGGACCGATCGGCCCCTGGATTATAGGGTCGCCCGTCGCAGAAGGTAGGGCCAATGTCGGAGTCGCGCGCAACGGAGGCTGTTCAACGTCGCCGGTCGCGATCCAGGAGCGAGGCAGGCATCGCGCTTCCGCGCCCGAACCGATGCTCGATGCGATCGACCGTTCGTTCGATATCGCCCCATCGTTCGCTTCGGAGCATCGCGAGCTGTTCGGCGCCGGCCGGGATCAGGCCGGTGGCGGCCACGCCCAGGAGGCGGATCCTCCGGCGCTGCCCGGGGAGCGCTCGGAAGAGCTCGGAGACATGGTGGTAGAGGTCGGCGCCCGTGTCGGTGGGGTCGGGGAGCGTTCGTGAGCGTGAGAGCGTCGTGAAGCTCGCCAGCCTGGCTTTGAGGGTGACCGTGCGAGCGTGGTAGCCGTCGGCTCGCAGGCGGCTCGCTACACGCCCGGACAGGCCGAGCAGCTCCCGGAGGATATCCGTCTCGTCGTCGAGATCGCGATCGAACGTTTCCTCGTGGCTCACGGACTTCGGCGCCTCGTACGGAACCACCGGTCGGTCGTCCATCCCGTGGGCTAGGTTCGAGAGGTGCCGGGCGGTCTGATCTCCCAAGAGACGGGTCAAGACGGCCTCGGGCGTATCGCGCAGGTCACCGATGGTGCGGATGGCCATCCGTCCCAAGAGGTCGCCGGTCTTCTCCCCCACCCCCCAAAGCCTGCCAACCGGCAGGGGTTCCAGGAACTCCCGCACACCCTCAGCGGGAACAACGAGCATCCCGTTCGGCTTGCACAGGTCCGAGGCGAGCTTGGCGATGAACTTCGAGGAGGCCACCCCGACGGAGCACGTCACCCCGACCTCCGCCTCCACCTCCGCGCGGATCTTCCTCGCGATCTCCGCCGGCGAACCGAAAAGCGAGGTGGCCCCGCCCACGTCCAGGAAGGCTTCGTCCATCGAGATGGGTTCGACCAGCGGGGTGTGGGCGATGAGCACCTCACGGAACCGGTTCGAGTGGGTCCGGTATGCCTCGAAGTCGGCCGGCAGGAAGATGGCGTCGGGACACAGGCGCTTCGCGCGAACGCCCGGCATCGCGGAGTGGATGCCGAACGCTCGGGCTTCGTACGACGCGGAGGCGACCACGCCGCGCGGCCCGCCGCCCCCGACCACGATGGGCTTGCCTTTGAGGCTCGGGTCCTTCAACACCTCGACACCGGCGTAGAACGCGTCAAGGTCGACGTGGAGCATCGGTTCGGCCGGACGCGCGGTCATCCTGCGGAGCCTCCACTCGAATGCCAGAGCCTGCGCGCGGGTGCGCTCGGTTCGGCGCGCCTGCCCATCGCTTCCCGCAGTTCCCCGCGCCCCCGCGCCCGGTGCAACGCGGTGAGGTCCCAGACCTCTTCGGCGATGATACTCACCCCGTTCACCCCGGTTCGCCGCAGCTCCCCCCACACCGCCAGCGCATACGAATGGAATACCGTCCGCGCCACCTTGGGCTGCACCGACTCGAACACGGTGACCTCCACCGGCCCCGTCGCATCATCTAGCGTGAGGAAGATGATCCGCTGCCCGCTCCTGATCGCCGGCGTCTGCGACGCAACTTTCACCCCCGCTACCATCACTTTCGTCCCTCCCCGCTGCTTCGCGAGATCCCTCGTCCGCGTAACCCCCAGATCCGCCAGCGTCCCCTCGAAGAAACTCACGATGTGCCGGCTCGCATCCAGCCCCAACACATCCAACTCCGCCCTCACCACCTCAGCATCGGTGTAATCCTTGAAGACGTAGGCAGAAGGAACCGTTCCCGTGTCGGCCCCAAGCGTGAGCTGCTCCCCTTCCCGCTCCGTCAAGGTGGTGATGGCCTCATACAGATGTGCCCGCCTGTTCTTCTCGTCCGGGATGCTGTCGAACGCCCCCGCATGCGCCAGCGCCTCCACCACAGGCTTCGCCACCGACGTACGCCGCAAGAAGTCCCCCACAGATGAGAACGGGTGATCCGCCCGGGCTTGCAAGATCGACCGTATCTCCGAACCAGACATGCCGTGAACTTCCTGCAATGCCAACCTGATCCCGAACGTAGGTGTGTCGGGCCCGACCGATCTCTCGGTTCCCACCACCTCCACCACGTAGTCGGGTTCGCTGGTGTTCACGTCTAGCGGGAGGATGGGGATGCCGTGTTGCCTCGCGTCCTCCAGGATCAGTCGGCGGGGGTACATCCCTGGGTCGTGGGTCAAGAGTCCGGAGATGAAGTGGGCGGGATAGTGGGTCTTCAGCCATGACGAGCGGTAGGTGGGCACCGCGAATGCTGCGGCGTGGGCCTTGCAGAAACCGAAGCTTGCGAATTGCGCTATGGCGTCCCATGTCTGTTTCGCAACCGCTCGGTCGATGCCCCGGTCCGCCGCCCGCGCCAGGACGTCGCGTTCGAACCCGGGGAGCAGGTCGTCGCGGTCCAGGTGGCGACGGATGTGGTCGGCGTAGGTGAGGTCGTAGCCGGTCATGGCGGCGATGGTTCGCATGACCTGTTCGTGGTAGACGATGACCCCGTACGTCTCCTGGAGAGCAGGTTTGAGCAAGGGGTGGGCGTAGGTGGGGCGTTCGCGGCCGTCGCGGCGGGCGAGGAACGGGCGGATCATGTCGGACTTCACGGGGCCGGGGCGGAACAGGGAGATGTCGATGATGAGGTCGCCGAACCACCGGGGCTGGAGCTTCTGGAGCAGTTCGCGCTGGCCGGGTGATTCGATCTGGAAGCAGCCCAGGGTGTCCGAGGCGCGGATCGTCTCGAACGTGGGTTCGTCGTCAAGCGGGACAGCGCCCAGGTCGTCCTTCTCGCCGGTGGTTCGCGCGATCTCGTCCAGGGCGTGGCGCATGGAACTGAGCATGCGAACACCCAGCACGTCGAGCTTGAGGTAGCCGAGCGCCTCGACATCGTCCTTGTCGGCCTGGACCATCCGGTGGCCACCGGCGCTCCGTTCCAGGGGAACGCGTTCCACCAGGTCGTGGCCGGCCAGGATGATGCCGCACGGGTGCAGCGCGATGTGCCGCGGGAACCCGTCCAGGCGTTCGGCGACGCGGAAGAGGAGATCGAGCGCCTGCATCGGCAGGTTGATGCCCTGGAGTTCAGGGAGCGTCTGGACCGCCCGGCGCAGACCGCGGGCCGAGATGTGCGGGAAGGACTTCGCGACCACACCGACCTCGACCTCGGGCAGACCGAGCGCCTTGCCCACCTCCCGGACGGCCGAACGGGCGCGGTAGGTGTCGACCATGGCCACGCAGGCGGCGCGTTCGTCGCCGTGACGGCCGAGCACCATGTCGTAGACGTCCTCGCGCCGGGCCGATTCCACGTCGATGTCGATATCCGGTGGTTCGTCCCGCATGGGGTTCAGGAACCGCTCGAACGACAGGTCATGACGCAGGGCGTCCACGTCGGAGATCCCGGTGAGGTAGCAGACGAGCGAACCGGCCGCTGAGCCACGGCAGGCCGCCATGATGCCCATCGCCTTGATGTCCGCGACGATGTCGGTGACGGTAAGGAAGTACGCCGCGAACCCCAGCTGGCGGATCATCTGGAGTTCCAGGTGGAGACGATCCTGTAGCTGCGGTGTGTCCGTCATCCCCCGCTCGCGGACACCGCGCCAGCACCGCTGGGTGAGTGCGGCATCGGCGCTCCGTCCGCCCGGCACGGGGAAGTCGGGGAAGTGCAGCTGCTTCAGCCCCAGGTCGAACGTGCACCGTTCAGCGATCGCCAGCGTGGCGTCGCAGAGGTCGGGACGCTCGGCGAACAGCGCGCGCATGGCCGCAGGAGGCTTCAGGTAGCCCTCGGCGTTGACGC
>JANXVR010000192.1 GCA_025351565.1 Actinomycetes bacterium
GAACGAGCCGAACACGACGATCATGATGGCCGCCGCCGCCGTGATCGTGCCTCCGGTCGCGGCGAGCCCGTGACCGACCGAGCCGTTGTTGTCGCCGCTGCGCAGCCACTCCTCGTGGATGCGCATGACCAGGAACACCTCGTAGTCCATCGAGAGCCCGAACAAGATGGCGAAGAGCATCACCGGGAGGAAGGCTTCCACCGGGCCGGGCCGGCTGACCCCGAACAGGCCGCCCATCCAGCCCCACTGGAACACCGCAGTGAGGATCCCGAATGCCGCCCCGATCGACAGGAGGTTCAAGACCGCCGCCTTCAGCGGCACGACGAGGCTCCGGAGCACGACGGTGAGCAGGAGGAAGGACAAGAGCACGACGATCCCGATGAACACCGGGAGTTTCGAGGACAGGACGCTCGCGAAGTCCGCGAAGATCGCTGTGAACCCCCCGACGTAGACGGTGAGCCCGGAGTTGCCGACCGCCTGCGGGATCACCTGGTGGCGGAGGGTGTTGATCAGGTCAGTGGTCGCGGCGTCCTGGGGGGCCGACGTCGGGTAGACCTGGAACAGCGAGACGCTTGCCCCGTCCGCCCCTGGGATCGTCATGACGGGAGTCACGGCGGCCACGCCGTCGGTCGAGCCGATCGTCGTGGCCAGGCTTCGCAGCGCGCTGTCCTGTGCCGGCCCCGAGGGCTGGGCGACGATCTGCAAGGGGCCGTTGAACCCGGGGCCGAAGCCCTTGGCCAGCAGGTCGTACGCGGTTCGCGTGCTCGTCCCCTTCGGGTCGTTCCCCTGGTCGGCCGATCCGAGCCGCAGCTTGAAGAACGGCAGCGCCATCGCGCAGATGAGGACCAGCGCCACCGCGCCGTAGATGGCCGGCCGCCTCCCGACCCGTCCCGCCCAGCGGACCCAGAACCCCGCCTCGGCTGTTCCCCGCGGCCCGTCCTCCTTAAGACTTCGGCGCTGACGCCGCGAGAGGATCCTCGGTCCGATGAACCCCAGGATCGCGGGCAGGAACGTGAGCGCCGCGAACATCGTGAACAGCACGCCGATGCTCGCGGCGACCGCCAGTCCATAGAGGAAGCCGATCCCCAGGGCGAACATCCCGAGAAGAGCGATGCAGACGATGGTGCCCGCGAAGAGCACGGCCCGGCCGGAGGTATCGATCGCCAGCTCCACCGAGTCGCCGACGTCGCGGCCCGCCAGGAGACCCTGACGATGCCGCGAGACGATGAACAGGGCGTAGTCGATCCCAACGCCCAGACCGATCAGCGCCACGAGTTCGGGCGAGAACGCGGGCATCGACAGCACATGGCTCAACAAGCCGATGGCCGAGATCGCGGTCCCGAGGGCGACCAGGGCCGACGCGAGCGGCGTCGCCATCGCCAGCAGCGAGCCGAACACCAGGAACAGCACGATCCCCGCAGTGATGATGCCCAGGCCCGTTCCTCCGATGGAGGGTTGGTTCGCCTGTTGCGCGAGCTGCCCGGCGACCGCGATCTGGACGCCGTCGCCCGATCCCGCGGTGGCCGTGTCGACGAACTGCCTCGCCAGGGAGATCGGCAGGTCCTGCGCCTGCTGGTCCAGCGAGACGGTGGCGAAGGCGACCGAGCCGTCCGGAGACACCTGCTGGGCTCCGTCGACCGAATACGGAGAAACGACCTTCACGACGTGCGGGAGTTTGGCGAGGCTGCTCAGGATCGCCGCCACCCGGTGCTGCACCGCCGGGTCGGTCACGTTCGTCCCGCCGGAGGTTCCGATGACGACCTGCTCGGAATCCCCGGACCGCTGCGGTGCGACCGACTGGATCAGATCCAGCGCCTGCGTGGACTCGGTGTGCGGCAACGTGAAGCTATTCGAGTAGGCGTTGCCGATCGACCCCGAGAGGCCGAGCAGGCCGGCGAACGCCGCGAACCAGGCACCGACCACGATCCGGCGATGGGTGAACGACCATCGTGCCAACCGACGCATATGGTGAGATCCCCTTGTCTTGGCCGCGTCGCCGCGTGCGCGAGCGAGCGTTCTTCCGGGTGCGGAGCCGCCAGGAGCCTAGTGGCCGACCAAGGTATCGACTACCCACGCCATCGGCGCTCTGGGGACGAGCTCCGACCTTGCGCGCACAGACCCACCGTGGTCTGCTTCCCTCTTCGGACGAAGGAAGGGGACATGATCGCGACGGATTGGCTCATGGTCGCGCTCCGGCTGGTGCACATCACCGCCGGGGTGCTCTGGGTGGGCTCGGTCTTCCTGTTCGTCGTGTATCTGCAACCGAGCGCTGCCGCGCTGGGTCCGGTGGGAGCACCCTTCATGGCCGAACTCCTGGGCAAGCGCCACCTGGTGGATCGGATCATCGCGATCGCGACCACGGCCGTTGCCGCCGGACTGCTCCTGTGGTGGAAGGACTGGCATGACTACGGGGCGTTCGGCGATTGGATCGGCTCGCGCTTCGGGTTGGCGCTCACGGTCGGCGGGTTGGGGGCGATAACGGCGCTCGTAATCGGCCTAACGGTCACGCGGCCCAACGTGCAGCGGCTGCTCGCACTGGGCCGTGAGGTTGCGGCCTCCGGCGGTCCTCCTGCCCCCGAGGTCGCCGCGCAGATCGGTGCGATCTAGGGCCGGCTTCGCCTCGCCGCGCGCGTGAGCCTCGGTCTGCTACTCGTCGCGGTCCTCTTCATGTCGACGGCCAGATACCTCTGAAGGGCTAGCGGCATCCTCGAGGCGTCAGGCGCGTTGCCGGCGGTGGGTCAGCTGCTCTCGGGTGGCGGCCCGTCGGCGCCGAGGTCGGCCAGCGTCGGATCGAGCGCCTCCAGCAGGACCCCCACCAGGTAGGTCAGCCATCGATACATCCCGAACGCCTCGGCTGCGGCCGGATCGCCGTGGAACGTCGTCTCCTCCGTCTCCTCCGTGATGTTCAAGCGTGTTCCCATGATCAGGCGGAGGTCGTTCAGCACACCCAGCCAGGACCGCGACTGTTCTGCGGAGAGAACATCGGCGTCTGCGTGCTGCTCCACCTCCTCGATGGCCGCGATCCGCTCGTCCATGAGGCCGTCGTGCGCGCCGCGCTCATAGTCGAGGTTGCGGAGCGGGTCCTCGGGGTAGGCGGGCGGGAACAGCCGCGCGATCGCCGGGTCGCTCGCCTGGCTCTCGCCTCGGAGCAGCGCTCGGTATCCGGCGACGAGCTCGCGCAGCGCTGACCGCCCCTCGCCACTCAACGAGAGGTTCACGGCACCGTGCTCGCCGGCCCGCAATGGCGCTCCGGTATCCGCCATGGTCAGTTCTTCTCCATCGTTGCCCAGAGTCCGCGGGCGTGCAGCCGGGCGACGTCGCCCTCGGCGCGCTCACGAGAGCCGCTGGAGACCGCCGCCTTGCCCTTCGTGTGGACGTCCCACATGAGCCGCTCGGCCTTCTCCCGCGAGTACCCGAACAACGTCTGGAACACCCAGGTCACATACGTCATCAGGTTGACCGGGTCGTTCCAGACCACCACGATCCAGGGCCGGTCGGCATCGGCAGCCTCGTCGATAGCCGGATCTTCAAGGACGTCCGTCTTCATGGTTCTCCTTGCCGGGTCCAGAGCCTCGAGGATAGGCTCCCGAGAAGGATCGAGCGGGCGCGCATCGCCCGAACTGCACCAGTCAGCTCAGCGCCGCGAGCGCGTAGCCAGACGCATCGCCCCCCGGTACAGCGGCGGCGTGAGCACCCGGAACGCCTGGAAGGGCGTGACCCACCGCGGCAGGGTGTACTCGGGAGCGATGCCGTCCTGCACCACATGGACCGCGGCCTCCGCCACCCGTTCCGTGGTGAGCGAGAGCAGCCGTGGACGATCGGTCGCCGAGAACCCCTCAGTCCGCACGAAGCCGGGGTTCAGCGTGGTCACGCGCACCCCGCGCGAGCGCATCTCCGCGTCCAGAGACTCGCTGAAGCCCACGACCGCGTGCTTGGTCGACGAGTACACGGCGGCCCCCGGAGCTGCGAACCTGCCCGCAAGGGACGCCACGTTGACGATGTGGCCGTGCCCGCGCGCGAGCATCCCCGGCAGGAACGCCCTAGTTCCGAACAGCACACCCGTGAGGTTGACCTGGACCACGGTCTGGATCTGCTCGTAGGTCAGCGTCTCGAACGCTCCGGCGCCGGGGATGCCGGCGTTGTTCACCAGGATGTCGGTGGGTCCGTAGGCCTCCTGGGTGATGACGCGAAGCTTCCTCAGCTGCTCGTGGTCGCCGACGTCGCAGCGGACCGCCAGCGCCCGCCCGCCCGCCCGTTCGATCCGGTCGGCAAGTTCGTCCAGGCGGTCGGACCGGCGGGCGGCCAGCACCACCTTCGCACCGCGCTGCGCGAAGGCCACCGCGATGGCCTCACCGATCCCGGACGAGGCCCCGGTCACCACCGCTACCGCACCCTTGAGTTGCATGCCTCCGCCTCCGCCTCCCGTACCATGGCCTGAACCATGGACGTTATCGAAGCCCACGTCCGCCGACTGCCCGCGCTCGACGACCGCTGGACGCCCCGGCTCGTCCCGGAGGCAGAGCTGTTGACGGGGCTCCTGGCCGGCCAGGTGGCCGGGACGGCCACCCACCCGCTCGATAACGTGCGGAACAACGCCTTGATGCTCCTGGACGGTGACCCTGACAAGGAGTTCGGCATGCCGGGTATCGCGGAGGGACTGGCGCTGGATGACATCCTCCGCTTGGTGGAGACTGCGGCGGGTGCGCCCATCGACCGCGACGCCCGATTCGGTCCCGTGGACATCCGCCCCGAGCCGATCCTGGCGGAGTGCCGGGCAGCCGGTCGCCGGCTGCACCTGGCCCGGGAACGGGGCGAGTCGGTGATCCTGGCCACGGGCCATCCGGTCGGGCTCGCCCTCCTCTATCACGCGCTCGACGGCTGGCTCGGGGCCGGTGGCGCCGGGGTTCTCCGAGCCGCGCACGGCGCTCACTGGCGCGATCCCCATCTGGACCACGACTGGTTCATCGATCACTGGGACGGGGTGACCATGCTGACCGATGGCCGCGAACCGCGCCACACGCACGGGCCCAACGCGATGGAACGCATGCTCGAAGAGGTCACGCCCGACCTGGTCGTGGCCGATCACGGGTTCGCCGGGGCCGCCATCGGGGCCGGGGTGGAGACCATCAGCATCGCCGACGTGAACGACCCCGCCCTCCTGGTCGCCAAGTCTCTTGGGCGAACCGAGCACGTCATCGTCATGGACGACCACGTGGATCCCGGGGCGTACTGGCCGTGCTTCCAGGCCATCGCGTCCGTTTGACCAGGTCACCCCGCCCGTAGTCCGTTCGGGGGTATCGGGGCGGCGGCGATTCGCCTAGAATCGCCGCCATCGTGAGGAGAGACACCTTCAACGAGGTTCGACTATTGACCGTGAATGAGGTTGCAGACCTCTTGCGCGTATCCCGCATGACCGTCTACCGATTGATCAACGCCGGCCAGCTGCCCTCGCTCCGCGTGGGCAAGAGCTACCGCCTCAGAGAACAAGACATCCACTCCTACCTGACCGAACGGTTCACCGAAGCGGGATAGCACCGAGCGGCCCCTGCGGCACACGGCCCGAACCTCCGCGACGGCGGAGAGGGCGCACAGTGAACGAACATGACCGGCTCGTCGGCCGAGCTGCCAGAGACGCGAAGACGGTGCTGTTCATCGGCGGGCTGGATGCGGGCAAGTCCACGCTGGCGCGCGCGACCGCCGCGTACGCCCTGCACGTTGGCCGCGCCGTCGCCTACCTGGACGCCGACGTTAGCCAGAAGACGGTGGGGCCACCGGCGACGGTCGGCATGAAGCACATCAGATCCGTGGACGATCTCACGTTCGATCGGCTGGCCGAAGCCGATCACCTGGGGTTCGTCGGTTCGACCAGCCCGGCCGACCATCTCCTGCCGCTGGTCGGCGCGTTGGCGCGGCTGCGCGATCGTGCTCGCGCGGAGGGCGCGGACCTGGTCATCGTGGACACCGGCGGCGTGGTCGGAGGGATCAGCGGCCAGTTGGTCAAGTACTACAAGGTGGACGCGCTCGAGCCCGACCTCATCGTGGGTCTGCAACGCGGCGAGGAGCTCGAGCCCGTGCTCGGGGTCATCGAGCGGTTCTTCGGCATCGACACGGTGACCCTGCCCATCCACCCCGGTGTGGAGCCGACCAGCGTCGAGGACCGCATGGCCCAGCGCGAACGCCAGATGTCCCGCTACTTCGCCCAGGAGCTCCACCGGTTCCGGGTCAAGCCGACCGTGTTCATGCCGTCCCTGCCGCCCCTGTTCGATCTGAAGGAACTGGACAGGCTCATGGTCGGGCTCTCCGACGGGAGCGGGGGATTCACGGGGGTAGGCCACCTGGAGTACGTCCCCGAGGACGGGGGGCTCCGCCTGATCTCGCCCGTGGCAGAGCCGCCGAAAGCGCTTAGACTGGGGTCCGTCCGTCTGGAGGCGAACTACCGCGCCAAGCGCGTCGACCTCCGGAACCTCTTCGGAACAGAGTGAAAGGCTTGTGGCTTGGGGTCGTTGATCAAGAAGCGCCGGAAGAAGATGCGTAAGAAGAAGCATAAGAAGCTTCTGAAGCGCACCCGCCACCAGCGGATGAAGCTGGGCAAGTAGGCCTTCCGGGCGTTCGCGCCCTGGTTCGATCCCTTGCGATCTTCACAACCGAATCAGACCGAGGGACTTGGCGTTGCCTGGGTCGGGAGCTGTCCAGGACTCCGCGGCCCCTGGTAGGCAGGGCGGGAGTGGCTCGCGATCACCAGCTGCGCCGCCCCAGCGGCCAGGAGTGCCGAGAACAGGACGATGAGCGCGATGAACGTTGGGCGGCGCATCAGCGCACGGCTGCCCGGGTGCCCGCGACCGCCGGTCGATCCACGCGGAGGGCCTCTTCGCAGCGTTCCCGCATCGTGGCCATGACCTCGCGGAGCGCCGGGCGGTCCGTGAGGTAACGGCGGAGATCGACCTCAAGCGAGACCGATCCCGCATACCCGGATACTGCCAGGTCGGCGAGGAATCCATCGAGCGGCAGCACCCCCTGGCCCGGGGGCAGGTGTGAATCCCAGCCGCGTCCGGCGTTGTCGGACAGGTGCACGTGCCGCAGCCGCGAGCCGAACGTTCGTCGAAGGGCGATGAGGTCGTGGCGCGCGACGGCCGCGTGGCTCGTGTCCAGGACCAGATGCTGCAGTCCGTCGAGTTCGTGGATGTCGGGGTTGGCGTGGAGCGCGACCCCGCCTCGGTCTTCGGTCTTGCCGAAGGGGAACATGTTCTCCAGTGCGACGGTGACGCCCGTTCGTTCCTCCAAGCCGGCGAGCCGCTCCAGCAGCCACCCCTGATACTCGCGCTGCCAGCGGAAGGGTGGATGGACAACGACGAGCGGGATCCCGGCCTCCTGCGCAACCTCGATCGAGCGGTAGATCTTCCGAACCGGGTCGGTGGTCCACACGCGGCGGGTGAGGAGCAGGCACGGCGCGTGGAGCGCCCCTATCGTCAATCCAGCCTGTGCCGCGAGCGCGCGCATGCGGCGGGGGTCCTGGCTGTCGGGATCCTTCGTGACCATGACCTCGATCCCGGTGTAGCCGGCGTTCGCGGCCGCCTCGACGGTGTCGGTCAGCGGGCGGCCGAAGAACGCCGCGGATGAGAAGAGGATCGAGGGGGCCGGGGAAGCCATCCCAGGGATGGTAGCGCACGGCCCCGGCTATCCTCTGGCCTATGTGGGTCTTCCCGGCTATCGCCGCAGCCATCGCCCTGGCGTTCGCGGGGCTGTTGGCGCGGCAGTTCGTGCAGCGGCGCCGGTCCTATCAGCTGCTCTGGGCGATCTCGCTCGTCATGTACGCCTCCGCCTCCATCGCGGTGGCCTTCGGATCGCAGGGGCATTGGTCCAGGACCGTGTACTCGATCTTCTGGACGCTCGGCGCCGTGCTCAACGTGCCCTTCCTGGCCGCGGGCGAACTCCAACTGTTGGTGCGCAACAAGACCTTCCACCTGGCCGTGGACCTCGTGCTCGTCCTCATCGTCGCCTACGCGGTGACCACCGTGAAAGGGGCCCGGTTCGATGCGGGCGAGCTCATGAAGGCGCTCCCGAGCGGTAAGGATGTGTTCGGCGGAGGTTCCCGCGCGCACGGCCTCCCGCAGCTGGTCTCCTACCCCTCGTATTTCCTGCTGATCTTCGGCACGCTCTGGTCGGCCTGGAAGATGCGAGGGCGACCCGAGTTGAAGGACCGGTTCAAGGGCACCCTCTGGATCGCGCTCGGGGCCACGGTGATAGCCGGGTTCGGATCCGCGTTCGCGGCGACCGGGATGCTCGCGCTGTTCTCGATCTCACTCACCGTGGGGATCGCGGTTATGTTCCTGGGGTTCCTCCGGGCCTCTCGCCCAACGGCGTCCGACCCCCAGCCGAGCTAGCCCGCAGAGGCCACCGGAGGCGAGGACGTCCACTTCGTGGGTCCGGGCGTCGTCGGGACCGATCCGGCTCGCTCTTCCGTCACCAGCAGTGCGTCGTACGTGGTGGGGTCAAGCGCCAACCGCACGATCACCACGCCGTCTTCCGGCACGAAGTCTCCCTCGAACGTGGCGTGGGAGCCCTGCACGACCCACAGCCGGTAGGTGAAGCCGGACGCGGGCATCGGGACCTCGGAGCCGTAGATGTAACACTTCTGCACTCCGGGAGAGGAGATGTCGCTGACCGCTCCCACCTGGGTCATGCTCGCGTTGGGGGTGCGCGCGAAGTTCATGGCGTCCGTCACCGCCTGGAAGCGCCCCTGAACCCGGTTCGCGCGGTAGCCCTGGCTCACCGCGAACCCGCCCAAACCCACCACGGCGGCGACGCTCGCCGCAACGGCCACCAGGTAGACGGGACGGCGGCGACGAGCCTGCGCGCCCATCTCGCGGTGAAGGCGCGGAAGGAGCGTTTCGGGGGGCGTCACCGGCTGAGCGTCCAGCGCCAGCTCGGCGCTGACCAACTGGAAGGCCTCCATCGTGCGCCGGCAATCCAGGCAGCCGGGAACGTGCTCCACCAACAGCCGATCGGCCGCGACCGCGTCCTCGCCCGCCAGGCTCCGCAGGGCATAGCCCGCAAGGAGCTCCTCCATGGCTTCGTGGTTCACTCGCTCTCCTCCTGCAACGCTTTGCGCAGTTTCTGCATGGCGGCCATGGTTCGCGTCTTCACCGTTCCCACGGGGATGTGCAGTTCTTCCGCGATCACGACCTGGGTCTTGCCCTCGAAATACGCCAGCTGCACCACTTGCCGCTGCTCCGGAGGAAGGGTGGTGAGGGCCTCTCGGACCTCTTTGCGCCGCTGCCCCATGAACGAGGCGGCCACGACATCCTCCGCTACATCTTCGTCCACCGTGGGCTCAAGGTTCGATGCCCGTTCCTGTCGCTTGCGGAGCCGTTCCTCCCGCCTGATCGTGTCGACGGCCCGGTGGTGGACCAGGGACAGGAAGAAGGTCCGGAAGGCACCCCTGGCCGGATCGAAGGCCTCGGGAGCCCGCCACAGGGCCAGGAAGGCGTCGTGGACCACGTCCTGGGCCAGGAGTTGCTGCCCGGTCAGGCGGAGGGCCAGGCCGTAGGCGGCCGCTCCGTACCGCCGGTACAGCTCGTCGAACGCCCCCTGCTCTCCTTGAGAGAGGCGTCGGTGGAGGTCCAGGTCGTCCAGTTCGGCGTAGGGCACTGCCAGAAGTTGTAGCAGGCCCGGGCCGGGTAGCATCCGCGGCGTGCAGGTCACCCTCTTCTCCAGGCCCGGCTGTCACCTCTGCGACGTGGCCCGGGGCGTGCTCCTGGCCCAGCGGGACCGGACGCCGTTCGACCTGGTCGAGGTCGATGTTTCCGCCGAGGACGCCCTGGAACTCGAGTACGGGGTCCGCATCCCGGTGGTCCTGATCGACGGCGTGGAGGCGTTCGAGATCGAGGTGGACGCCGAGCGGTTCCGCGACCTCGTGAGCGGGTCTCGATGGTGAGGGACCGCTCTATCCCCGAGGCCACGGTCGCCAGGCTCCCGGTGTATCTGCGGGCGTTGGTCGATATCGCCGAGACCGGAACCACGATGGTCAGTTCCGATGATCTGGCCGAGGCGGCCGGCGTTAACTCCGCGAAGGTCCGAAAGGACCTGTCCTATCTGGGCTCCTACGGCACGCGCGGGGTCGGCTACGACGTGGCCTATCTCATCCACCAGATCCGCCGGGAACTGGGACTCACGCAGCACTGGGCGATCGTCATCGCCGGTATCGGGAACCTGGGACAGGCGCTGGCCAACTAC
>JANXVR010000217.1 GCA_025351565.1 Actinomycetes bacterium
CGGCGTCCTCACCATCGAGTACTTCCGAACCGGAGAGACCCTGCTGGGCAACGAGTTCGCCCCCAGGGTTCACAACAGCGGGCACTGGACCATCGAGGGCGCCGAGACCAGTCAGTTCGAGCAGCACCTTCGGGCCGTGGCTGGCCTGCAACTGGGGTCCAGCGCATCCGTAGGAGCTTGCGTCATGGCCAACCTCATCGGCACCACTCCCGATCCCGCGGCCATCGCCCGGATCCCGGGAGCGCACCTGCACCTCTATGGGAAGGAGGCCAGGGCGGGCCGGAAGCTGGGGCACATCACGGTCCATGCCGCCGACCCGGAGGCGCTTACGCCCAGATGGCTACAGGTGATCGGCATCCTTGACGATTAGGTCAGGGAGATGGCGTACCTCACCTGCCCCGACTGCCGGATGTCCACCCAGGTCAGCGACGACTCGATCCAGTACATGTGCTTCGGCTGCTTCGCCCAGATCATCTTCGAGACCTGCCCGGACTGTGGGTTCGACCAGGCCATCCCGGCCCGCTGGCAGAGCG
Organism: Actinomycetes bacterium; assembly: GCA_025351565.1. Lineage (GTDB taxonomy): Bacteria > Actinomycetota > UBA4738 > UBA4738 > HRBIN12 > JANXVR01. The sequence goes on from JANXVR010000217.1 coordinate 534, forward strand.
CATTCAGCTGTGGCAAGTGCGGCGAGAAGGTCGCGATCCCGCGTGTGCGCCTCTACGCGACGTCCACGAAGGCGATGGTCGTCGCCGGGTACGGCTACACCTACCCCCGGTTCTAGGTTCACGTTCTTCCGCGCGACCCCGATCCCGCGACCTTCGACGGGTTGACCCCGCCCGCGTCCGGCTCTAGGGTGACGCCGGCTGTCCGCAGGAGGAACGAGTGAGGGGTGCCCGCATGATGTCGCGATCGCACAAGGTTGGTTCGTCCCGTCGTCGCGTCAGGGGGTTCGCCGGGCTCGCCGCCCTTGTCTCGGCGCTCGTGCTCCCCGCCGTCCAACAGGGTCCTGCGGTCGCCGCGGCGCATCCTCGCACCCATCCTGTTCACCCGGTGCACGGACCCGCTCCCAAGTCGTACAACGGGGATGTCCGTAACCTTCAACCCGTCCCCTCGAGCCCCCTCGCCGACCCGGAGCTGAGCGATCCTTCCTCGTCGAAACCCGGCTCGGGCCACACGGTCAGCTCGGCCGCAGTGGCTCCCAACATGCCGGCGACGGGCCAGAACTTCGCAGGACTGCACTTCCTGGGTACTTGCACCGGCGGCCAATTGCGGGGCCGGCTGGCCGCCGGACACCGTGGGCGATGTCGGACCGAGCAACTACATCGAAGCCGTGAACACCGCAGTGGGCATCTACAGCAAGACGGGGACCCAGCAGGCCGCGTTCACGTTCAACTCCCTGTGGAGCGGGGCGGGAACCGGGACCTCGTGTGACACCGCCAACCAGGGCGACCCGACCGTCGTGTACGACGCGATGGCCGATCGCTGGTTCGTCGCGGACTTCTCTTGGGCAGCCGGGACCATCCAGAACGGGCCCTACTACGAATGTGTCGCCGTCTCGAAGACCGGCAACCCTCTCACCGGAGGGTGGTGGCTCTACGCGATCCGGGCCGACGACGCCGCACACCCGTGGTTGCCTGACTATCCGAAGATGGGCATCTGGCCCGACGGGCTCTACATGTCGGTGAACATGTTCGATTGCTTGACCGCCACATGCAGCAGCGCCAACTACAGCGGTGTTCGGGTATACGCATTCAACCGGACGGCTATGGAGGCCGGAGCGCCGCTGCAGGAGGTCTTCAGCGACTTGGGCACGACGAACTACTTCTCGTCCCTGCCCAGCAACCTCCGCGGCGCGGCTCCGCCGACTGGCACCCCCAACTACTTCGTCTCGGAATCGCAGGCGGTGTTCGGGTTCGACGTCTTCAAGTTCCACGTCGACTGGGTGACGCCGCTGTCGAGCACCTTCATCGGTCCCACCACGGTTTCGCAGACGAGCTACACGCCCACCTACGGCAGTACCGTCCCTCAGCCCGGCACGACGAGGCTGCTCGACTCGCTCGAGGACCGTCTCATGATGCAGGCGCAGTACCGAAACATCTCGGGCACGGAGTCCCTTTGGGTCTCCCACACGGTAAACAGCGCACCCACGGGTATCCAGTGGGCGCAGATCAACGTGACCGGGGGAACGGTAGTCACGACCCCGGTTCAACAGCAGATCTGGCAGAACCTGGGTGGCGACGGGGTCTCCCGCTGGATGCCGAGCCTGGCCGTCGATCGCCTCGGCGATATGGCTATGGGCTACAGCGCGTCCTCGAGCACCGTGTTCCCGTCCATCAGGTACGCGGGCCGGCTGGCGGGCGATCCCCTCAACAACCTGAGCCAGGGTGAAGCCACGATGTTCGCGGGAACCGGATCGCAGACCACCATCTCCCGATGGGGCGACTACACGTCCATGAGCGTGGACCCGGTCGACGACTGCACCTTCTGGTATGTCGGCGAGTACTACGCGACGTCGGGCAGTGACTGGCAGACCCGGATCGGCTCGTTCAAGTTCCCCGGGTGCACGGCGGCAGGTGGTTCGGCGGACCTGGCGATCACGAACACCGACGCGCCCGACCCGGTGGTGGCGGATTCCCCCGTCACCTACACGCTGCATGTGACCAACGCGGGGTCGGCCAACGCCACCAACGTGGTGGTCACTGACACGCCTCCGGCCAACGTCATCCTCGGCGCCGTGACGCCCACCCAGGGTTCGTGCAGCGGGACCACGACGATCACATGCAACCTGGGCGGGATCGCGAACGGCGGGTTCGCGAACCTCACGGTCACCGTCACGCCGGTCGCGGCCGGGAACATCTCGAACGCCGCGTCGGTCGCCGCAACGGAGACGGATCCGAACGCGGCGAACAACTCGGCGTCGCAGGCAACAACCGTGAAGTCACAGACGAAGACGAAGTACGTCTCGGTCACCGACTCAGGGTTCAGCCCTTCTAGCCTTTCGGTGGCCCAGGGAACGACCGTCCAGTGGAACTTCTTCGGTCCCAGCGCGAGCAGCGTGTCCGATGCCACCGGCATGGGGCTGTTCAACTCCGGGCCTGAGCCGGCAGTGTCCTACTACCGCTACACCTACATCGGTGCGGGGACCTACGCGGTGACCGACGGCCTCCACCACGCCGGCACCGTCAAGGTGGCGATGAAGGCCGCGCCCGCGTCGGGGACGGTGTCCACCCCGCGCACGATCACGTGGTCCTCGGCGGTTGCTCCCGCCGGGTTCACCTTCGACGTGCAGGTGCTGCGGCCCGGGTCGAGCATCTGGTCGAGCTGGCTGACCGGGCAAACTGCGAAGAGCGGTGTGTTCACGCCAGACGCGGGTGCCGGGACGTACCAGTTCCGCGCGCTCATGCGGAACGCCGGTGGCGCGTCCGCGTACTCCGCAGTGAAGAAGATCACAGCCTCCTGACGACGCCACGGTCTCGGGCGCGGGGAGCTTCCGCGCCCGAGGCACCGTGGGGGGCGCGGCGCGCCGGGCAGGATTCGAACCTGCGGCCTAGGGATTAGAAGTCCCCCGCTCTGTCCGGACTGAGCTACCGGCGCCGGGTCCGATGCTACCCGCTGCCCGTCTCCGCAGATCCCAGAACGGGAGGCGCGATCGGTGGAGCGGGTGACGGGGATCGAACCCGCATAGCCAGCTTGGAAGGCTGGAACTCTGCCATTGAGTTACACCCGCGTTGCGCCAGCACAGGGTAACAACCCCCGTAGACTTCACCGTCATGGAGGTCGGATTCCGGCTGGTCGACGTGTTCACGGAGGTCCCGTTCGCGGGGAACCAGCTCTGCGTAGTGCCGGAACCGCCCGAGGACCTGGACGCCGCCATGATGCAGCTCCTGGCGCGCGAGATCGGGTTCAGCGAGACCACGTTCGTCTCGCACGCGGATGCGGCCGGCTACCGGATGCGGATCTTCACCCCTGACGCCGAGCTTCCTTTCGCCGGACACCCGACGCTCGGCACCGCGTTCACGCTCGCCGGCGGAGGGCGTGTCGGGACATCCGTTGTTCAGACGACCAGCGCCGGCGACGTGAGTGTCGAGGTCGATCTCGCGGGCGACTCGGCGGTGATGCAGCAACTGCCCCCGGAGTTCGGCCCGGTGTTCGCCGGGAGGGAGCTTGCCGCTGCGGCAGCCGGGATCGAGCTGGCCGACCTGGCCGCCGATCTACCGGTCCAGCCGGTGGGAACCGGGCTCACCAGCCTCATGATCCCCGTGAGGGACGAGCGGACCTTGCGCGCAGCCGAGCGGGACGGACGGGCGTGCGCGAAGCTGGCGGCGGCCGCCGGCGCGGACACGCTCTACTTCTTCGCCGTCCGCGGGGTTGGCGACGTGATGGCCCGGATGTTCGACCCGGGGATCGGGATCGGCGAGGATCCGGCGACCGGATCAGCGGCCGGACCGCTTGGCGCCTATCTGGCGGAGAACGACCTGGCGGGAGCGGCGCGCGGCGAGCACATCGTCATCGCGCAGGGTGAGATGGTGAACCGGCCGAGCTTCCTGCACGTCGACGCGCGCCGCGAGGGCGACGCCTGGTCGGTCCGCGTCGGCGGGGGAGTGCGCATCGTCGGACAGGGAACGTTCCGGCTCTAGCCGGCCCTAGCCCGCGCTAGCCCGCGGTGCCGAGCACCGGCGCGGGCACGGAAAGGCAGACGCCGGTGGGCGGCGCCGGCTTCGACCCCTTGTCTGCCTTGACCTCCATGGTCAGGACTAAGCCTTGCTGGGGCGGGATCGCCGTTGAGGAGGTGTAGACGCCGGAGGGCTGGTAGCCGCCGGTACCGTCGGCGTTCGGGAGTCCGCTGGAGTGGAAGAGCGCGGTCGTTCCGGCCGCCGGGGTCACGGAACACTGCACGAACCCCGGCGCGTTGCCGACGTTGTGCAGGAGGAAGTGGAAGCACGCGTCGGCGCCCGAGCCCGGCAGGCACGCCGCCTTGGTGGGCGCGTCCGCTTGGAACTGCGACAGATGCTGCGGCGAATGAAGGACGAGCGTGGCCAGGATCAGGAACGCCGCGAGCGCGACCACCAGGGAGGCGGCGGCGACGTAATAGGCGGAGCTGGCGCGCTGGCCGATCATGAAGGGCGAGCCTAGTGGGACAACGGTCCCGGCCGCTACCGCCGTTGGGCCCTAAACTCATGGCCATCGGGGCGTAGCGCAGCCTGGTAGCGCGCCTGCTTTGGGAGCAGGAGGCCGGGGGTTCGAGTCCCCCCGCCCCGAC
>JANXVR010000247.1 GCA_025351565.1 Actinomycetes bacterium
CTCTTTTCCGCCGCCCCCGCCCTCTCCGCCCTCACCCACTGGGACGAGCGCTGCCGAACGGCCTGCCTCGCCGTGACACTTGCCACCGCCGCGCTGGTTCGGGGAGAGCCCGCCGAACCTGCGGTCCGCGCGGCGGTGGAAGCTGTAGCGGACCGCGAAGGCGGAGAGGAGCTGGAGTACCTGGTCGGCGGCGCCGGCATCGAACGCCCGATCGACGGTCCCGACCAGGGGTTCGTCTTCTTCACGGCGGGGGTGGCTATGCGCATGGCGGGCGAAGCGCGCGGCTTCGAGGAGGGCCTCCGAAAGGTGATCGCGCTGGGTGGCGATACCGACACGAACGCCGCGGTGGCGGGGGCACTCCTCGGCGCCCTCCACGGCCTGGACGGCATCCCGCGCGCGTGGCTCGCAGCGCTCGCCGATCGCGGGGCACTCCAAGAAGAGGCCGAACGATCCTGGGACGCGTGTATACGTTCCGACCCGCCCGGGAGTAGGAACAGGTGATGGACATCGAGATCGCGCCTGACGCCGTGCCCGGGACCACCCCAGATAGCCACGCCGACCCGCTCGACTTCGACACGTGCTTCCGCGACTGGTTCGCCTCGGTGGCACGGACCGCCGCGCTGGTCAGCCGCGATCCCGTGGCGGGTCCCGACCTCGCCCAGGAGGCGTTCACTCGCGTGCTTCCGCGCTGGGCCGGCCTGGGCACCGAGGATCACGCCCGCAACCTGATCTTCCGAACGGCGATCAACCTGGCGCGGTCGCACGCCCGCCGCGCGCGGCTGGCGTCGGCGGCAACGTTGCATCTGATCGATCGCCGAACCGAGAACGAGGGCGGCGTCGGCGCCACCACGGACTGGCTCGACATAGCGAACGCACTCGGCACCGTGAGCGTCCGCCAACGCGAGTGCGTCGTGCTCGCCGACTACGTGGATCTTGACGCCGCCACCATCGGCCGGATGCTCGGCATGCGGGAGGGCACCGTCCGCGTCCATCTGATGCGCGGCCGCCGCGCCCTGCGGGCCCACCTCTCCCTTCCCGACCGACCTGAACAGGAGGACCTGCGATGACCGCCGATCCGAAGATCAAGGAACGCCTCTCCCGCGCAGCCGACCCGATCGCGGTAGATGTCGAGGACCATCTGAAGCGACTGCATGGGGTGTCCAGCCGACGCCGTCGCGTTTCACGAGCCGGCGCGATGGCCCTGGCGGCGGCCTTGGCCCTTGCCGTTGTGGTGTTGCTCCTCCAGGTGCTTCCCCCACATCCCGCCGGCTCCTCCGCGGGTGACGGCGGGTTGTCGGGGACGATCGCCTACTCGTTCGTGAGCGGGGGCAACTTAAACAAGCTGGCCATCGTTATAGCCCCCGCAGCAGGCGGGGCGCCCACGGTGCTTGTGCAGGGGGGGCAGGACATCCTGCCGGCGTACTCCCCCGATGGCTCGATGATCGCCTTCACATCGAACGCCGACTCGGCCACCAGCGCGATCGAGATCATGAACAGCGACGGCACGAACCGGCACGCCGTCCCCGGAGCTACGGGCGCGCTCCCGTCATGGTCGCCCGACGGGACGGCACTCGCGTTCCTGGTCCAGGGTGCCAATGGCGAGAGCGACATCCACGTCATCAACATCGACGGGACCGGGGACCGCGTGGTCACGACAGGAGCCTGGAACCAGGTGTCGTGGTCCCCGGACGGATCGCATCTGGCGATCACCGGCTCGCCGAACGCACCGACGCCCAACCAGTCCGGGGCCCAGTTCGACCTCTACGTCGTGGGGATCGACGGTTCTGGTCTCAGGCAGCTCACGAACACCCCGACCTACGAGCACTTCCCGGCCTGGTCCCCGGACGGCACCAAGATCGCCTACTACGCGACCGTGGGCTACGACGATGGCAGCGCTCCGGCGAGCATCTGGGTTGTCAACACGGACGGCTCGAACCCCTTGCAGCTCACCGACAGGAATGGGTTCGACGCGGCGCCGGTGTGGTCACCGGACGGCTCGATGCTCGCGTTCGCGAGTGACCGTGGCGCGACGGCGGCTCAGCAGGCAGCCAACGCCGACCACAGTGGCTGGGCCGGTATCTCGATCTACGCGATGAACGCGTCGGATGGCTCCGGGGTCCAGATCGTCCGGGATGCGGGGAGCGACGTGCTGGCGCCCTCGTCCTGGACCGCGCAGCCGGCGGGCTAGCTAGTAGCCCGCCCCTGCGGCGGTGTACTCGTCGTCCGGGCCGGGGAGTCGCCGGATGAGTCCGGCGCCGGTCAGTTCGGCGAGCATCCTCCCCGCGAGCGCGGGGGCGATGCCGAAGTGTCGAGCCAGGCTGTCCCTGGTCCACACGTCGTGCGTGTTCCTGGAGAGCGCGTGGAGGATGGTCGTCCTCGCGTGCACTTCAGGGCTTTCGATCTGTGTCTGCATGTATTCACCTCCTTCCTCGGCGCCGCGCTCGGGCGGCGCCATGACTAGTGTCCTGCGACGATGACGAACGTTGCACCGGTTCCCGGCAACCTTCATCCCGGATTCACGGCTCGTTCATCGGGGGTGTAACGAGAGGACCGAATCGTGAGACTGTGGCCCATCACACGCAGGAGGTTGCGATGAGCGAGAGCGAGATCAAGATCTACGGGGCGACCTGGTGCCCCGACTGCCGACGGGCGAAGAAGTTCCTCTCGGACCAACGGATCGCGTTCGAATGGCACGATCTGGAGGTCGACCCGGACGCGCAGGCTGTGGTGCAAGCTCGCAATGATGGTAACAACATCATCCCCACCGTGATATTCCCGGACGGTTCCCACCTTGCCGAACCCACGAACGAGGAGTTGGCGGAGAAGCTCGGTATCCAGCGGACCGCGGAGATGCACGCCTACGACCTGATCATCGTGGGCGGCGGCCCCGCGGGCCTTACCACGGCCATCTACGCGGCGCGCGAGAACCTCGCCACGCTCATCATCGACTCAAAGGGATTGGGCGGTCAGGCCGGCGTGACCGAGCGGTTCGACAACTACCCGGGCTTCCCCGAGGGCATCGCGGGTCAGGAGCTGGCCGACCGGTTCGTGAAGCAGGCCGAGCGCTACGGGGTGGAGATGCTCCAGGCCGTCAGCGTCACCGGCATCATGCGCGAACCGGGCGGGATGCTCGAGGTCCAGACCGCCACCGCCGATCACTACGACGGTCACGCGGTCATGATCGCCACCGGCTCGTCTTACCGGCGCACCGACGCCGACGGCGAAGACGAACTGATCGGCGCCGGCATCCACTTCTGCGCCACCTGCGACGGTCCGTTCTATAAGGGGTCGCACGAACTGATGGTGATCGGCGGCGGCAACTCCGGGCTAGAAGAAGGGTTGTTCCTCACCCAGTTCACGGACAAGGTGACGGTCGTGGAATACGGGGACAGCTTGCGTGGCTCGAAGATCTTGCAGGACAAGGTGTTGCATGATCCACGGATGGAGGTGCTGCTCAACCACGCGGTGAAGTCATTCGCGGCGAAGGACGACGGGAGCGGCAAGCTGGGGACCGTGGTCATCGAGGATCGCGCGACCGGCCAGACCGAGGAACACCATCCTGCGGGAGCGTTCGTGTTCATCGGGCTGGATCCGAACACCGGGTTCCTGAACGGAACGGTGGGGTTGGACGAACGCGGGTTCATCGCTACGGACCAGGCGACTTACATGACCGACATGGCCGGGGTGTTCGCAGCCGGTGACGTCCGCGGCGGCTCGACGAAGCAACTCGCCTCAGCCGTGGGTGAAGGTGCGGCGGTCGCGATCCAGATCCGCCACTACCTGGACCGGATGGAAGGGGTGGCCTAGATGGACGCTGCCGAGATCTTCGAACGCATCCTCAAGGCCGACGAGAAGCTGAAGTACGCGACCGACGCCAACGGCGACGTCCGGCGTCAGCAGGCCATCGAGCTGCTCCGCGCCGCGCTGGCGGACGCCGAGAGCATCAAGAACGAACCTTTGGCCGACCAGGTGAAGGTTCGGCTGATGGATCTGGGCGAGTCGCCCTAGCGTTCCGCGGCCCAGGCACGGAAGACCCCCTGCAGCGCGACCCGCTGTTCGGCCGGGAGCGTTTCTGGGTCGAGGGTTCCTGCGAGGCGGATGGTTTCGCGGATCTGCGCCAGGTAGGTGGTGCACCCGTCGCAGGCGGCAAGGTGTTCGTCGAACCGCGCGCGGTCTTCGGGCGACATCTCGCCCTCGATGTACGCGGTCACCGCCTCGACCAGATCTCTGCACACCATCTACGCGTTCTCCATGTAGGCCTCGACCGCGCGACGCACCTTC
>JANXVR010000010.1 GCA_025351565.1 Actinomycetes bacterium
AGGTTGGGAAGCGCGCCACCTCCGGCTGGCCCGGTGCCGCCGCCACCGAGCGGCTTCAAGGCCCCGTACGCGAACACTCCCGCGGCGCCGAACACGGCGAACGCCACCACCCCGGCGACGATCCGCTGGCGGGGGGAACGGGCCGGCTCGCCCTGCGCCGGCTCGTCGCTCGGTTCCTGCGCCATGCGCGCGTGGATGCGGCCGGTGGGCACGTCCACGCCGCCGAGCTTCTTCAGTTCGTTCTGCCAGCGTTCGGTCATGGCTGGGTCATCTCCTCGGTGCCAAGTAGGTCGCGGAGTCGGGCGCGCGCACGATGGATGTGTACGCGAACGGTGGGTGCGCTCACGCCCATGCGCCGCGCGACCTCATCCACCGGGAGGTCGGCCTCGAACCGCAAGACCACGGCGGCGCGTTGGTTGGGGCTCAGCTTGCGGAGGGCGGCGACGAGTTCGCCGGTATCGGCGGCGTCGTCCGTGGCGGCGTCCCCGGGCGCCGGGCCGCGTCGGGTGTCGACCTTGAGTTCGAGCGTGGCAAGGCGGAAGGCTGTGCGGTAGATCCACGCAAGCGGGTCTCGGATGGTTCGGGCGTGGGCCACCGCGCGAGCGAACGCCTCCGCCGTCGCGTCCTCCGCGATATCGCGGCGGCCGGCGCTGAACGCGTAGAGCGTGCGGTAGAGGCCCGCCCCCGCCTCGCGGAACAGGGCGTCGAAGTCGTGGGGGGCGGGGGCGGCGGCCAAGCGCCCGCGCGCGGGGTCTTCGTTCACGTCGGCCGGGGGTCCCTCCACCGCGGCCATCATCGTCGCTGTCGGCATCGCTCGCACCTCACGACAAGACAGAGCGCGCAGCGGGCCGGAACGTTTACGCACTATCCTCGCGACATGAGCGACGCGTACAGGATCGGTGAGGCCGCCAGGATGCTGGGGGTGCGGGTCGAGACCCTTCGGCGCTGGGAGAAGGACGGCAAACTTGCGGTCGCGCGCACACCGGGCGGCCAGCGAGAGGTCGCGGCGTCGGAGGTCGCCCGGCTGCTCGCGGCCGGGAATCGACGGGAACCCATCGCTGCCGGGAGCGCTCGGAACCGCTTCCCCGGCGTCATCACGGAGGTGAAGCGCGACGGCCTCTCGGCCACCGTGGAGATCCAGGCCGGGCCCCACCGCGTGTTGGCGTTCATCACCCGAGAGGCCGCGGATCAGATGGGACTGGAGGCGGGCATGCCCGCGGTGGCCACCGTCAAGGCCACGAGCGTGATGGTGAACCTCCCCACGAACCCGGGGTAGGGCACGTCATGCACCGCGCTATGCTCGCCGCATGACGACCCGCATCCTCGTACTCGGTGCCGGCTTCGGTGGGCTCGAGTTGACGACGCTGCTGTCCGAGGCGGTCGCCGACCGGGTCGAGGTCACCCTTATCGACAAAGCCGACTCGTTCGTCTTCGGCTTCTCCAAGCTCGACGTGATGTTCGGCAGGCGCGCGCCTGATGCGATCCGCCTGTACTACCGAGATATCGCCAAGCCGGGCGTGCGGTTCCGGCAGGAGACCGTGACGTCGATCGATCCCCGGGCGCTCCGTGTAACCACCGATCAGGGGTCGCACGACGCCGATGTGCTGGTCATCGCGCTAGGGGCGGACCTTGATCCCGCCGCCACCCCCGGCCTGGTCGAAGCAGGGAACGAGTTCTACACCGTCGAAGGCGCCGAGCGACTTCGCGAGGTCATCGCCGCCTTCGAGTCCGGAACCGCGATCGTCGGTGTGACCAGCACTCCCTTCAAGTGCCCTCCGGCACCGAGCGAGGCCGCGCTGCTCCTCAACGAGTACCTGCGGGAGAACGGGCGACGGGATGCCGTGGATATCCAGGTGGTCATGCCGTTCGGCATCCCGGTTCCACCGTCGCCGGAGACATCGGCGGCGATCCTGGCCCGATTCGCCGAGGAGGGCATCACGTTCGTCCCCGATCGGACCGTCACCGAGCTGGACCCGGGCGAACGAACGGCGGTGTTGAGCGACGGGAGCCGCATGCCTTACGACCTGTTCCTCGGCTTTCCGGTGCACCGGGTGCCCGCGGTCGTCGAGGCGTCCGGGATGACGGTCGGCGGCTGGATCCCCGTGAATCCCGCGACGCTCGGCACGGAGTTCGCCGGCGTCTACGCGATCGGCGATGTGACGAGCGTCGGGACCCCCAAGGCGGGCGTGTTCGCCGAGGGCGCCGCGCGCGTGGTCGCCGGCGAACTCATCGCGCAGATCCGCGGGGGTGCGGCTCCCGGTCCCTACGACGGCCGCGGCTCCTGCTACATCGAGTTCGGCGGCCACGAGGTGGCTAGGGTCGATGTCGACTTCCTGACGGGCCCGGGCCCGACCGGCGCCTTCACCCCGCCCTCGGCCGCGACCGCCGCGGAGAAGGCCGAGTTCGCATCCAGCCGACGGTCCAGCTGGTTCGGCGCGTAGGTCCGGGCGGGCCAAGCCTATCTCTGGCGTAACACCGGCTTTAGCTTGCTAGCGCGCCGGGCATCCCACTATCCTGGCGGCCACTAAACCTGGAAAGGACCGGTTCATGCGCGGTCGCCATATCGCCGTCGTTTCCATCGTGCTCGCAGCATCTGCCTGCGCTTCCTCGACCTCCTCCAGTGGCCTCAGTCCCGCCGGGGCCGTCACCGTGTTCGCAGCCTCCTCGCTCACCGGGGCGTTCACGCAGATGGGGAAGGACTTCCAGGCCGCGAATCCCGGCACTACCGTGACGTTCAACTTCGGGCCTTCGGATGGGCTGGCCGGGCAGATCGAGTCCGAGGGCACGGCGGACGTGTTCGCCAGCGCCAGCACCACCTGGATGGACAGCGTGAGCACGAAGGTCGGCGTCTCTCATCTCACGCAGTTCGCGACGAACCGGTTGGTCATCATCACGCCGCCGAACAACCCGGCGAAGATCGGCGGGATCTCCGATCTAGGAAGACCAGACGTGCAGCTGATCCTGGCCGCGCCCGGCGTCCCCGTCGGTGACTACGCTCGCCAGGTTCTGAAGAACGCCGGCATCGCGAACGCCGCCGAAGCCAACGTCGTCTCGAACGAACAAGACGACGCGGCCCTGGTGGCCAAGGTGGCGAGCGGCGAGGCCGACGCGGCGATCGTCTACCTCTCCGATGTCACGACAAGCGTCGCGCCGACCGTGAAGAGCATCACGATCTCCGCCGCCCTCAACGTGACCGCCGTCTACCCGATCGCCGTGGTGAACGGAACCCCCAACGCCACCATGGCCGCCGCATTCGTGGAGTACGTGTCGAGCGCTCAAGGGCAGGTCACCCTCAAGGCCTTCGGCTTCCTTCCCCCACCCGCGACCCCTTGAGCCGATGAGCGCCAACTCGCGCCGAACCGTTCCGGCGGGGATCGCCGTCCTCGCGGCGATCGGCGCGTTCTTCGTGACCCTTCCGCTGGTCGCGCTCCTGGTGCGAACCCCATGGTCAGACCTGTCGGGAAGCCTCTCGCGCTCCGGGGCGTGGACCGCGCTGCGCGTGTCGCTAGTGGTATCCCTTGCAGCGGCGGCACTGTCGGTGCTTCTGGGTGTGCCGCTCGCGTTCGTGCTGGCGCGTTCGCGCG
>JANXVR010000012.1 GCA_025351565.1 Actinomycetes bacterium
CCGCCGACGCCGGAACATGAGCTGGCGATGGCGCAGGTGCAGGTCGAACAGATGCGCGCGACGAAGGAGATCGCGATCAAGGAAGCGGAGCTCAAGCAGCGCGCGGTGCAGGCCGAGCGCGACTTCCAGCTCAAGGTCGCCCAACAGGCGCAGGACACGGTGACGAAGCGGATGCAGATCGACGCGCAGTTCAAGACCAACTTCACCCAGATGCAGGTGGACAAGGAGACGCGGGAAGCGACGGCGATCCTGAACGCGCTGATCGACACGGAGGCGCAACACCACCAGATGCAGATGGACTACGCCGACCGCGCGGCCGCGACGGCCGGCGCCCCAACGCCGGGCAATCCGGTGCCGCAGACCGACCCGAACGCGGACCCGAACGCGGGTCCGAGTGCACCCCCACCTTCTGACGCAGGAGATGGATCGTGAAGCAGTCTGAATTGGACGCGGAGAACAAGGCCATCAACGCCAAACAGGTGATCGAACAGTTCCTCGAGGGCGAGGTGGGGAAGGGTACAATCGAGATGATGCGCCGCACCTACTACGACCAGTGGCGCACCTGCAAGGAGGAGGACGTGCTGAAGCTGTGGCGCGAGGCGCGCTCGCTCGAGGCCGTGGTGGAGGCGATGCGGGTGGTGCAGGACCGCGGTGAGGTCGCCACGCGACAGCGCAAGGCGCGGGACGAGGCGGACGAGTTCAACAAGCGACGGATGCCGGGGCGCCGCGCGGTGGCGCCGGCTGATAGCTAGCAGGGATCGGAACAAGCCCGACCGGGCCTCCGAGTAGGCACACTGAGCAGGGAGAACGACCATGGGTACGACTGTACAACCCGTGAACAAGCCCGCAGAACCCGCGGGCCTCACGATGGACCAGGGAGTGTCCGAGCTGTCGAAGTGGCTCTCCGATACGGAAGAAAGCCCTTCAGGCGCGGAGCGTGCGCAGGAGAAGCCGACGACCGACCCCGCCGCCGATGAGGCGCGGAGGAAGCGGGACGAAGGCGATAGCGAGGCCGAGGCCGCGAAGAAGCTCGAGGCGTTGGACGGAGAGGCCGACGACGAGGAGCTGGCACCAGAGGAGGAGGAGGAAGCGCCCCTCGAGGACGAGGAGGAGGAGCTGCCCCCGCCGAAGATGGTGCGCGTGCCGAAGGGCGAGGACGGGTCGGAGTGGGAGCTGGTGCCGGAGCAGGAAGCGAAGAACCGCTACCTGTTGCGCCAGCAGCACACCAAGGCGACCCAGCAACTCGCGGAGGACCGTCGGGCCGCGGCCGCAGAGAAGGAGGAGGCGGCGAAGGTTCGGGAGGACTACGCGGGCGCGGTCGCGCAGCTACACGAGGCCCTGAAGGCGCAGGCGCCGAAGGAGCCGGACTGGAACCTGTTGCGTGACAACGATCCCGACCTTTTTGCCCGGACGTGGGCCGCGCACCAGTTGCAACAGCGGGGGATCGCTGAGGCGGCTGCGGAGCGGGACCGGGCGGTGGTCGAAGTGAACAAGGATCGGGCGGTAAAGATGCAGGAGTATATGCAGGGAGAGCGGCGGTCCCTGTTGGAGAAGATCCCCACGTGGGCGGACGCGGCCGTGCAGAAAGAGGAGTTCCCGAAGATCCTGGCCTACTTGAAGGACTCCGAGGGCTTCACCGATGACGAGCTCAATAGCTTCGCCAGCCACAAGGTGATCGTGGCGGCGCGGAAGGCATATCTGTACGACCAGATGCAGAAGAACAAGCCGGTGACGAAGAACCTGATCCGGCAGAAACAGGCCGCCGTGAAAACCGTGGAACCGGGTCCAGCGGCATCGAGCAGGCGCACCGTGAGCCGTGACCAGCGCACGTTCAACGAGCTGAAGCGGACGGGCGATGCCCGCGCGGGCGCCAAGCTGATCGAATCACTCATTTAGGCAGGAGATCGCACTATGGCCATTCTCGGCAATACCTACCAGACCTACCAGGCGAAGGCGATCCGCGAGCAGTTGCTGAACATCATCTACAACATCGCGCCGGCGGAAACCCCCTTCATCAGCAACTGCGGCACCGGCGAGGCCGCCAACACGTTCGTGGAGTGGCAGACGGATACCCTCGCCGCGCCGTCCACGAGCAACCAGCAGATCGAAGGCGACAATATCACGTCGTACGACGCGGTGACGCCGACGGTCCGACTGGGGAACTACACGCAGATCTCGCGTAAGACCGTCTCCGTGGCGGGCACCGAAGAAGTGGTGAACAAGGCGGGCCGTAAGAGCGAGCTCGCGTACCAGATCGCCAAGAAGGGTATGGAGCTCAAGCGCGACATGGAGGCGGGGCTACTCCTGCCCGCGAATATCGCGACGGTCGGCGCCACCGGCACCGCGCGCATCACGGGCGGCCTGCCGGCGTGGATCAAGACCAACACGGACAAGGGCGCCGCTGGGGTCGATCCGGTCTACACCAACATCCCCAACAACGCCCGCACGGATGGGACGCTGCGTGCGTTCACGGAAATCATCTTCAAGAACATCATCCAGCTCGTCTGGATTGCCGGGGGCAACCCTGGCACGCTGATGGTGGGCGCCGTCGTGAAGCAGGAGATCTCGGCGTTCGCGGGCGTGGCCACCAAGACCTTCTACATGGCGCAGGCGACGACCGCTGCGATCATCGGGGCCGCGGACGTGTACGTGTCCGACTTCGGCGTGATCACCATCGTGCCCAACCGCTTCCAGCGGTCGCGCGATGCCTACCTGATCGACTGGAACCTCCTGTCGGTCCTCTACCTGCGCCCCTTCTTCCAGAAGCCGCTGGCGGAGACGGGCGATGCGGCCAACCGACTGATGCTGGTCGAGTTCGTGCTGCAGAGCAAGAACGAAGCCGGCCTCGCCGCCGCGTACGACGTCACCTGATCCATGTTCTGCCGGGCGTGGCGCTTCGCCGAGGCCACGCCCGTGCAGGGCTGGGAGCCTGTTATGCCGAACGAACGACTATTTGATGTAGACCTCCTCACGGGCGCGCGGACGTACTTCAGCTACGAGGAAGGCGCGCGCGAGAGCGACGACATCTTCGTGCTCCGCCGCCAGGTAGACTTGGAGCCGGTCGTGGAGCTCAACAAGTACGAGTACAACGTGGGCGACCACTCGGCCAAGAAGTTCTTTGCCCACAGGAACTTGCAATAGTTTTCCGGTGGTTTTAACTTCGGTGCCTTCCTTGATTTCCAGGTAATCACCCAGAACAATGGCGCTGGCACCTGGAACTGGAGCTTCACCACGCATGATGGTCCGGACGATTCGCAGACC
>JANXVR010000014.1 GCA_025351565.1 Actinomycetes bacterium
GAACGGCACACCATCATCACGCCGTCGCCGGGGGCGTACGCGGTGGGCGCCGGAGCCCCTCCGGTCATGACCGAGGACGGGCTGCTCCTGTTCTTCCACGAACGCCGGGCGGACGGGGCCTACACGGTGAACGTCGCGCTCCTTGACCCGAACACGGCGGAACTGCTGGCACAACTCCCCGAGCCGGTCCTGGAACCTGAACGCGAGTGGGAACGCATGGGCGACGTCGACAACGTCGTGTTCGTCCAGGGAGCGGCCCGACGCGGAGAAGATGAGATCTACCTGACGTACGGGGCCGCCGACCGAAGTGTCGGGGCAGCGGTGGTATCCGAACGTCATCTCTTGGCAGCGCTCGCCGCCGTCCGGCGTTGACCGTTCGCGACATCGGCCTCGCCCGGCCTTGAGAGTCGTTCCGCGTGCTGCAATGCGGTCACCAGCATCAACGTCGACTCGGCACCTTCATTGCGGTTGACGCCTGCAGGCTCAAGGCCGTCAGCGCACCCCGAGGTCAGCGGATCCAGGAGCGGGACCCCGGCGTCGTTCTCGCCCAGGAACCAGGCCACCGCGCGCTCGATCGGCTCGATCCAGGAACGGTCCCCCGTCAGGTCGAACGCCCTCGCACACGCCTCCACGAATGACGCAGCCTCGATGGGCTGTTGATCGAACACCGGACGCGGGTCCCCGCGACCACGGCCTCCCGTCGGCGTGAAGCTGAACCTTCCTTCCTGGGTCTCGGCGTCAACGAGCCACGTCAGTAGACGAAGTCCGTCCGCGAGCAGGACGTCATCGTTGAGTGCGGCGCCGGTCGCGATGAGGGCCTCGGGTATAAGAGCGTTCGCATAGGTCAGCCGGGATTCGGGCCACGGCCAGTCCGCGTGGGTCAGCGGCCGGGGGAGGCTGCGCGCGGCCTCGCGCAGCAGCGCGAGCGCCGTTGCGTCGCCCGGATGGGCGTCAAGCACCTCCGCCGCTCCGATCGCGGCATGCGCGGTCGCACGTGGGTACGGCGAGCGGAACATCGAGGCCGCTTCGAATAACGCGCGGGCGGTCCAGCGCAGCGGATCGGGACCCGCCGCGATCGCCACCCCGAGCCCGAAGATCGCTCGCCCGTTCGCATCGTCGGACGCCGTATCCGGGGTCCATCGGCGGTCGTAGGACAGGCGCAGGTTGAAGACACCGTCGCCGCGGTGCGCGTGGACCAGGAACGCCAGATACGTGTCGGCCAGAGCGGCCGCGCGCGGATCGTGCCGGTCGCGACTCACCACCGCCAGAGCACGTCCGTTGTCGTCGGTGCAGTAGCCGTGTGCACGCCGCGGCACGGAGCCGAGGGCATGTTCGGCGATCCCTACGTCGTCGGTCAGCCGAACGATGTGGTCGAGCGATGGAGCCGGAACCTTCACGCCGCCCGGCCCTCTTCGAGCACCCGATGGAACAGCTTGAGGTATTCGCGTCCCACCGCGGGCCAGGCAAGACGAGCCGCGACCGTGGCCGCCTCGTGGCGCATGGAAGCCGCGAGCGCTTCGTCGGTGCAGAGCCGACGCACCGCACCGGCGATGGCTTCGGGGTCCTCGTGAGGGACGACGATGCCACACGCCGTCGCCAGGAGCTCCACGGCATGGGGGAACGCGGTGGCGATCACGGGCTTTCCCGCAGAGACCGCTTCCACCAGGACGCCCGAGCAGATCTGCTGACGTGACTCGTAGGGCAGAAGGATGACGTCGGCCGCGCGAGCGAGCGAACGCAGCGACGAACCGTCCAGGTACCGGTCCTCGAACACCACCTGGTCGGCCACACCCAGGTCGACCGCTTGCTTCATCAAGCCGTCGCGGTATCCCTCGCCGTGGCGCGCCAGAACCTTCGGGTGCGTCTCTCCGGCGATCACGTAGGTGGGAGCCGGGTCCAGGTCTCTGAGGAAGGAGAGCGCTTCGATCCCGTACTCGAGTCCCTTCCCAGGACCGATGAGGCCCCAGGTCAGGATCGTCGGCTCTGGCCGGCGATCCGACGATGGTCCAATGTTGGCGACGGCACCATGCGGGATCACCTGTACACGTTCGGGTGAGACATCGTGCACGCTCAGCAGCCGGGACCTCGCGGCGCGGGTCGGCACGACAACGGTCTCGGCCAGCCCCATCACCCGCTCCAGCACGCGCCACTGATGCGGCGTCGGGTCGGACAGGACCGTGTGGAGGACGACGATGATCGGGATGGGCGCATCGCGCATGAACCCCACGACATCCTCCCCATCCGTCCCCGGGTAGATGCCGTACTCATGCTGCAGCACCGCAACGTCGAATGCGCGCATCGCCAAGAGCGAACGCGCGCGCGAGCCTGCGTCACCGAATAGCCATTCTGCCGCCACCTCGTGGCGCCGCGGCGGTTCTGGCGATTCAAGAACTCGGATCACGCCGGCGGTCCGGCCACTCTTCGCCGGAGCTGTCGCTTCCATAAGCGACTGCGTGAATGTTGCCAGCCCGCACCGCGTAGGCGGATAGGTTCCGATGAAACAGATCCTGAGTGGGTCCATGACCGTCATCTCCTCTGTCTCCCTTATAGGGATAGCACAATCGAACGAGGCGCCGCCGGGCCATCCTTCCCGCTGAAAGGGGGACCAAAACCTCGATCTCGGTCAGATGTGCTGCGTCACCACGGACCTCGGCGTTCTGCCAAGAAGAGTGACATCACCAAGGGTTCACCCAAACGTCACGCGACTTCAGTTGGCCGACGGTCAGCTAGCCGACAATGGATTGCGCCCCGCGTTTGCCCAGTTGGTCGGCGATGATATTGCGCTGGATCTCCGAGGTGCCTTCCCAGATCCGGTCCACGCGGGTCTCCCGCCAGAAGCGTTCGGCGACGTTCTCCCGCATGTAGCCGCGTCCGCCGAAGATCTGCACGGCGCGATCGGCAACGCGGCCCGCCATCTC
>JANXVR010000018.1 GCA_025351565.1 Actinomycetes bacterium
CAGTCGCGGCGGTTCATCGTCCAGTGTTCGCCGTACTCGTCCGAACCGGTGAGGCCGGCGACCATGGCGGCCGCGTCGATCGACTCCTGGAACTTCTCGGGAAGCAGGGTCCGGGCGGACGTGCCACCTTCACCGCGCGCAACCACCTGCGCGGGGATATCTCGCCACGTGATGACGGTCAGTTCAGCCATGGTGTGATGTCCTCCTCATGACGCGGCCGCCCGCCGGGCGAGCACGAGAGCCTGCGCTGTCTCCGCCGCCACCGCGGCATCGCGGCAGTATGCGTCGGCCCCCACCGCTTTCCCGAATTCCTCGTTGAGCGGCGCGCCGCCGACCAGCACGATGTACTTGTCGCGCAGGCCTCTGGCGGTGAGTTCGTCGATGACGACCTTCATGTAGGGCATCGTGGTGGTCAGGAGCGCACTCATGCCCAGGATGTCGGGCTCGTGCTCGGCCAGGGCCTCAAGGTAGTTCTCGACCGGGTTGTTGATCCCGATGTTGATGACCTCGAACCCGGCGCCTTCCAGCATCATGGCGGTGAGGTTTTTCCCGATGTCGTGGATGTCCCCCTTCACGGTGCCGATGACAACCTTGCCGATCCGTTGAACGCCGGTCTCGGCCAGGAGCGGCCGGAGGATCACCATCCCGGCCTTCATCGCGTTCGCGGCCAGCAGCACCTCCGGCACGAACAGGATGCCGTCGCGGAAGTCGATCCCGACGATGCGCATGCCTTCGACCAAGGCTTCGTTCAGGACCTTGTCCGCGGACCAGCCGCGCTCGAGCAGCAGGTTCGTACCGATGACGATCTCAGGCGCCAGCCCGTCGTAGAGGTCGTCGTGCATCTGGGCGACCAACTCCGGATCAGGCAGGGTGGATAGGTCCAGCTCTTCGTCGCTCATCGCCTCACGCTTTCAGTCGTTCGCTCTTGGGATCCCAGAGAGGTTCGCTGGTGACGGTCGCGGCGTGCCGAACGCCGAAGTACTCGATCTCGACGGGGGTGCCTTCATCGGCCAGCTCGGCCGGCAGGTAGCCGTAAGCGATCCCCCGCCCGATGCTGTAGCCGTAGGCTGCGCTGGTCACGTAGCCGGCCACACGCCCCCCCGACCAGACCGGCTCCTTGCCCATGACCACCGTTCGAGGATCATCGAACGTCATGCAGCACAGCCGTTCCGCCGGTCCTCCGCTCTCGCGGATCCGCTCCAGGGCGGCCTTGCCCTGGAAGTCCTTGTCCCACTTCACCGCGAAGCCGAGCCCGGCCTCCAGCGGATCGTGCTCGGTGTGGATGTCCTGGCCCCACAGCCGGTACCCCTTCTCCAGCCGCAGCGAATCGAACGCCCCGCCACCCGCCGCCACCAGGCCGTGCGCGGCGCCCGCCTGCCACAACAGATCCCAGGCCCGGTCCCCCATCGCGAACTGCCCGTAGAGCTCCCAGCCAAGTTCGCCCGCGTAGCTGATCCGCTGCGCCCACACCGGTGCGACCTCGCCGATGTTGAGGTAGCGCGCGGTCATGTAGGGGAACGCGTCGTTGGAGACGTCGGCGTCGGTGACCGCGGAAAGGATGTCGCGCGCCCGCGGACCCCACAGCCCGAGGGCGAACAACGAGCCGGTGCGTTCGGTGATGCGGACGTCGTCTCCGCTGCGGATCTGCGCGCGGAGCCACGCCAGGTCGTGCTGCCCGCTCCCGCCACCCGTCACGATCCGGAAGAGCTGTCCCTCCTTGCGGGTCACGGTGAGGTCCAGCCGGATCCCGCCCTTGGGCGTCAGCGCCGCCGTGTACACGATCGAGCCGACCGGCCGGTCGATCCGATTCGCGAACACACGCTCCAGGAACGCAAGAGCCCCCGACCCCGTAACGTCGAACTTCGCGAACGGCGTGATGTCGAAGAGCCCCGCCGTCTCGCGCGTGGCCAGGTGCTCGGCGCCGACCTCAGGGGACCATCCGCGCGCGGCCCATCCGTCCCGGCGCGCCCACTCGTGGGTTGCCCCGCCCGACAGTTCGCGGTTCGTGCGGAACCACTGCGGCCGCTCCCAGCCCGCTCCCGTGAACAACTCTGCACCCAGCGCCTGATGTCGGGCGAAGAACGGGGTGAGCCGAAGGTTGCGCGGCTCTTCCGGCTGCTGGAGCGGATGGATGATGTCGTAGACCTTGCGGTACTGCTGCTTCCCGCGTTCGAGCACGTATGGCACCGAGGTCTGGAACGGGTAGAAGCGGTTCGCGTCGGCTTCGGCCAGGTCGTAGGAAGGTTCGCCTTCGACCATCCACTCGACCACTTGGCGGGCCATCCCCGCGGCGTGCGTGACCCACACGGCCTCGCATACCCACACGCCGCGGACGGCCGCGCTCTCGCCGACGATCGAGCCGCCGTCGGGGGTGAAGCTGAACATCCCGTTCAACGAACGTTCCGGGTCTGAGGGCCGCATGTGGCCCTCCAGCGCCGGGAACATGCGCGCGGCCTCGGCCTCACAGAGGTCGAAGTCGCCTGCGGTCCACGGCATGAGCGAGGGCATCGGACCGTTGCCCGGACGCCTGATGGCGCGCTGCGGGGTCACGATCGGTTCGTGCCGGTAGTTGCCGATGCCGAAGTGGTCGTCGCGCTGGCGGAAGTAGAGCGACATGTCCTGGTGGCGGATCACCGGCTGCTGCATCCAGGTGTCACCGTGGAGCGAGCCCAGCTCCGGGATGGGGTCGGTCCACACCAGCTGATGCTGCACCGCGACCAACGGGATCGGCACGCCGGCCATGGCGCCGACGGTCGGCCCCCAGAACCCCGCACAGATCAAGACCCGCTCGCAGGCAACGGAGCCCTGATCGGTCTGCACTCCGTGGACGCGGCCGCCGAGGATGTCGAACCCGGTGACGGTGACGCCGCCCTCGAACGCCACACCCCCGGCCTCCGCCAGGCGGGCCAGCTTCGTCACGATCTGCACGGTCTTGCCTGCCCCGTCGGACGGGATCCAGTACGCGCCCAGGATGGTTCCGGGATCTAACAGGGGACTCTTCTCGGCGGCCTCTGCCGGCGTGAGCATCTCCGTGCCCTGGATGCCGAAGGCGCGTGCATACCCCTGGCGGCGTTTCAACTCCTCCATCCGCTCCGGCGTAGTCGCGACCTCGAGCCCGCCCGTTCCGTACCAGCACCTTTCGCCGTCCAGGTCGATGCCGTCGTAGGTGGCGACGGAGTCCTGCGCGATGCGACACATGGTCCGCGAGCCGCTCGTCTGGAAGATGATCCCGGGGGCGTGGGACGTCGAACCCCCCGTCGCGAACAGCGAACCCTGGTCAAGGACCAGGACGTCGATCTCCCCGAGCTGGGAGAGGTGATAGGCGGCGCTGACGCCGACGATCCCGGCACCGATGATCACCGTCTGGGCCCGCTCGCGCATCCCGCTCCTTTCCACCCTGAGATGGTCCTTCACCCGCGTTGCTCTCACAAGGCGTGAGTTGCGCCGTGGGCAACTAAGGGCCCCGCCGCGCCGTGTTAGCCCAGGTTCAGCACGACGGTCTTGAGTTCGGTGAGGCGCTCCATGCTGAACCGGCCGCCCACGCGGCCGACCCCGCTCATCGACCCCGCGCCGCCGCCGAACGGCAGGTGCGACTCCCAGTAGTTCGTGCCCTCGTTCACGTTCACCCAGCCGGCGCGGACCGCCTCGGCGTAGCGGAGCCCCCGGCCGAGGTCCTGGGTAAACACGGCCGAGAGCAGCCCGTAGGGCGAGGCGTTGACCATGTCGATGGCTTCCCGTTCGCTGTGGATCACGCTGATGGGCGCGACGGGGCCGAAGGTCTCCTCGCGCGCGATCTCCATGTCGTCGGTCACGCCATCAACAACCGTGGCCTCGAACAAGAGCGGGCTCCCGTGCTGGGGTGCGCGCGCGCCGCCCGTGACCACACGCGCGCCCGCGGCGCGCGCCCCGTTCACGTGC
>JANXVR010000029.1 GCA_025351565.1 Actinomycetes bacterium
CTGCGGACGGCCAACAGCACATCAGCTCCGAGGACGAGCACGACCTGACGCTGGCCGGGTTCATCACCTTCGTCGATCCACCGAAGGCCGACGCGCCCGCCGCCTTGGCCCGGCTGGCCGGCCTGGGCGTCGAGGTCAAGATCGTGACCGGCGACAACGAACGAGTGGCGCGGAAGGTCTGCGCCGACCTGGGGGTGCCCGTCGGGAAGATCTTCACGGGCAGCGACCTGGACGGACTCTCCGATGCCGAACTCACCGCGGCCATCCCAGGCGCGTCGATCTTCGCCCGGGTCGCCCCCGATCAGAAGTCGCGGATCATCAGGCTCACCCGCGCGGCCGGTGTCGACGTCGGCTACATGGGTGACGGGGTCAACGACGCGGTTGCCCTCCACGACGCCGACGTGGGCATCAGCGTGGACACGGCGACCGACGTGGCGAAAGACGCCGCCGACATCCTGCTGCTGAAGAAGGACCTCGGGACGCTGGCCGACGGAGTGGTCGAGGGCCGGCGCGTGTTCGCGAACACGATCAAGTACATCCTCATGGCGACGTCCTCCAACTTCGGGAACATGTTCAGCGCGGCCGGCGCCTCCGCGTTCCTGAAGTTCCTGCCGATGCTCCCCAGCCAGATCCTGCTGAACAACCTGCTGTACGACACCAGCCAAACGACGATCCCGACGGACAGGGTGGATCCCGAGTTGCTTGAGCGACCCTCGCACTGGGACACGCGCTTCATCCGCCGGTTCATGACCTACTTCGGCCCGATCAGCTCGCTCTTCGACTTCGCCACGTTCGGCGTGATGCTGTGGGTCTTCCACGCGGGCGAATCACTGTTCCAGACCGGCTGGTTCGTTGAATCCCTGGCGACGCAGACGCTCGTGATCTTCGTGATCAGGACGCGGCGCGTGCCGTTCTTCAAGAGTCGCCCCAGCCGAACGCAGCTGGTCGCGACGTGCGCCTGCGCCGGGACGGGCGTCCTGATCCCCTACGTCGGCCCCCTGGCGCGGCTGTTCGGCTTCACACCGCTGCCGGCGAGCTTCCTGGCCATCGTCGTGCTGTTCGTGACCATCTACCTCACGCTGGCGGAGATGGGCAAGGCTCGGTTCTTCCGGCCGGAGGTCGACGGAGGGCGTCCGATCGCACGCGCACACCGGCCCGCCCATCGGCGCGTTCACCGTCTGGCCGCGCGCTGGAGTCACCCTGGACCGATCAGGATCAGCTCTTCGCCGGGATCTCCTTCTTCGGATCCATGAACGGCAGCGGGGTGACTGTCGCGGTCATCGTTCCCTCGGGTGAGGCGATCTCCAGCCGCGTGCCGGCGCCGGCGCGCTCGATCGGCACCCAGGCGTACCCCATGTTGAGATTCAGACGGGGCGAGTGGCCGGCCGAGGTGAGCCGTCCGACCGTCTGACCGCCGATCTGAACGGGCCAGTAGTCCTCGAGCCACATCCCCAGGGGCGGGCCGTCGATGGCAACGCCCACCAGCTTCCGGCTGACACCTTCGGCCCGGACCCTCTCCAGGGCCGCTCGAGAGACGAACTCGTTCCCGTTGTCCAGTTCCACCAGGCGTTCCAAGCCTGCGATCTCGAACGGGTTGTCCGTGCTCTCCATGTCGTTGCCGTAGTTGAAGATGCCTGCCTCCAACCGTCGCTGATCGCTGGGCGCGGTGGGGCGCAGCTCGAACTCCTCGCCGGCGTCCATGATCAGGTCCCACAACTCGATCCCGCGACCGGCGTCGCGCAGGTATACCTCATACCCGAGCTCGGCCGTCCAGCCTGTGCGGGACACCACCACCGGGATCCCGGCGATCTCGGTCTGCTTGTGCCAGTAGTACTTCTGGTCCGCGACGCCGTCGCCGAAGAGCTTGCGCACCAGCGGCTTCGAGAGCGGGCCTTGGATCTGGAGCGGGCTCACATCGGGTTCGCGGATCTCCACGTCCATGTTCGCGAACGCCTGGACGCCCTTCGCGTAGAGGAGGGCGTCGGAGTCCGCCAGAGAGAGCCAGAAGTGGTCCTCGGCCAGCTTCAGCAGGATGGGGTCGTTCACGATGCCGCCGTCCGGCGCACAGATCAGGACGTACTTGCATTGCCCCGGTTGCGTCTGGGACAGGTCGCGCGGCGTGAGCAGCTGCGTGAACCGCGCTGCGTCCGGCCCGGTGATCTCCACCTGGCGTTCGACCGCCACGTCCCACAGCGTCACCTTCTCGACCAGGTGCCAGTACTCCTTGACGTCGTCGTCGTAGAGGGTGGGGATCAGCATGTGGTTGTAGAGGTCCCAGCTGGTGCAGCCGGCCTCGACCGTGCGCTGGTAGTACGGCGACTTCTTGTAGTAGGTCGCGTGGAAGAACGGGAACGAGCTGTTGAGTTCGGTCATCGTCGCTTACCTCCTTGCGATCTTGCGATCGCGCTTGATCTCTCTGACCATGTTGTAGGCGGGGATCCCGCACACACCGCCGCCGGCGTGGGTGGCCGACGAGCATTGGTAGAGGCCTTTGATCGGCGTCCGGTAGTCCGCATAGCCCGGAGCCGGGCGCATGTGGAACAGCTGCTCGGCCGACAGCTCGCCGTGGAAGATGTTGCCGCCGATCAGCCCCCACTCCTGTTCCATCTCGTAGGGCCCGATGACCTGCCGGTGCAAGATGCTCTCCTTGAATCCCGGCGCCAACTCGTCGTAGCCCGCGATGACGCGGTCCGCGTACGCCTCCAGCTCCTCCGCGTGCGGCTCCCCGCTCCACTCCGCCGGAACCCACTGCGTGAACAGCGAGACGATGTGTGTGCCCTCCGGGCTCAGCGTCTTGTCGTAGACGGTGGGCATACACCCGTCGCTGAACGGTGCGGTCGCCGGCCGCCCTGCGCGCGCTTCTTCGAACGCCTTCTCCAGATACGCGATCGAATGCGCGAGTTCGAACCCGCCCGAGAAGTCCGTCATCTCCGGGTTCGAGGTGAACACCGGAGCCTTCGAAAGCGCGCAGTTCACCTTGACGGTTCCGCTCCGCGTCTGCCAGTTCCGGATGTCGTTCACGAACTCGGGCGGAAGATCGGCCGCGTCCAGCTGCTGGAGGAACGTGATCTTCGGGTGGATCGCCGTGATCACGAGCGGGGCGGCGATCTCCTCGCCACCTTCCAACACGACGCCGGTTGCCTTCCCTCCCGCGGTTCGGATCTTCGCAACGCGCGCGTTGCAGCGGATCTTCGCGCCGAACGATGTGGCACTTCGCTCGAGTGCCGCTGCCACCGCGCCCATGCCGCCTTCGGGCACCGCCCACGCGCCGAGGTGCCCGTCACCCACGTCGCCGATCGAATGATGCGCCATGACGTAGCCCGTCCCGGGCTCGTGGGGACCGGCCCATGTTCCGATCAGGCCGTTCAGCGCCATGACGGTCTTGACCTGATCGGACTCGAAGAACCGATCGAGGAGATCGACGATCGACATCGTCATGAGCCTCGTCACGTCGGCAACCCCGCGAACCTTCAAGCCTCGGTAACGCCACGCCACCTTCAGCTGGTCCTTGAGATCGCCCAGGGCGGCAGACCCGATCTTCGGCGGGGTCGTCATCAACAGCGGCCCCAGCACCGCGGCGAGCCCCCCGATCCACGCATCCCACTGCTCGATGGCGTCCGCGTCGCGTTTGGAGAACTTCGCGAACTCGTCGTAGTTGGTCTTGGCGTCGTCGTCGTACTGCGCGATGTAGCGGCCGTCGGGGAACGGCAAGAAGTAGGGACCGACGGGGAACATCTTGTACCCGTGCTTCGCGAGCTGGAGATCCCGCAGGATCGTGTCGGGCATGAGGCTCATCACGTAGCTGAGCGTCGTGACCTTGAACTCCGGCGCTTCCGGCCACGGGGCCATCGTGTCCGCGGCGCCGCCGGTCTTGTGGCGAGCCTCCAGGATCAGCGTGCTGACGCCGGACTTGGCGAGGTACGCGCCTGCCACGAGCCCGTTGTGCCCACCGCCGATGACGACGGCGTCGTAGCGCTTCGATGACATGAGAACCGGTTCCTTCTCTGGCTCCTGGGTGGCGCCCAGGGCAGCACGCTACTACTGAACGGCCATTCAATGCAAACTCGATTGTCCTGAACGGCCAACAGGAAACATCGCAGGTCAGAAGTGGTTCAGGCGGCTGAGCAGCGGGCCAGGTTGAACCGCGATCAAGGCGCGGGGCGATCCCGCGCGAGATCCACGCCCACCGAGGACGGGCCGAGGACGGCCGCGGCTTCCGGTTCGGCCCTCGCCAGCCGAAGGAGCGGCAGCAGGACGACGAACGCCCCTGCGGCCGCGATCCCGGTGATCCGATACAAGACCCGGGGCCCGACGGCATGCAGCATCGGCCCAGCGGCGATGTAGGCGATCGCGAGTCCGATGGACAGGAGCGCCTCGAACCCTGCGATGGCCCGGCTACGGACGGCGTCGGGGGTTCGACGCTGGATCACACCGTTCTCCGCGACGATGGACAGGCCGTCGCAGATGCCGAAGGCCAACAGAGACACCAGGACCAGGGGGAACACTGGGCTGAAGCCGACCCCCATCGCCGCCAGTCCGATCCCGGCCGAACCCCACACGATCCATCGAAGCTCACGTTTCGCGTTCAGCCACCGGCCCGCGCCGTTGCCGAACACGGCGCCGAGCCCCCAACAGGTGACGAGCGCTCCGAACCCCACGGGCCCCACACCGAACGACTCGGCGAGCGCGGCGTCGGCCACCATCCCCATCCCCAGTCCCAGCACGAACACGAGCCAGGCAAGACAGATCCGCCGGAGAACGGGCTCCTTGAAGAGGTACCGCACGCCGGCGGTGATCCCCCGGTGCTCATCGATCTCGGCCTGAGTGCGGGGGTCCGAGTAGCTACCGCGGACCGAGACCGTCAGCAGCACCGACACCAGGAAGGACACCCCGTTGAGCGCGAACACCCAGCTGGGCCCACCCACCGCCACGATGACGCTGCCCAGGATGGGTCCGATGGCTACACCGGAACTCCACCCGATGCCGATGAGGCTGTTCGCCCACGCGATGTCCTCCGCGGTCTCGGCCAGGTTCGGCGTCGCCGCCCGGCTCGCGGCCCAGAAGGGCGCTTCCGCAACCGCCGAGGCGAACGCGAACATGATCAGCAGCAGCGGCGAACGAACGGCGAACGCCATCACGAAGAAGAACATCGCAGCGACCGCCTCGGACCAGATCATGACCTTGCGACGGTCGAAGCGGTCCCCCAGTGCGCCTGCGAACGGGCCGACAAGCCCGCTCACGCCGAAGGTCAGCAGGAAGGCGAGCGCCTGCAGGGCCGGATCGTGCGTCTGGTGCCACACCGTGTACCCCAGCGCCGTGAAGGCCGAGGCGCCTCCGGCGACGGAGATGCAGCGGCCGAGCGCCAGGCGCCGGATGTTCGCGCGTGGCGACGCGGTCATGTCTGCACCCCCTTCGGTACCGTCGTGTCCTGCGTGTCCTGGATCGAACGCCGCCGAAGGGGCCACAGCACCGCCGTCCCGAACAGCGCGCCCGTTCCGGCCAAGATGTAGACCGTCTGCGGCCCAAGCAGCTTGACCAGCAGGCCCGCCGTCGCGTAGCCCACCGCCAGGCTGATGTTCTGGGCGCCGTCCATCGCTGCGAGGACGCGGCTCCGCACGGCATCCGGCGTCCGGCGAACCTGGATGCTCCGCAGCGCCACCAAGCTCACGGCGTCGCACGTTCCGTTGAGGAACACGAACAAGAGGACCAGGATGAACAGCGGCGCCGCCCCGACGAGTCCCATGGTCACCGCGAACCCGGCGTTCATGGCGACCAGCCACCTCGTCTCACTCGCGGGGGTGAGCCGGCGGGCCGCCAACGAGCCGACGACCGACCCGATGCCCCATGAGGCGATGATCAGCCCGTATCCTCGCCCGATGTCGGCCTTGCCATGGAAGAAGGTGCTGACGAGCGGAAGGTCCGACACCATCACGAACCCGCTGAACAGGACCATGATCGTGAAGCCGATCAGGATCCGCTCGAGTACGCCGTCGGCACGGATGAACCGCATCCCGGCCCAGATCCCGACATGCTCGGCGTGCTCTTCATCGGATACCTGCTCGTGGAACGGACGCCGGACGCTCCAGATCAGCGCCGCGGAGAGGACGAAGGACGCGGAGTTCGCCGCGAAGATCCAGTTGGGGCCGATGTGCCCGACCAACGCGCCGCCGATGGCGGGTCCGAGGAAGATCCCCCCGTAGACGCCGAGCGAGACCAGGCTGGTCGCGTGCTCGATCTCCTTCGGGTCATCCACCAGGGCGGGGATCGCGGCCCCGGAGGCGGACCAGAACGGTGACTCCGCGATCGCCGCCACGAAACCGCACGCGATGAGGAGCACCGGGGCGTGCACGAACGCGGCCACGGCGAACACCGCGGCCCCGCTCACTTCCGACACGATCATGATCATCCGCCGGTCGAAACGGTCCCCCAGGGTTCCCGCGAACCAGCCCAGGACGCCGTTCATCCCGAACGTGAGGATGAGCGTCGCCGCCAGCCAGACGGGGTTGTGGTTGGTCCGTTCGTAGACGGCGAACATGAGGGCCGTGAACGCGGCGGCCCCGCCCGTGATCGAGATCCCACGGGCGAAGGCGAGCCGATAGACGGCGGAACGGACGGATTGCGGATGGGTCACGGTGCGGGCTCCTCGAAGTGACGGCGTTCCGGGCGGCGTGGGCTGACGAACGGCTGGGGCGTGACGCGTGGGTACGCGTCAGGACGCCTGAGCGCTCCGGTTCGTCTTGAGGGTCCGCTTCATCACGTCGGAAACCCTAGCATGTTCGGCTTCAGCCCGGGAGGGAGATCGAGCGGAGTTGATGGGCTTCGATCGACGCGGCTACACGTTCGAGCACCTCGGGCTCGACCACTGTGTCCACGGTGAGCACCATGAGTGCGTCGCCATGCTCGGTCTTTCGGCCCACGTCCATCGTGGCGATGTTCACATGGTGGTCGCCCAAGAGCGTCCCGACCTTCCCGATGATGCCGGGGCGATCGGCGTACCGGAAGAACACCATGTTCGCGGCGGGCGCGACCTCGATGTCGAAGTCGTTCACCTGCATGAGGCGTTCGTGGCTGCGCCCCATGATGGTTCCCGCGACGCTCACGGGACCCTCGTCGGTCTCGGCGCGAAGGGTCACCAGGCTCACGTAGTCGGTGCTCACCGTGGACCGCATCTCGCTCACGGTGAGGCCCCGGTCCTTGGCCAGGGTGGGCGCATTCACGAACGACACCGGCTCGTGCACGCTTCTGCCCAGGATCCCCTTGAGGATGGCGAGCGTGAGCACGCGGGTGTCGTGTTCGGCCACCCTTCCGGTGTAGCTGGCGACGATCGAGCGCAAGCCTCCCCCGGCGAGTCCGGCCAGGAGCGCCCCGAGCTTCTCCGACAGCGGCACGAACGGCCGGACCACCTCCGTGACCTCCGCGCCGGCCGACACGTTGACGGCATAGGGCACGAACTCGCCCTTGAGGGCCAGGCGCACCATCTCGGCCACAGTAGTGCCCGCCTTGTCCTGCGCTTCCTTGGTGGATGCGCCAAGATGCGGGGTCACCACCACGTTGTCGAACGCGAAGAGCGGCGAATCGGTGGTGGGTTCGACCGCGAACACGTCGAGCGCGGCGCCGCCGAGGTGCCCGGCTTCCAGCGACTTCGCGAGGGCGTCCTCGTTCACGATCCCGCCGCGCGCAGTGTTGATGAGCCGGGCGCCCGCCTTCATCAGGCTGAGTTCGCGCTCGCCGATGAGGTTCTCCGTCTCCGGGCTTCGCGGCAGGTGGATGCTCACGAAATCCGACTGGACCAGCAGTGATTCCAAGGTGGGCATGGCGTCCACGCCCATCTCCTTGGCGCGGTCGGCCGAGACGAACGGATCGAACGCGATGACGCGCATGCCGAACCCGGCGGCGCGCGTGGCCACCAGGCCCCCGACGCGGCCGAGCCCGACCAGGCCGATCGTCTTGCCGGCGAGCTCGACGCCTTCCCACTTCGCACGTTCCCACGACCCGGCCTTGAGAGCTGCGGAGGCCTGAGGGATGTTCCGGGCCTGGCTGAGGAGGAGCGCCATCGCCTGTTCGGCCGCGCTGATGATGTTTGACTGCGGCGCGTTGACCACCATGACGCCGCGCCGGGTGGCCGCCTCGACGTCGACGTTGTCCAAACCGATCCCGGCGCGCGCGACCACCTTGAGCAAGGTCGCCGCCTCGAGCACCTCGGCGTCCACCTGGGTGGCGCTCCGGATGATCAGCGCGTCGTAGGGAGCGATCTCCTGGGCGAGCCCTGCCTTCGCCAGATCGGTTCGCACGTCCACCTGGAAGTCCGCGCGGAGCAGGTCCAACCCTTGCTCGGACAGCGTCTCGGTCACCAGGACCCGCACGCTACCGGCGCTCCATGAACACGGTTTCGGCGGCCGCGACTCCGGCCCCCGGCTTGACGGGATGCCCGAGCGATCCGAGCGTCATCTCCAAGGCGGAAAGTCCGCGGATGATGTCGAGTTCGCTGAAGTACCCGAAGTGGCCGATCCGGAAGACCTTGCCCTTGAGCGGACCCTGCCCCGGCGCCAGCACGCACGCGAAGTCGCGCCGGATGCTCTCGCAGATGACATCGGCATCCGCGGCTTCGGGAGCTCTGATGGCCGTGACGGTCCAGTTGTCCTCCAGCCCTTCGCCGAACAGGTCCAGGCCGAGCGCCTTCGCGCCCTCCTTCACCGCGATGCTGAGGGTCTGATGACGCGCCATCGCCGCCTGCACTCCATCCTGGAAGTAGAGACGGAGCGCGGCCTGGAGCCCCTGCATAACGCTGATAGCCGGCGTCCACGGGTTCTCCGGGTCCTTCAGGGCCGCGAACTTCGCGTAGGCCGCCCAATCGAAGTAGAAGCGCGGGTTCGTTGCGGTCTTGCTGACTCCCCACGCACGCGGACTGATCGCCGCGAAGGCGATGCCGGGGCTTGCCGACAACGCTTTCTGACTGCCGCCGAGCGCCACGTCGATGCCCCATTCGTCGAAGGCGAACGGCACGGCACCCAGGCTGCTCACCACATCGGCCACAACCATGACGCCGGCGTCGTTGGCGACCGCCGCGAGCGCCTGGATGGGCTGGATCACCCCGGTGCTGGTCTCGGACTGGGTGAGCAGCACGGCCTTCGTTCCCGGATGCGCGGCGAGGGCCTCGGCGATCCTGGCCGGGTCGACCTTCTGCCCCCACTCGAAGTCGACGGTGTGGACCGTGAGGTTGTACGCGCGGGCGAGCGATGCCCACCGCTCAGCGAAGAACCCGGCGACGGGAACCAGGACCTCATCACCCGGCGAGAAGCAGTTCTGGATCGCCGACTCCAGGGCTCCCGTGCCGCTGGAGGTCATGAGCAGCACATCTGCGTCCGTTCGGTAGAGCTCCTTCAGCCGGCCGGTCACCTCGCGCATGATGTCTCCGAAGCCGGGACCACGGTGGTAGACGAGCGGGCTGCCCTGGGCCAGCAGCACCTCGGGCGGGATGGGGGTGGGTCCGGGCGCCAGGATGATCTCCGGCCTGTCCACGGGTATCAGCTCCTTCTCGGGGGCCGGCCGCGCGCTGCGCGAGCCGGCCAGGTCCTGCGGCTCGAACGTTCAGCCTAGCAGCCGAGTTCCTACGGACCGGGGGCGACATCACTGCGGCGCTCCCGCCAGATCGAACGAGCATCGAACGCCATGCCCCAGAGCGCCGCGACGGCAAGGATCACGACGAAGGCGGCCACAACCGCCGCTTGGGCGCCGGAGAACCGGACGAACGCCGCGATGCCGCGGACGAGAAGCACGACGTTGACGGCGGCCGCCAGGGCCTGCGCGACTCGGCCGGGCCACCTGGCCCCGTTGCGCAGGCCGGCGCCGGCCAGGAAGAGCACCCCTGCCACGCCGACGCTGATCCCCACGTACTGCAGCCGGAGCCAGCCCGGGGTCTGATGCTGAGGTCCGAGGTCTGCCCCCTGCGCGAGCTCGTACGTGAACGACAGCAGCCGGATGGTGGACCACAGCGCCCCTTCGATGAACAACGCGGCGATGCCGCTCCTGATGGCGAGCGGCCGCGCCACCTGCTCCTACACCTCGATCTGCAGCGCGCCGTCTTGCTCGCGGACGCCGAACACAGGGAGCGGCTCTACCGCTGGAGACTCAACCACCGCACCCGTGGCCATATCGAACACGCTGCCGTGGCACTCACAGCTGATCGTGGTGCCGTCGATCTCACCACCGTCGATCAGGTTGCACCCTCGGTGGGTGCAGATGTCGCTGAAGGCCACGAGCGCTCCGCCGACCCTGGCCACCCCGATCTCCTGACCGTTCACGTCGTACTTCTTGGCCTGGCCCTCGGCCACATCCGCAGCCTGACCCACCGTCACGAATCCGCCCATCAGTTCGCTTCCTTCCCTCGGTTGACCGCGCCAGCTTAAGGCAGCCGGGGCCTAGCTTGATGCCTCGAGGATCTCCGCGGATCAGGCCGGTCGCTTCGAGGTCGGGGAGGACCTCGACCCATCCCGTTGTCCCCGCCTCCCTCAGCTCCGGCGGAGTGCGGCGAACTTCGGAAACCCCCTGCGACAGCTAGACCGCATCGTCCTCAATCGCGAGGCGTCTCGTGGATCACCACTCGGGTGAACGGCTACGTCTTGAGATCGCGGATGGCCGACGACAGCTACCCCGCGAACTGGCATGGCAGTGCGGGCCCCGTCTTGGTCATCTAGTACATGGCCTCGACAAGGTCTATGTCGCCCCGACAGGCGTCGGCCCCGGGCTCCCACCATCGACCGGCGGGGGTGAACAGTACCGCGTGCTTCCGACCGTCCAAGTCCCGTCCTGGAGTTTGGCGAACGCAACCTCAGCGAAGATCCGACCTCCGATTATCAATCGGCCAGAACTCCGACCTACGTCGGTAACTGCTGCATCGGTCAGCGCCTGCCCGTCCGCGACTTTGTCCGCAGCCAAGGATCGAGCTTCGGCCAAGAGCGCTTCGTCTGTCGTCTTGTATCCGCCACCGACCGCCAGGGTGCTTACGTCGTTGGCGATACGGTCTGAGGCACACGCCCATGAACTCCCGGCGGATGCACCGCCTGGACGAATAATCGCCCCCGCAACGATTGCCCCGAGAAGCGCCGCCACTGCGACAGCGACCTTTCCTCTCGTCGTCATCTGCGGAAGGTAGCACCCGTGAGAAACGGGGTCAAGGCCGTTCAGAAACGCGACCGTGAGTTCCATCCGCTCCTGCCTTCGATGCGCCGCCGTTCGGCGTGTACCCCGATCGTTGGCGCAGTGTCCGGGAGAAGAGCAGTGCGCCGGTCGATGCCCTTCGTTGCACCGATGGTCCACTCGAATACGTTCTAGGGCAGGGCATCCTTGGTGGCGAGCATCTTAAACGTGGTTCCGTGTGGAACGAACACTCGGGTTATTCTTCGATGACAGCCAAACGGAGAGGGTCGCGGAGGCGTCGCAGCGCAGGAAGCCCACCGAGCGGCCAACGACCTCAACGCGGTGAAGTCGGAGGCGAACGGACTCCTCAGTTCCGCCAAGAAGCTCAACGCGACCGCCGGCGACGCCGTGGCACGCCAGCAGCCGTTGCACCCCCTTGGACGCCGCGCTCAAGAGCGCACGGGACGACGCGCTCACCGCGTTCGGGCTGACGCAGGACAACGCGAGCGCCGTGATCGACCTGGCCGATGCCGCGAGGTCGGCGAGTCTTGCCGACCTGATCGCCTCCGCGCAGCAGGCCGCCGGCCTGCAGGGAGCCCGGGCCGCCAAGGCTCTCCAGAACTACCCCTGAATCGCGCGGTCCTTTCGCGCTCGCGCGATGTAGATGCCCGCGAGCGCCAGGTAGAACGCCGCCAAGATCAAGATCCCCCAGCGGAACGGGATGGGCAGGAGCGCGGGAAGGAAGGCGCCCGCCACCCACGCAACCTGGAACAAGACCTCGTAGCGAACGAAGACCCGGCCGAGCGCGCCTTCGGGCGCGAGGCGCTGCATAAGGCTCTGGAACGCGAGCCGGCCCAGCTCCGTGGTGGCGCCCACCACCACGCTGAAGAACGCCAGGAGCGGAAGACCGAACAGCTCGAACGCCAGGAGGGCGGCCAAGCCACCGGCCGTTACCCCGGTGATCACCACCGCCTCTTCGCGGGCGACGGTGGGCAATCCGGGCGCGATCACGTCGGCGAGGAACCCCCCGGCCACGCCGCACGCCGCCAGCACCCCGAACCACCACACCGGCTCCCCGCCTCGGCGGAGATCGAACGCCAGGAGGAACAGGAGGAACCCGTTCGCGGCGCGCATCCCGACGGCACCGATGGAGGCACCGGTCAGCGCGGGGATGTGTCCCCTGGGACCGACCGCCTTCGCCGCCGCTCCCTTGGTGGTGGGGTCGGGCAGGCGGAGGTTCATGAACGAGGACGCCGCGTAGACGCCGGCAGCCAGCGCGATCGGCCCGGCGGAACCGTAGAACTTCAGGGCCGCGTAGCCGAACGGCGCCGCCACGACGGCGCCGACCGCGGCGATCCGTCCCAGACGTGC
>JANXVR010000037.1 GCA_025351565.1 Actinomycetes bacterium
CCACCTCGGGGCTGGATCCGCAGAGCCGGATCGCGCTCTGGGAGATCATCCGGCAGGTCCACGCCGAGGGCCAGACCGTCGTGCTCACCACCCACTTCATGGAGGAAGCCGACAAGCTCTGTCAGCGCCTGGCCGTGATCGATCACGGCGTGCTCCTTGCCCTGGACACCCCCGAAGCCCTGAAACGAACGGTGGGCGGCGATGTGGTCGTCCAGATCCACGCCGGCGCCGAGCCGGACCGGCTGGCGGCGCACCTGTCCACCATGGCGGAGGTCACCGGCACGACCGTGGTCGGCGACGTCGTCCACGTCACGGCGCGCACCGCCACGGGCCTCCTGCCCCGCGTCATCGAGACGGCGGAAACCGGCGGGTTCCCGGTTCGTGACGTCCGCGTGGATGAACCGACCCTGGAAACGGTCTTCATCAACCTGACCGGCAAGGACCTCCGCGAATGAGCGACGCCGCCGCCCCGAAGACCCGGGCCCTGCCCCACGTGGAGACGCCGAACAGCACGCCCGCGCACGCGTTCGGTGCACTCCTCCTCCGGGATCTGGCGGTCCTACGCAAGAACATCGTGGAGTTCGTCGCCCGGACCATCATGCAGCCCCTGTTGTTCGTGTTCGTGTTCACGTACGTGTTCCCGAAGATCGGGCAGGGCGTGGGCGGGGCGAGGGGCGAAGCCTCGTTCTCGAGCCTGCTCGTGCCCGGGGTCATCGCGATCGCGTGCATCTTCCAGGGCATCCAGGCGGTGGCACTGCCCCTGGTGCAGGAGTTCGGCTACAGCCGTGAGATCGAGGATCGCGTGATGGCGCCGATGCCGGTGTGGGCGGTCGCGGCGGAGAAGCTCCTGGCCGGCGCGGTGCAGGGGCTGATCGCGGCGGTCGTGGTCTTCCCGCTGGCGATCTTCATCCCGGTGACCACCGTTCACCTGGAGGTGAACTGGCTGCACCTGCTGACGCTGCTGCCGCTGGCGGCCCTTACCGGCGCTTCGCTCGGACTGCTCATCGGAACGCGCGTGAGCCCGCGTCAGGTGCCGCTCGTGTTCGGGATCGTCGTCATCCCCATCACGTTCTTGGGCGCGACGTACTACACGTGGCAGTCGCTCTCGGTCATCCGGTGGCTCCAGGTCCTGCTGCTGGCGAACCCGCTCGTCTACATGAGCGAAGGGATGCGGGTGAGCCTGCTGCCGCAGAGCGGCCTGAACCAGGTTCCCCACATGCCGTACTGGGCGATCTACCTGGGACTCCTCGGGTTCACCGCGCTGCTCGGCTTGCTGGGCATCAAGGGGTTCAGGAACCGCGTCCTGTCCTGACGCCGTTCACGCGCCGGCGGCGATCATCGCCCGGGCCATGTCCTCCGCCGCGCGAGCCGTCGTGATCCCCTGGGCCTCGGCGCGTTCGAAGATCTGCGTGAGGGTCACGCCGATACCGGCCAGCCGGGCGGCCATCGTTGCCTCATCCCAGCCCAGGGTCTCGTAGCCCGCCAGGTGGATGACGCCGCCGGCGTTGATGACGTAGTCCGGCGCGTAGAGGATGCCCGCTTGGGTGATGCGGTCGCCGTCGGCGGGGCTTGCCAGCTGGTTGTTCGCCGCGCCGGCGACGACGCGGCACGCCAGGGTGCCGATCGTCTCGGCGCTGAGGACACCCCCGGTGGCGCACGGCGAGAGGATGTCGCACGTCGTGGCCAGCGCGCCCGCGGCCGGGACCGTCCGCGCATCGAGTTCGTAGGCCAGGACGTCGGCGCGAGCGGGCTCGATGTCGGCCAGGATGAGCTCGGCGCCGGCGCCGTGGAGGTGGTGGGCCAGCCGGCCGCCAACCGAACCGACCCCTTGGATGAGCACGCTCCGGCCGGTCAGGTCCTCCGATCCGAGCGCCCGGGCCGCCGCCGCGCGGATGCCGTGGAAGACGCCGATGGCGGTCCCGTGGCCTGGGTCACCGCTCCCCCCGTTCGCCGGCGTCCGGCCCAGGACGTGGGCGGTTCGCTCCGCGACCACGTCCATGTCCTCGGGGCCGGTGTTCATGTCGGCCGCGGTGACGTACGCACCCCCGAACGAATCGATGAACTCGCCGTGACGCAGGAAGAGCTCGCGGCGCTCGGGACTGCCGGGCTCGGGGATCTGCGAGGCGGCGATGACCGCCTTGCCGCCGCCGTAGGGCAGATGCGCCGCCGCCTGCTTGTAGCTCATGGCCTCGGAGAGCCGAAGCGCATCGGCGAAGCCGTCCTCCGGTGTGTCGTAGACCTTGAGCCGGGTTCCGCCCATCCCCGGCCCCAGGACCGTGGAGTGGATCGCGACGAACAGGTGCGCCCCCGACGGTTCGTCGAACCGGTGCCCCCAGCGTTCGCCTTCCCAGCCGCTCGCGAGGTCCTGGAACATGGCGCGAATCCTACGTTGTGGGAACAGCGAAGGGGCGGGCCTTTCGGCCCGCCCCTTCGCGGCGTTTCAGGTGACGGCGGTTACGCCG
>JANXVR010000145.1 GCA_025351565.1 Actinomycetes bacterium
CTGTGGGTCTGCAACGTGGCCGGTGGACCCTTCTCGTTCGCGGCCACGAAGCCAGGAAGCACGCCCCTCGGGCTGGAAGAGGCCCATCGCGAGCTCCGGATCTCCCCTGAGGAGTTCGACGAGGTCGCGGCTGAGCTGGGACGCACGCTCGATCACTTCGGGGTCCCTCCGCGTGAGAAGGATGAAGTCCTGGCCGCTTTCGCGGCCCACAAGGGGGAAGTGACCGAGGGATCGATGGCTACGTCCTGACGGTTCTTCCCGGTCGTCCATCATCGCCCTTGGCATCAGGTCGCCATGTACCTGAGGCAATCAGCGCGTCGGTAGCTCGCGCGGGGTACACCACGAACCGACCCGCGAGAGTCCTGGACCGGGCCCCCGTGGCGCGGCTACTCGCATAGAGGTACCGTCGTCTTTGCGGGCAACAGGCTCTCCTGCATCTCTGTGTCTTCGGCTATGTTAGGAGGGACGCACTAGGAGGGAGACATCATGGGAGCGATCGCGATGGCGGTACCTATCGTGCCGGGTAAGGAAAACGCTTGGGCGGAGTTTGCCAGTCAGGTCACCGGGGCGCGCAAGGCGGAGTTCGACGACTTCAACGCCCGCCACGGGATCACCGACCACCGGGCGTGGCTGCAGAAGAATCCCGACGGCAGCAGCCTGGTCATCGTCGTTGCCGAGGGGCCCGGGGCCGAAACGTTCATGGGCGGGTTCTCGACCTCGGACAACGAGTTCGACAAGTGGTTCACGGAGAAGGTTGCCGGGGCCCACGGGTTCGATTTCAGCGCCCCGCCTCCGCCGCCAGCCGAGCGCAGGATCTAACCGGACGTACCGCGTTGCGGGGGAATCTAGTTTCGCGCTGACTCTTATCGCATAAGGGGTCCGTGGTCGTGATGGCCGGCACCTTTGCCGATAGGGAGTCGCTTCCTGGGCGAGCGGGCCAGCGAGAAACGACCTTGACATCGCTTCTCTTGTTCACAGGCGAGTATCTGAAGACACTTCAAGTGCTAGGTGGCGTCTCGCGTGCAGCCCTTACCCGGCGGCACACCCGACACGGCGCTGGGGCGAATATGGCTGCGTAAGTAACGGATGCCTCATGCCTCATGCCTGAGACGGGGTCGGCGCGTCGGCAGCCGCGCGATCAAGTCGTGCCAACGCCGGCTGTGCACCGATCCGCTGCAAGAATGCCCGGGCGTCATCCACCGCTCCGTCGGGCAAGATCGTCTCATCATGCACCGAGAGTGCGTCGACCACCGTCATCGCGTGATCGAATGGCAACTGTAGGGTCCGCCAACTCTTGAGTGCTTCGGCGTAGATCGCACCCGCCTCCTCGGTCCGACCGTCCAACGCGGCGATCGCGGCCTCCAGGCTCCGCCGAACGTTCCCGACCCACTCCCCGCGGAGCATCGACTGCTGGCACGCCGCATGGAAGGAATCGGTTCGGCGGGTGACGCGCTGCTCTTCACCTCATCGCGTGGCTTACCGCTCCGGTATTCACGCTTCAGGCCCACCGTCTGGATGCCGCTGCTCTCGCAGGCAGGACTACAGCACACCGGATTACATGCCCTCCGGCACTCGGCTGCAGCGCGCATGATCAGCGCAGGGTGGTCTCCCAAGGCCGTCCAGCAGGTCCTCGGCGACGCGTCGGTCGCGTTCACCCTGAGCGTCTACGGCCATCTGTTCAAGGATGACTTGGATGCCCTCGGAGATGCGCTCGACGGATTCTCCCGCGGACTTTCTGCGGACTCCTTGGGCGCGCGGGGCGTGGACACCCGCTGAGTCGTGCCTTCTCACCTGCAGAAAGGGTAGCTCCGGGGGAGAGACTCGAACTCTCAACCTACGGATTAACAGTCCGCCGCTCTGCCGATTGAGCTACCCCGGAATGGCGTTGCGCAGTCTACCAGCGGCCCTTGTCGCGCCTGCACACGGCCCGGTCCCCGCGGTAGGCTGCTCCCCCGCCAACAGAAAGGAACTCCCTCTCCGATGCGCAGACTTCGAACCCTCGTGATCCTCACCGTCGGTGCCATCCTCGGCTACAAGATGGCCACCAAGATGCATGAGGACGACCCCGACGTTGTGCACGGACCACAGCGGCTGGCGGCTGCTTCCTCCCCCGGCCTCCGGTTGGTCCAAGGCCAGGCGCAGCGGCTCGCAGATCAGGCGACCGGGAAGAGCCTTCAGGCGATCCGCCGCACGCGTAGTGCCATCCGAAACCGGTTGGGCGAACAGGATGACGACGCAGCCTGGAACTGAGCCCGAGGGCCCAGCGCCCAACTACTCCAGATAGTCGCGGAGCTTCTGCGACCGGCTGGGGTGGCGGAGCTTCGAGAGGGTCTTCGATTCGATCTGGCGGATCCGCTCGCGCGTGACGCCGAACTCGCGGCCGACCTCCTCGAGCGTTCGCGGATGTCCGTCGGCCAGGCCGAAGCGGAGCTGGATGACCTTCTTCTCTCGTTCGCTGAGGGTGTGCAGGACCGACTCGAGCTGCTCCTGGAGGAGGATGAAGCTGGCGGCGTCCACGGGCACCACGGCGTCCGCGTCTTCGATGAAGTCGCCGAGGTGGGAGTC
Organism: Actinomycetes bacterium; assembly: GCA_025351565.1. Lineage (GTDB taxonomy): Bacteria > Actinomycetota > UBA4738 > UBA4738 > HRBIN12 > JANXVR01. The sequence goes on from JANXVR010000145.1 coordinate 2,566, forward strand.
TTCCTCTTCGCCGATGGGGGTCTCCAGGCTCACCGGCTCCTGGCTGACCTTCTGGATCTCACGGACCTTCTCCGCGGGGATGCCCATGACCTTGCCGATCTCATCCGGCGTGGGCTCGCGGCCCAGGTCCTGCAGCAACTGCCGCTGCACCCGGACGAGCTTGTTGATGGTCTCGACCATGTGCACGGGGATGCGGATGGTGCGGGCCTGGTCAGCGATGGCCCGGGTGATCGCCTGGCGGATCCACCAGGTGGCATACGTCGAGAACTTGAACCCCTTGTCGTAGTCGAACTTCTCGACGGCCCGGATCAGGCCCAGGTTGCCCTCCTGGATAAGGTCCAGGAACAACATCCCCCGGCCCACGTAGCGCTTGGCGATGCTGACCACCAGCCGCAGGTTCGCCTCGATGAGCTTCTTCTTGGCCAGTTGGCCGTCGCGTTCGACCCGGTGGAGCCAATCCTCGAGTTCGGCGTCGGTCTTGGGCCGGTAGGTCTTGGCGATCTTCTCCCGGCCGATCCCGCTGACCTTACCGAAGGCGTTCGTCTGGTGGTCGCGGATTTCCCAGACCTTCTGCACGATGAACTTCAGCGCCTTGGGGTCGGGCTTGCCGTTGCTCTGCACTTCCAGCTGCATGGCGGTGGAGAGCTCGCCGGACTGGATGCGCCGAGCCAGGTCCACCTCCTGTGCGGCGTTAAGGAGCGGGACCTTGCCGATCTCCTTGAGGTACATCCGGACGGGGTCGTTCGTCGGGGCCTTGAGGAGGTCGACCTCGATGCGGACCTGCGTGGCGGCGTCGGTCTCCTCGCCGGGGACCTCGATGACCTCGATGCCCTCGGTGCTGAGGTGCTCCTGCACCTGGGTGAGGAACTCCTCGACCTGCTCGGGGGTGAAGTCCTCGACCGGGACGGCCTCCAGCAGGTCCTCGGAGGTAACGAACCCCCGCTCGCGCCCGCGGGCGGTGATCGTTTCCTTCACTTCGTCCAGGCTGACGAGCTCTCGCGCCGCTTCTGTCAATGCAACTCCTGGGGAGGCGTCCGGGGGGTCTTCAGCACGGTGGCCAGAGTGTACGAAACGTCGCGGCCTGCGACCCTGGCGCCCCAGGGACGCCTCATCCGTCACGTTCCTTGTCGCGGAGGCGACGGAGTTCGCCATCGGTCTCCACCAGCGCCCGGAACCGCTCGTCGTAGCTGGCGTCGGTGGTGGGATTGAGCTTCTGGAGCTCCATGCGAAGCACCTCCGAACGCCCCTTCAGCAGGAACTCCTGCAGGCGCGCCCACACGTCGTAGGCGTACTCGGGGGTCGGGTCACCGTCTAGCGGCTCTACCGCCAGCATGGACATCGATGCGGCCAACTGCGGATCCTCGCCGCCGGTGAGGACGTCGAGGTTGCCGTTCACCCCGCGCAAGGCGGCCAGCGCCGCGCGATTGACCGCGCCGTGGAAGTGATCCTCGGACAGCAGGCCGCTGTAGGTGGCGTAGGACCCGGGATCGCGGGCCAGGATCTTCAACATCTCGCGCTCGACCTTCTCTCGGGCCGACGTTCGCTTGAGGGTCTTGGCGACCTCCCGTGGGCGGCCACCGAGCTTGCGGTCCAGCGCCTCCATGACCGAGGATTCCGACACGCTCGCCAGGTCCGACAACAGGTGGGCGTATTCGCTCCGGCGGATGGGGTCGGTGAGGCGCTCCAGGATGGGAAGGGCCTCGGCGACGGCCGAGGACCGTGCTTCCACCGTGGACAGGTCGTGCCGGCCGATGGTACGTCGCACCATGTATTCGACCAGCGGCCGTGCCTGCTTCGCCGCCTCCAGGACGGCGTCCGCGCCGTGCTGGGAAACGAAATCCGCCGGGTCCAAGCCCTGCGGGATGATCATGACCACGGCCTGGACGGGGTACTGCTCCTGGAACGCGAACGCCCGCTCGGCCGCCCGCGCACCGGCCTCGTCCGAATCGAACGCGAGCACCGCTCGCTGCGCGAACCGCGACAGCTGGCGGAAGTGACCCTCGCCGAGCGCGGTCCCGCAGGTGGCGACGGCGTTGTCGATCCCCGCCTGAACCAGTGCGATGACGTCTGTGTAGCCCTCGACCACGAACACCTCGCCGCTGCGGCTCACCGCCGGCCGCGCGCGGTGCATGTTGTAGAGGACCTCGTTCTTTCGGTAGATGGGCGTTTCGGCGGTGTTGAGGTATTTGGCTTGCTCCCCCGCGCGCGCGTCGCTCGGCAGGATCCGGGCGCCGAACCCGATCCCGTGGCCTTGGAGATCGTGGATCGGGAACGTGATGCGTCCGCGGAACCGGTCGCGGACCGTCCCGTCGTCCCCGCGCGTGGCGAGCCCCGCCTCCAGCAGCACTTCCGGACCGAACGACTGCGAGAGCCGGCGCAGGAGGAAGTCGGCGTACCCCGGGGCAAACCCGATCCCGAACGCCTCTGCAGTCTCGAGCAGGATGCCACGTTCTTCCACGTAGGTGCGTGCGTCCTCGGCCTCGCGGCCGTCGGCCAGCATCGCGGCGAAGAGCTTGGCCGCTTCCTCGTTCGCGTTGACCAGCGCGGCCCGGCGCTGCGCCGCCCGCCGCTCGGCAGGCGAGTCACCCTCGTATCGAAGGGTGACCCCGGCCTGTTCGGCCAGGCGCTCCACCGCCTCAACGTAGGTGAGGTGCTCGAGTTCGCGGAGGAAGGTGATGGCGTCGCCCCCTTTCCCGCAGCCGAAGCAGTAGAAGACCTGCTTGGACGGGCTCACGCTGAACGAGGGGGTCTTCTCCTGGTGGAACGGGCACAGGCCAGACAAGGAGTCATGGCCCGACTTCTTGAGGCTCAGGTACTGGCCGACCAGCGCCACCACGTTCGTGCGCTCTTTGACCTGCTCGATGTCGTCCTGCCGGATCCGTCCCGCCATCACCGCTCCGCCGTTACGGGAGCCACC